>CAZCXH010000164.1:0-11270 GCA_964502525.1 uncultured Chitinophagaceae bacterium
GGGGCGTCAGGGGAAGTGTGTCCGGGTTACATATTGTATCCGGGAAGTTTTGAAACATATTCATGGAACACCGCTTCAAGCGATACCATCCTTTTTGTAAGGGAAGACGGGATGTATTCGGTTACCGTCACTGATAAAAACGGATGCAGCAACACCGATAGCGTTGATCTCGATGTGCTTGAAAGCAATCTGTCAATTGATGATGCTTTGCTTTGCGACATTGGAGATTCGGTGATACTGAGCGCTCCCGACACGGGCATCATTTCCTATAGCTGGTCAACAGGCTCAACTGCAAGCAGCATCGTGGCGGAGGCGGCAGGCACATATACTGTAGCGGTAGAATACATCCGCAACGGAACAAGGTGCCGCGATTATGATACATCGGTGGTAAGCTTCGATTCGCTTGAAGTGACGGCAACTTCAACACCGATATACATAGGAATCAATGATTCATCCAGGCTCAATGCGGATATTGTCAACGGTTCGGGTTCCTATTCCATAAGCTGGACTCCGGCTGAAACTTTGGACGCCCCTGATTCTCCCTCTCCGATAGCAACGCCATCGGCCAATACAACTTATACCGTAGTTGTCACCGACCTCGAAACAGGATGCACCGCTGCGGCCACAACCGTTGTCATTGTTGACAGCAGGTTCACCATGCCGGAAGCTTTTACCCCCAATGGTGATGAGAGCAATGATGAATTTAAAATAGTTCGAACAGGATATATCACGGTAAAAGAGTTCAGAATATACAACCGTTGGGGTGAAAAGATTTTTGAAACAACCAATCCGGACACCGGATGGAACGGCAGCTACAATGGCAAAGAGCAGCCGGTTGGAACTTACACTTACTATGCGGTGGTGATGCTGGCAAATGGCGAAACGAAAATCCAATCAGGTGTTTTTTCATTGCTCAGGTAAAACAGCAAGCGATTTGATTATCAACAATCATCACTTATTTTTACGAACCCTTAATCAACGGGCATGAACGCAGCGGGAAAATTTAAACTAGCGCTTCTTGTACCTGCCTTGGTCCTGTTGTCGCTGTTTGCTTCTTCACAGGACATTCATTTCTCTCAATTCTATGCTTCACCGCTCACGCTGAATCCTGCGCTGACCGGGAGGATGAACGGTGATTACAGGCTCGCTGCCATTTACCGGTCGCAATACAAGAGCGTTACATCCGACCCCTCATTCGCACCCTATTCCACCCCTGCCGGTTCTTTTGACATTCCGTTTATTTTCGGAAAGAAAAGGAACAATGCCGTAGGAGCAGGTGTGATGCTGGTCAACGACATCACCAACAACAAGCGCCTCAACACGCTTCATGCCCTTGTGTCCGTGTCATACATCAAAGCGCTTGACAAGAAATTCAACCACCAGTTGTCCATCGGGGTGCAGGGCGGCATACAGCAGATGAGCGTCAAGTCGGGCGAATTGCTTTTTGGATCTCAAATGGGAGCTGTGCCGGAAGATGATAAGGCATTCAATTCCAATTTCAGCAAAACCATTCCAGATGTAAACACGGGAATATTTTACAGCGGAAAGCTGGTGAAGATGCTGACGCTGTTCACCGGATTTTCAATTTTTCATATAGGCGAGCCCAATCAGAGTTTGGTCAGCGGATATGAGAGCAAATTGCCAATGCGATATGTCGTGCATGGCGGACTGGACTGGGCCATCACGGAAAGAGTGAGTCTTCTCCCGGGAGTGATTTTCATGTCGCAGGCGGAGGCGCGCGAGGTGAACTTTGGAACCAACATTGGGTTGGAACTCTCCGAAAAGCCGGGGAAGGAGTTCACGCTCTATGCAGGCATTTGGCACCGCTGGGACGATGCGGTAATCCCGATGATGGCGATTGAGCTGATGAAGCGGTTCAGGGTGGGATTCAGCTACGATGTCAGCACTTCCACCATTAAAGACGCTACCGGCAACAAGGGCGGTTACGAAATCTCGCTGATTTATGTCGGAAAAATCGTAAGGCTCAATGAAGCCAATATGTTTTGCCCAAGATTCTGATGTTCCAATTAAAATCACCCTATCATAAAAATCGTTTTCTGATGAAAAGTGCATTCGTTATCGCCAGCATGATGCTGGCGCCCTATTTTGTCATGCCTTCATTGGCGCAGTTTGCGCAGGATACCGTTCCGCAGGAGCTTACCCCGGGTAAAACGAAACGGCTGGCCAAGAAACTCTATAAAAGGGGCAGCTATTACAATTCGCTGGAATATTGGGAGAAGTATTTCGAGGCAAAACCCGAAAAATCTTCATCCATTGAAAAAATTGCTGAGATGAACTTCATGCTCAGGGATTACAAGATGGCGGAGAAATGGTACAAATCTCTGATGGAAACCGACTCCGCCAACTATCCGAAAGCCCGCTATTGGTATGCGATGATGCTGAAATATAACGGCAAATACGATGAGGCTGCCGCCAATTTCTCTACATTCATTGCGCGTTACCTCGCTGACGACAGCAAAGAATATCACGAGCTTGCAAAGAAACACATCGAAGGTTGCAGCCTTGCCAAAAACCAGATGTCCAGGCCGTTGCGCGTGGAGATTGAGCATCTTGATGAAAAAGTCAACAACCCTTTCACCGACTACGCCCCTATGCCGGTGGGTGATGACCTCTACTTTTCTTCGATCAAATCCGACAGCGTTCTTGATCTGATGCATCTCAAGGGCGTTGATTATTACTCAAAAATCTACAGGTCGCATTTCGAGAATAACCAATGGCTGAAGGGCGAGCCAATTGGCGAGCCGGTGAACAGCGCGAAGTGGCATGTCGGCAATGGCTCCTTCTCTCCCGATGGCACCCGCCTTTACTTCACCCAGTGCTCCACGAAAAAGCGCAAGGTGAACCTGACATGCAAGATATATGTAAGCAAAAAACAAGGTGAAAGCTGGGGCGAGCCGGAAAGCGTTGGCGAGGAGATCAACAAGAAAAAATCTTCCAATACGCAGCCGGCTGTGGGCGCTGTTGACGGCAAGGAATACCTGTATTTTGTTTCCAACCGCGGGGAAGGCATCGGTGGCACCGACATCTGGTATGCGGAAAGCACCGGCAACGGCTTGTTCGGGACGCCCGTGAATGCGGGCGCGAAAATCAACACATCGTCTGATGAAGGCACTCCTTATTATGACGGCAAAAGCAAAAAGCTGTACTTCTCGTCAAACGGGCATGTGAACATCGGGGGCATGGATGCGTTCTCGGCCAGCGGCAGCGGAGGGCAGTGGGACGACCCGGTGAACATCGGCTTCCCGCTCAATTCGAGCGTTGACGACATGTATTTTTTCATTGACAGCGAGGAGAAAGGAGGCTTTTTCGTTTCCAACCGCCCCAGCCGCTTTTCGCTGAAAAGCGAAACCTGCTGCGATGACATTTACCAATATAAACTTATTAAAGATATTTACCTTGACGCTTTTGTTGCCAGAAAATCAGAGCCTGAAATTCCCCTTGGCGGAGCCGATGTGAGCGTGTTTACCGTGACCGGAACTTCGCTTGCCCCCATCTCAACGTTCAAGACGGATACGGCTGAACATTTTGTGCTGAAGCTTGATCCGGAGAAAGTTTACCAGTTCAACGCGACAAAACCCGGCTTTTGGGGAAGCGAGGAGCAGATTGATTTGAGCAAGATGGAAGCGAAGGACACGCTCTTCAGGACCTTTTTTGTGGAGGAGATAGTTCGAAGAAAAATCAGGCTGAAAAGGATTTACTATGAGTTTAACCAGTATGATATCACGCGCCTGTATAAGGTTACGCTCGATTCGCTTTATCTTGTGCTCTCCGAAAATCCGAAGTTCACACTTGAAATCACCGGGCACTGCGACAGCAAGGGCGCAGACGCCTACAATGACGAGCTGGGAAGAAAGCGGGCGCAGTCGGCTGCAGATTATCTGATGAAGAAAGGGATCGCTCAGGACAGGCTGACACTGTTTTCAAAGGGAGAATTGGAGCCGCTCGTGCCCAACGAAACCCCTGACGGCAAAGACAACCCGCAGGGCAGGGCTGAAAACCGCAGGGTTGAGTTCAAGGTGAACACCAACGACCCGAATCTGGAGGTGGAGGTGGAATATGCTGATACGAAGCGGGAGGATGCGAAGTGAATACTGCACAATCCCGGGTGCTCGTAATGACTATAGCAGCCAGAGGCGAGCAAAAGCGATCACCAACCCCATCCTCAATATATTCAACTACTCTATCAGCGGCAGCGCGATGAAAGAGGCGAACTCGCCATGATGCTGTATCTGCCACCGGGCATCGGGATTGAGGATTTTGAAATGGTCGCGGTCAGCGCCCGCAATGCTGATGCGGATTCGGTGCCCTTTTTTGAACAGGTAGGAAACGGGCAGCAGGTCGAAGGTGATCATCTCCGTTTTTTGAGGAGCGAGCGGTGCGCCATCCTTTTTCAAATAGGAATGGTAAGGAATGTTTTCGACATCCTTGTAAGGGCGCGGCTCGTGGCTCACCTTGCGGTGCAGCGCGCGCAGCAACCCTTCGGTGACGTAAGAAACTTTTCCCTGCTCGTCCACATCCTCTAGATAAACATGAAACGCGCCATCGGTGTCTGACGATGCCACATATAACGCCATCACGGGGTGACCGGTTACCTCCATATCTTGTTCGAGCGGCTCAGTGGCGAAGTGAATCAACTGCGCGCTTCTTGTGGTCCAGTCATAATAAGGAAAAGGAATATTTAACTGGCTGAGCAGCGAACGCCAGCGGCTTTTGCTTCCGGAACCAAAGGTGGTGTCCGCCTGATATGCGGTAAAGCCGGAAAAAGAAGGCGGGGTGTGGGATGAGGAAATGTTTGCCGTCAGCGAAGGGTTTCGGGAAGCGAGTTTCCCATCGCCCTCAAGATAAAAACTATGATAATAAGAATTTTCAGGAGGCCACCCCGATGAGGATTTCCAGCGCTCCTCGCCTAGGGTGAAATAATTTACGCGCGGCTCTTTTTCGATGCCGGTGTCCATGCCCTTGAGATAATGATCAAAAAATTTCAATATCTCGGCCGTCTTGTCGAAGCCCGATTCCCCGGGGTTGAAGTGGCTGCAGTTCATGCTGCCGCCATGCTCCCAGGGGCCGAGCAGCAGCTTGTTCTCCGGGTGTTGCAACGTGCGGAAGCGCTTGATGGCGGCATGCTGGTAATCACCGTCAAAATATCCGCTGATGGAATAAACCACCACTCCTGCATTATCAATTTTTTTGCTGTAAAAATGCGGGCTGAAACTGTCGGGGCTGGTATAGTTATCTGCTTTTGAAATATCATCGCGGTAAGTGATGGATTTCACGCCATCATTCACGTTGAGGTTTGCCTGGTGATCTTTCACCGCCATCTTCACCATCTTTTTGTGACCTTTCACCGGCTGAACGCCTTTCACAACGAGCTTTGCAATTCCCCCGATGGGGAGCTTGTTGTTGTCGAGCTTCCAATTCGCTTCGCCCCAGTTCCTGGAAAAATATTCCAACTGAACACCGCCCGGCAGTGAAATGTCATCATACACATCATACAATGAAAACATGGGCGCCACGGCTTTGACGGCAGGATGCCCGGTGGTAGCAAGAAACTCGGCAGTGGTTCCGCTATAACTGACGCCAGCGCCCCCTACGTTGCCGTTGCACCAGGGCTGCTTCACAATCCAGTCAACGATTTCGTACATGTCTCTCACCTCATCATGCGACCAGGGATGCTTCCGTGTTCCGAAGCTTGCACCGGAACCGCGCGAATCCGCTGCGATGAACGCATAGCCGCATTTGATGACATCGGTGATCATCTTGCCCTGCTTGCCGCTGAAGTTGTTGATGAACATGCTGAATGGCCAGCGGAACTTTGCCCCCCGCCAGTAGCGCGTCTGATAAAGCACCGCGGGAATCTTTTCTCCATCCGGTAATCCTTTCGGAAGCGTCACGTTCACCGCAATCTTCACGCTGTCGCGCATGGCAAGGTACATGGAAGTGGATTCGACTTTTTTGTATTTGAGGTTGGCTTTGTAATTATAGGGTAGGGGACCACCGGAGAAAGAGGCAGTATCACTTGGAATGTAATTGCGGTTGGTTTTTGGAGGCTTCTGAGCTTGAGCAAATGAAATTGCAACGGATATAGTTAGTAGAAGAATGGATTTTTTCATGGCGGAAAATTACAGAGCAAAGATTTAACAGGCGTGGGAAAGGTTGCTGCCGGAATCTCAAAAATTTCCGCGTGTATTAAAATAAAAGCAGTCGTAAGGACCTCCCCGCTTTTTGTTCCTGGAAGGTTGTTGGCGGCCTTCGTTTTTTCCGATAAAATCGAACTTGAGCGCGATGTAAATATCACTGCCGGTGAAGTCGCGGGGGATAAACCAGCTTGAGAGATTATCCGTTCCGATAACAAGGGGACCCAAACGGATGGCTGTGCCGAACCGGAAGTGGGTATCATTGAAAAGCACCAAGGGGAGGTGCACTTCCACCCATTTATGCTCGAACCGTGGCGTTATTGCCCATATGTTGCCCCGTTCAGCAACAGCGCTGCCAAATCGCAGTCTGCGCACCGCGGTGGCATTCAGATAAAAATTTTTGGCAATGGCCCGTTCAAAGAAAAAGGTAATGCCTGCAGGCATCCAGATACTGAAGCTGCTGCCGGCATAAGATGCGTAAGGGTCGTTCAGGCTTTGGACGCTGAGCAATCGAAACACATCGGTGAAATTTTCAATGCCTTTGTATTCACCCTGCACGAAATTGAAAGGCGTGTCCGTGTCAATCTCATGCTTTTGCGCGTTTTTGGTGAAATTGATTTTCCCGAAATCAAGCAGCGCAAATCCCAATTTCCAATCATAAATGCGCCTGGCGCTGTTGGATTCAATTTGATAAACAGCACCAATATCTGCCGAGGCTCCAAAACCGCGCGCCTGCAGTTTGTAAGGAGTGGCGGCATTTCCGTATCCCGTTATTCCGCTTGCCAGTCCATAGGTGACATTGGCGCTCTGATAAGTCATCGAGTCAATATTGATCCTGATGGTCGTGTGCTGATGGCTCTGGAAAAAGAAGCCTTCATACCCCTGCAGGAACTTCAGGCTGACGCCTGCATCCAGAACATGCCGGCCTTTTCTTAAAATGTTTTTCCCGTAATTGACGCCCGCCTCGCTCCAGGCCATCCCTGCCGTTTTCAGCGGTTTCACGAACAGGGTGTCGCCAGCCACAAGCGCGTCAAGGTCGTAATAGCCCAGTGTGGATGGAATGCGGTTGGCGCTGACGGTGGTACGGGCATTGAAGAAAATACCGAAGCTATGTTTCCTGATGTGAAACATGGCGGATGGTCCGGTAACGAAAGAACAGACATAGCCTTCCTTCCTGAGCGCGCCCGTGGTGAAATCGTATAGCAGCCCTTCGGTCTTTGGCGCAGCTTCCGACACGGCTTCCGCATTGCCGGAATTGGCAAACCTAAAGCCGGAGCGGTTCCTGATCATTTGAACTATGCCGGCATCCTTGATGAAGATGTAATTGTTTTCAGCGAATGCGCCCACGGCAAACACATTGAGATTCCAGGAAACAGGCGAGGTAACGCTGAACGCGGGGTTGAACAGCGTGCCGTGCATGCCGCTGTAATTGCTGAGGCGCAGCCCAAGCTGTTCCTGCGAAAATGCCGGGGTGAGCAAGGAGGTAAAAAAGATGATGCCGGTCAGCCTGATGATGGTAAGCATGATGGCAATTTGCAATAATTACGATGGAAATTCAAGGAAATTGTGCCGGCAACCCGAAACTGCTCAGGGCTTTCCGTCCGGCACATTCAACTTCTTCCATATTTCCCATATCACCACGCCTGCGCTGACTGCGATGTTGAGGGAATGCTTCGTCCCGCTTTGCGGAATTTCAACGCAGCGGTCGGCAAGCATCATTGCTTCTGCGCTGACACCGTTAATTTCGTTCCCGAAAATCAAAGCGAGGTTTTCTGTTTTCTTGAAATGAAATTCATCCAGGGCAATGCTTCCTTCCGCCTGTTCGATTGCAATGATTTTCCATCCGGCTGATTTCAATCCGGCAATTGCATCTTTCACTTGCCTGAAATATTTCCAGGCCACCGTTTCTTCGGCTCCCAAAGCCGTCTTTCGGATCTCACGGTGGGGCGGGGCAGCGGTGATGCCGCACAGATAAATTGCCTGCACCCGAAAGGCATCTGCCGTGCGAAACACCGAGCCGACATTGTACAGGCTTCTCACGTTGTCGAGCACGATGATAATCGGTGACTTATCGGCTTGCTTGAATTCGTCCGGTGAAAGCCTTCCGAGTTCTTTGTTGGCGAGTTTGCGCATAGTGAGATTGAAATTCTAATCTCTAATTTCGAAATACGAAACAAATCTCAAATCATAAAGGGAATTTTCGCAGAAATGTTTAGAATTTTTGACTTCGAAGTTATTTAGAATTTAGAGTTTCGTTTTTCGAGTTATGGAAGAAACCGCCATCGCTGCAAAGGACACCCCTCTGATGCAGCAATACAGCCGCATCAAATCCAAGTATCCGGATGCGATTTTGCTGTTCCGCATTGGTGATTTTTATGAGACTTTCGGACAGGATGCCGTCAAAACATCGAATGTGCTCGGCATTGTGCTCACCAAGCGCTCCAACGGGGCGGCTTCTGACGTAGAATTAGCAGGATTCCCGCATCATGCGCTTGACACCTACTTGCCGAAGCTGGTGAAAGCCGGCTACCGCGTGGCGATTTGCGACCAGCTGGAAGACCCGAAGCTCGCCAGGAAATTAGTGAAGCGCGGAGTCACGGAGTTGATCACGCCCGGGGTGGCGCACAATGACAACATCCTTGACACCAAAACCAACAATTATCTCGCTGCGGTTCATTTCAACAGAGAAACCATCGCGGTGGCATTCCTTGATATTTCCACCGGAGAGTTTGTGATTGCCGAAGGAGCAAAGGATTACATTGACAACCTTCTTCAAAGTTTTCATCCTTCAGAGATCCTGTTTGCGAAAAATCACCAGAAGGATTTCAAGCGTGAATTCGGAGAGCAGTTTTACACCTACGCGCTTGACGAGTGGATTTTCGCTTATGAGTATGCGCATGAAAAACTGACGCGTCATTTTGAAACACTGTCGCTGAAAGGATTTGGTGTTGATGATTTGCAGGATGGGATTGTTGCCGCAGGCGCCATCATTCATTACCTGGCGGAAACTGAACACGCCAACCTGAAGCATATCACTGCCATTGGCAGGCTCTTCAGGGACAAATACATTTGGCTCGACAAGTTCACCGTTAGAAATCTCGAATTGCTTTCATCACCTGCCGGTGGAAAATCATTGGCGGACGTGCTCGATCTCACGCTTTCCCCAATGGGCGCGCGGCTGCTGAAGAAATGGCTTGTGCTTCCATTAAGGGAGAGACCCCTGATTGAAGAACGGCTGACTGTGGTTGAGCATTTCATCAAAAACCCTGACTTGCGGGAAACATTGCGCAATGCCATCAAGCAAGTCGGTGACCTGGAGAGAACGATCTCGAAAGTGCCGCTGGGAAAGGCGAACCCGCGCGATGTGACGCAGTTGAAACGCTCGCTGGACTGCTTGATTCCCGTAAAGGAAAAATGCGCGGTTTCTGAATGTAATCAGTTAAAGAAGATTGCCGACCCAATCAGTCCTTGCGAACTGCTGCGGGAAAGGATTACTAAAGATTTGACAGCGGATGCGCCCGTGCAGTTGCAGAAAGGCAACGTGATAGCGCGAGGGGTATCGAAAGAACTGGACGAATTGCGGGACATGGCGCGCTCCGGAAAAGATTACATCCTCGGCATCCAGAAGCGTGAAGCGGAGCGCACGGGCATCCCATCATTGAAAATCGGATTTAACAATGTGTTCGGTTATTATCTTGAGGTCACGCACACGCACAAAAACAAAGTGCCTCCCGAGTGGACGCGCAAGCAAACGCTCTCCAATGCAGAACGCTACATCACGCCCGAACTCAAGGAGTATGAGGAAAAAATCATAGGCGCTGAAGAAAAGATATTGCAGTTGGAAGAAACCTTGTTCAATGAACTCGTGCTGTTTATTTACGACTATATCAAACCCGTTCAGATCAACGCCCACCAGGCGGCACGTATTGATTGCCTTCTTTCATTTGCCGAAGCAGCGCTGAAATACAACTACCGCAAGCCTGAGATCCATGAAGGGCTTTCGCTGGAATACAAGGAAGGCAGGCACCCTGTGATTGAACGACAGTTGCCGCCCGGTGATCAATACGTTGCGAATGATTTGCGGCTTGATAACGAATTGCAGCAAATTATCATCCTAACAGGGCCTAATATGGCGGGGAAGTCGGCCTTGCTTCGGCAAACCGCGCTCATCACTTTGATGGCGCAAACGGGAAGTTTTGTTCCTGCCGCCTCCGCGAGCATCGGCATCGTTGATAAAATCTTCACCCGCGTGGGCGCCTCCGACAATATCTCTTCAGGCGAATCCACTTTCATGGTGGAGATGAACGAGACAGCAAGCATTGTCAATAATATCTCCGAAAGAAGTTTGATATTGCTGGACGAAATCGGCCGAGGCACGAGCACGTATGACGGCATCTCCATCGCATGGTCGCTGGCCGAATACCTGCACAATAATCCTGCCGCTCATCCAAAAACATTGTTCGCAACGCACTACCACGAGCTGAACGAGCTGGCTAACAAGTTTCCGCGCATCAAAAATTTCACGATAGCCATCAAGGACACCGGCAGCAAGGTGATTTTCCTGCGCAAATTGGTGGAGGGCGGCAGCAAGCACAGTTTCGGCATCCACGTGGCGAAGATGGCGGGAATGCCGAAGGCGTTAGTGGATCGCGCAAATGAGATTCTGAAGGAATTGGAACAGAAGAGCATTGCTTCTGACGTCAAAGACGCAGTGAGGCGCCTTCCTTCACCCGGGTATCAGTTAAGTTTCTTTCAGATGGATGATGCCCGGTTAAAAGAGGTCAGGGAGTTGTTGGGCGGAATTGACATCAATACGCTTGCACCGGTTGAAGCTTTGCTGAAATTGCAGGAACTGAAACGGATGATGGAGAAATAGAAACAAGCTGGCGGATCGGTCGTTCCCCTCATTGGCTTCTTGCCGTCTGCCCAATCCTGTACATTACATTATTGGTTCATCGCAAAAATGCAGCGCCTGAGAAGCTGTTTAAAATTTAAAATAGAACGCAGATGACGCAGAAAAATAAGATGAGCGCAGATAGAACAATCAGCGATTATCCGCATATCAACTGTCTCATAATAATAACTACATTCATGCTGCGTATTTTGTTGTTTCAG
>CAZCXH010000165.1:0-11177 GCA_964502525.1 uncultured Chitinophagaceae bacterium
CGCTGTTCTTTGGACAAAGAAACGCGAAGAATAAAATCATGCTTGGCGACTCTTGGCGCTCTTTGCGGTTTGAAAAAAATAATAACCACTTTGCGGTTTAAAGAATTACCGCTTCACCTCGTTCAGTTTCTGCCGGTTTTCGTTGTTCATGTTGTCGTCTAAGTTCGGGTTGTAATCATCCCGGACACGCGTTAATTTTAACAAGCACATTAAAACCCAACCGATGAAAAACTTTGTACTGCTTGCTGCATTCAGCATCGCCCTGTTGCGTATGGAAGCGCAAACCACCTGCGACTCGATTGTTGCGGATTTCAGCCACACCAACTCCGGGGTAACGTATTATTTCTTTGATGAAAGCATTCTGAACAACCCCGACAGCGTTTACTGGCATTGGTATTTTGATGATGGTCCCGATACGAGCAGCCTGCGCAATCCGGTTCATTATTTTTATTACGAGGGCGATCATATCGTAAGCCTTACCATTGATGTATTTGTAAATGGTGTTTGGTGTACCAAAACACATTACGATACTATCAATACTCCCGGGATGCCGCTTGGTCTGCTTGAAACAAAACAAGCAAGCCTTTCGATATATCCCAACCCGACTACGGGTGCATTTACAATAGAAAACAGCCTGCCTGTGGAACGCTACGCGCTCTATGAGGCCACCGGAAGAATGCTGCTACAGGAGAAGAATCAGAACAACCTTGTTATCCTGCCCGCCACCATCAGCAAAGGATATTACATTCTGCAATTAACAACAGCAGATGGACTGGTGGTGAAACGCCTTGCGGTGGAGAGATAGCGGATGTACGTTTGAACAACAAGATTGAAGGTTGATGATTCTGAATCACAAGGAAGGTAGTTGCTCTTAAAACAATGCCACTTCTTTCATCCGGATTCTAAAAATGTAACCGCCAAGAACGCAGAGAAACGCGAAAAGAATATTACTTCTTGAATTTGGAATAGAGAAACAAGAGCAGCAGCGAGCCGCCAACCACAAGGGCAAGACCCCGCTGTGCATTTTCCATGTAGAAGGAATCGGCATCTGTGCTGTCTCCACTCCGCGATTGTCGCGGATGGATTTCATTTCCAACCTTTCCCAAAATCCTGATGATTGTGGTTTAGACAATTGTTGCATGCTGCCGGAAGATTCCGTTTTTTCATCCTGCTGAACGGATTGCGATTCCTCAGAATTATTTCCCTCGTTAATCTCCGTATTGCTGTTTCCGGAATTGCTGTCGCATGCGGAAAGAATGAAGATGACTGCTGTGAGAAAAAATAATTTCGGTTTCATGTCAGGCAGATGTTTAGCCTTGCAAAGAAAGGGAGTGTGCCTCAAAGTTAGTTCGTGGTACGCGATACAGTCGGTACACGAGTGGCGAATGACTAAACTACTTACACAATTCGTACTTTTGATTATTACACCAAGCCACCTCTCCATGTCAGACATTGCTTCCCGCCTCCGCATCACCGGTTATGAGATTACGGGTGATCCAAAAATGATGAATGACCATTTCGGCATCACGGATGAGATAGAGGAAATCCTGCGGAAGTACTATGAGAAAGTGCAGCGGAAAAAAAACAGCGCCATACCCGAACTGCATGACCTGATTGAGAAGTATCCGCACGTGCCGCAGTTTAAGAACCAGCTTTCAACGCTTTACGCTTTGCAGGGCAATATTGCCAAAGCCAACGAAGTGAACAACTGGCTGCTGAAGGAGCATCCCGATTATCTGTTCGGCAAACTGAATCGTGCAGGTGAATACATTGCCAAAGGAGAGTATGCCAAGGTGCCTGAACTGCTCGGGGAATACATGGACATAAAAGAATTGTATCCGCAACGGAATATTTTTCACACCAACGAGGTCGCATCATTCAACCGGATGGCGCTGCTGTATTTTACGGGCATAAAAGATTTGAAAGCGGCAGAGATGCGGCTTGACGTACTGAGGAAAATTGATGACCCGTTCATAGATATTAAAGAGATGGAAAGACACATGATGGCTTTGCGCATGGAAAAGGCGGCAGAACGGTGGGAGAGAGAGCATGAATTTTCACGCAGCGTGAAGGCTATAGCAAAAAAAGTAACGGAACCTGCCAGCGAAAAACCCGTGTTCACGCATCCGCAGGTGGAGCAGTTGTATTGCAACGGCATGCGCATCAGCCCTGAAATCATTAATGAAATCCTTGCGTTGCCGCGGGAGACGCTTATTGCCGATTTACATAAGGTGATTTATGACAGCATGGCGCGGCTCGAACATTTCCGCATGGTTGATTGGGATGAAACCACTCACGAGTTTCCCGTGCATGCGCTTTTTCTGCTCACGGAATTGAAATCGAAAGAAAGCCTTCAGGTGACGCTCGACATCTTGCGGCAGGATGAAGAGTATCTTGACTACTGGTTCGGTGATTTTCTTACAGAGATGATTTTGGAAACCATCTATACGCTCGGCTTCCACCAATTGGATGCATTAAGTTCCTATTTGAAAGAGCCTGACCGCTATTGCTATGCGCGCTGTCAGGTATCAGAGGCGGTGAGCCGGATGGCGCTGCATCACCCGGAACGGAGACAGGAAATCATCAAATGGTACGAAGACCTGCTCCGTTTTTTCCTTGCGGAAAAAGAGAATGACCGCATCCTTGACACCGGACTGCTGGGTTTGATGACAGGCGATTTGCTCGACATCCGGGCAACGGAACTGGAGCCGCTGATACAAGAGGTTTATCATCACCGCCTTGCTGATGAATCTGTGTGCGGCTCGCTGGAGGAAGTGCTGGCGGAACTTCACAATCGTTCTTTCGAACCAATTAAAAGAGAACTGTACCCGATTATCGCGCGTTATGAGCATATTTCAAAAAGCTGGAATTACACTGATGATGAGGAAGACCTTGATTTTGAAGAGAATGAGGAAGAATATTATGACGACCATATCAGTCCGCACCAACCTGTCGTGCGAAGCAGTCCAAAAATAGGTCGCAACGATCCCTGTCCTTGCGGCAGCGGGCTGAAGTATAAAAAATGCCACGGGAAGAACTGAATACCTGCGATTTTCAAACCTTTAGTATCAACTTTTTCGTTGGCGTTTTCACATACGTCAGGTAACCGGTTATTCTTTTATCATTTTTCCTACCCAATGACTGCCATCCTTAAAGTTTGCTTTTATCAGGAATAACCCGCGCGGTAAATCGCTGATTGAAATGAGTTGTGTGTTGCCCAGCGCAGGAATGATTTTAAAGCATTGCCCCTGGATAGTATAAAATTCAACGCTTGAAATCTGCTTGTCAGAAGTGAGCGTTACCCTGTCTCCCGCTGGATTGGGATGAAGAAAGATATTTTTTCTCTCAGCAGAAAATTCATCAATCGCGGTTGTGTTTTCCATTGTTATCAGGTTGGATGTTCCCGGCAGCAAGGTGAAAGAGCCGCCCGTCCATGCGTGAGGAGTTTCCCCATTGTCCGTATCGGAAATGAAATAATGATTTACGGAGGAGAAAACAGAGGAGGAAAGAACATTGCCATCAACAGTGAGTGTAAGCAAAACGGTGTCGGCAGAAGGATTTGAAACAAGCAGCGCCTTGCCTCCTCCCGCGCTTTCACCGGCAAGCGTCCAGATTTTGCTTCCTCCGGAAGCCACGTCAAATGCAGGAGAGGTGAGTTTGCGGTGATAGATGGTTTGCATTTTGGAACACATTTTAAATCCATAGGAAACAGGTTTATATGTTCCTGTAGAATCGGCAATGAACAATCCCATCAAGCCCGGATGATTCGGGTCGTAGCCCAACTCGGTGCCGCGGTAGATGTATGCCCTTTCGACATCCGCTTGCTGAAATGCGATGAACACGCCTGTGTGGTGCGCAGCGCCCCATTTGCGGTTGAATAAGGAATCACGGACTGATTCCGTCAGGGATTGGTCGTTGTCAAAGCCCCACGCATCGCAGATTAATTCCACGCCATCGAAGAAATTTCCGTTCGCGTTTCCCCACACGCTGTTGTATGCTGCAAAGGGAGCTTCCGCCCGCAATAGTTTTCTGAATGCGATGGATGTGTTGTAAAAAACTGCTATGTCGTTGCTGAACACATGAAACCCAATCCACGAGGGCTTTATATTGCGCTGCTCCAGTTCCCTCAGGAACAAATCAGCGTGCGTGTTGATGTTGCCGCTCACCGTATTGCCTATTTGGGTGGAAACGGAAGTATTGAATCCCGGTCCGCCAATTTTTAATGCGGGGAAATGATTTTTCAGCGAGTCGTAGGTGTTGCACCAAAAGTTGTTGAACGAAAGGGAATCCCTGTCCCAGAAAACTTTATGCGGGTATTCTGTCCAGATGTTCAGGTAGCCGCCCAGCGTATTGGCGCCACCATCGAAATTGTTGTACCTGTTCACCACGTGTATCGCAGCCTGAATCCAATTTGCTTCTTCATTGTTGCGGGGACCTTTGTAATCATGCGGACGAATCGCATGAGCGAGTTCACCGCCTACGCGGAAAAATGGTAAAAATCCGCCATCGAGCCAGTTTTCAAACTGGAGGTCGCTTTCGCTGAAATGATAGTTGGCAGTGTCGGCAGGGTCGCAATCCCAGTCGGGATATTGAGGCGTAAACTGATTGACGGGATAGCTGCCGCAAAAAAACATGCGCTCCATATCCAGCCGGTCGTCATAATAATCATTATTGCGAATCGTGGTGATGCCCACGTCCTGAAAATGGGATGTGAGGTCGGGCGCGGTGGATTGATAATTAGCCGAAGGACCGGCAATGACACCGAGCATGTGCGGTTTCACCACCGAATCGGCAGCATTTACGTGTCCAATATTTACGGTGATGGTCTGCGGGTTTTGCGCTCTTGCGCCTGCTGCCATGCAGATGCTGAGAAGGATGAGCCATGTTTTCATCTGAACAGGTTTATGTAAAAAATTTATTAAGAATTGTGAACCGGATAAACTTAAGAAAAGCGCATGAGAAGGATAGGGCAGGGAACGGTTCATAGTGCAAAGAAAGTGGCGGAATGAAAGGTGCAAATTTTCAATGTGTGCTTTTGCGCGTTTGCAATTTGTTTTTAAATGCTTTCATAATGATACTGAAATTCAAATTGCATCACTCATTCTTTTCACGCGGTTTCATTTCTCAATCGTCAAATCAATAATCGGATTCCCAACACAAGCGTTGGGGCGGCTGATGTGCAATAAATCACTGAGCGTGGCAGCGATGTCGGCTATGCCCACAGGCGCGGAGGTGCCGCCCTGTTTAATTTTCCATCCCATCCATAACAGCGGCACGTGCGTGTCATAGGAATAACAGGTGCCATGCGTTGTGCCGCCATCTTTTGCGTAAGGCGCGTCAAACCACCCCGGTTGCAGCGCGATGGCAATATCGCCCGAGCGCAACGGGGAAAATCCGCGCAGCAGCTTGTCCACCATCCCGTTGGCAGAATTGAGCCTGCCCAATTCTGCGGTGGCGTAAACTTCCTGCACGCCTTTCATTTTTTTCAAGTATGCGATAGCCTTCTCTATCAGTTGCGCACGACATTTTTTTTTGTCTTCGATGAGTTTGTTGTTGAGCCAGAATTGATAATTGGCGGAGTGCAGCACCCACTCGCCCTTGCCATATTGCTTTGAAAGAAAACGGTTCAGCTTGTCTTTCAGCGAATCGCTGCCAAACACGCCTGCAGGAATGTTCAGCGACTGCATCTGCGCGGGCGTTTGGGCTGCAGCATGGTCAGCGGTTAGGAAGATGAGCGTATGCTCCATGCCGATGGTGCTGTCCACGTAATTGAAAAGGCGCTCCAGGTCTCTGTCTAATTTGACATAAGTGTCCTGCAATTCAATGGAGTTGATGCCGAACTGGTGCCCCACATAGTCTGTTGAGGAAAAACTCACCGCAAGGAAATCGGTGATGCTGTCATTGCCTAATTGCTCCTGCGCCAGCGCCTCCAAAGCGAAATCAACAGTGTAGCTGCTGCCAAAAGGCGTGCTTCGGATGAGTCCGTAACCCATTATTTTTTTTATCGCGGGAAGGTCATGAGGAAACTGATTCACCGTTTCGCCTTTGTAGCTCTTGCGGAAAGGTGAACCGTTGGGAAGTCCAACGGTGTATTGCCCGATGGGATAGGTGGTGCTCCAGGCGTTTGAAAGATACTGGTCGCAGAGTTTTTTATCGTTGAAACGCTTCACCCATGCGGGCAAATCATCGGTATAGTAGGTGCTTGTTATCCACGTGCCCGTAACGTCATCCTGCCAATATGCTGCC
This sequence comes from uncultured Chitinophagaceae bacterium, assembly GCA_964502525.1. Lineage (GTDB taxonomy): Bacteria > Bacteroidota > Bacteroidia > Chitinophagales > CAIOSU01 > DATLYB01. Next base: position 6,247 of record CAZCXH010000165.1, read on the forward strand.
GAGGGAATGTGCCCTGCCGGCAAAATAGAGCCACGGTCTTTAATGCAGATACCGATGACCTTTGACTGTTTGTTGTTGGAAAGGCGCAATTCATCGGTAATCGTGGTGCTCAACAACCATTTGGGCGACATCTTTCCGGCATCCGAACTGCTTCCAACCGGAGTTACAGCGGCATCACCCGTCACATAGACGCTGCTCCCCAGGTCTCTGTCATACCAATCGTTGCCGATGATGCCGTTGTAATATGGCGTGGTGCCTGTGTAAACTGCTGCATGACCGGGACCGGTGAAGGTCGGCACATATTCAAAATTCGTGTTTCTGCATTCAAACCCCTCTCCCAACATGCGCCTGAAACCTCCGTTGCCATACTTGTCGGCAAAGCGGTACAGGTAGTCGTAGCGCATTTGGTCCACCACGATGCCAATAACTAATCTGGGCGCAGGCGCGTTGCCCGCTTTATAGTTTGGCTGCTGTGCAAACAGCAACTCGGCAAGCATGCAAAAAATGCCAAACAGTAATCCGCTTGTACGCTTTCTTAATTTGTTCATTGATTTATTATCCATGCTGAAAAGTTTTAGAGCAATGTAAATTTATTCTATGTTCCCTGTATTTCGTTATAGCATAATTGGTGATGCTGAGTTTGCTCAGTGCCGGCATTCACCTATTCCACTCTCATCACTTTTCCTTCATACGGAAGTAAAATGGCATCATTGGAATTACCGTGTGTGGAAATCAGGCATTTTCCACCGGCTGCTTTATTCTTCACTTTCGATTTGGACATGTTTAAGACTATCAGAAATTTTTCCTCAGAAAGCGTTCTGTAATACGCCAGAACTTTTTTGCTGCATAAATCTTCGGCAATTTCAAATCCGCCTGTCTGCAACGCGGGAGTTTGGTTTCTCAGATGAATAATTTTTTTGTAGAAACTGAGCAGCGAAGCGGAATCAGACTGTTGCGTTGCTGCGTTGATGACGGCATAATTTCCGGCTACGGGCAGCCAGGGTTTTACATCCGGCTTGCAGAAACCTGCGTTGGGCGCGTTGTTCCAGAGCATGGGCGTTCTGCACTCATCGCGGTTCAGCGTTTCTTTCGATAAATCAACCAAAAACTGCGGCAGCTTCCGGTTTTGAATGGCGATGGCGTCTTGTCCCTGTTTGAGCGGTATCCGCACTTTGGGTATTCCTGTTTCTTCGCCAAAATAGGTGAACGGAACTCCACGCGCGGTAAACTGAAAGAGCGTTTGCAGCTTGCGCTTGGCAACGCTGCCGCCCAGGCGCGTGATGGTGCGGGTTCTGTCGTGGTTGGAAAAAACCAAGGTGGGCATCAATGGCTCGGCAAAATATTTTTCAAATGTTTCAATCATCTTCCGGTATTTCTTTGCGGTGAACGGCATGGATACGGCATTGAACAAAAACACCATATCCAACCCCGGCTTTCCGTCATCCATGCAAAAACGGTGAATGAGTTTTTCAGCTCCATGCGATTCGCCCACCAACACTCTTTTTGGAGAAGGATATTCATCTGTAACTTTTCGCAGTTCCGCAGAAAACGAGAAACTTTTTTCTTGCAGGAAATTATTTTTTGCGTGCTGGAAAAAGATGGTGAGCGATTTATCGGAAGGCTTCATGCGGAAACTGAACGGGTTGTTGCGCAAAAGCGAATCTTCGTAAATGGCGCTGATAATATCCAAGCGGAATCCATCCACGCCTTTGTCGAGCCAGAAACGCGCGATGTTGAACATGGCTTCTTTCACGGCAGGGTTGTTGTAGTTCAAATCGGGCTGAAAAGGCAAAAACGCATTGTAGTAAAACTGCCTGCGCACCGGGCTGTAGGTCCACGCCCAATTGCCTGACATGGCACGCCAGTTGTTCGGACGTTTCGTTCCGTTTTTTCCTGTGCCGTCTTTCCAGACATACCAGTCGGCTTTTAGGTTATCGCGCGAGGAAGAAGATTCCTTAAACCATTCGTGCTGGTCGGAAGTGTGGTTCATCACCAAATCAAACATCAGTTTCATTCCGCGCTGGTGCACCGCCTGCAGCAGCGAATCGAAAAGTTCCATCGTGCCGTATTGCGGGGAAATGGCGGTGTAGTTGCTGATGTCATAACCGAAATCGCGCTGCGGACTTTCGGTGAAAGGCGAAATCCAGATGGTTTCGTAACCTAAATCTTTTAAGTAATCTAATTTTTCAATAATGCCCTGAAGGTCGCCAATGCCATCGCCATTGGTGTCGTAAAAAGAGCGCGGATAAATCTGATATACCGTAGTTGATTTCCACCAGTCCGGATTTTCTATTTCCTGAGCGCTCGCAAGGGAAGTGAGAAGCAATAAAATGAAAAGTAAACGCATGATGGTCTTTTATTCAATCTAAACATAGCTAAGTTGAGTGTATTTGCAAGATGTTGCTTTTACTTCACCCGCTTTCAACTTCTGCCGGTTTTCGTTGTTTACAGTATGTTGTCATCCAGATTTGGATTGTAGTTGTACTGGTCGGTGCTGATGTATTCACCGTTGGCATTTATCCAGTAGTTGTTGTAGCCTGACTCCTATTCAGTGAAATTCTCTCAGCGCTTCCCAGCCTTTGCAATAGGCAAAAAATGTGCAGCGCGAGGCAGGAACCTCTCCTGCGGCTGATTTATTTTGGTTCGTAAATGGATTTAAATTTTCACGTTTGTTTCGGGATGACGGCTGGCAAAATCCAATCTGCAAATCCTTTCTCTCTCCACCACAAACTCCTCCCAAATTTCTTTCAATATCTGAGCGGCCGGCTTGATATTATTGATCATCGCAGAAACCTGCCCGATCTCCAGTTCTCCTTCATCAAGGTTTCCTTCAAACATTCCTTTTTTGGCGCGCGCCCTGCCCAGCAGTTGGGCAAGTTCCTCGCGCGAGGCTCCCTTCATCTCAGCCGCCTGCACTTGCTCAAAGAACTTGTTTTTAATTAATCTGACCGGCATCAGTTGCTTCAGCGAAAGCATCGTATCGCCTTCTTTCGCTTCCACAATTTTGTTTTTGAAATTAATGTGAGCCGATGATTCTTCGCTGGCGGCAAAACGGGAACCGATTTGAACGCCTTCCGCACCCAGCGCAAAAGCAGCGAGCATCGCGCGCCCTGTTGAGATTCCTCCGGCAGCCATCAACGGCAATTTGACCGCATCGCGCACCATCGGCACCAGGCACATCGTGGTGGTTTCTTCCCGTCCATTGTGGCCTCCCGCTTCAAATCCTTCCGCAACGATTGCATCAACTCCAACCTCTTCGCATTTCTTAGCAAACTTCACGCTGGCAATCACGTGCACCACTTTGATTCCATAGCTTTTCAATGTTGTCGTCCAAACGGCTGGATTGCCGGCCGAGGTAAAAACAGCCTGAACGCCTTCCTCTTTAATGATTTCCATGTGCCTGTCAATATCTGGATAAATCAGCGGCACATTAACCGCAAAGGGCTTGTCAGTTACGGCTTTGCATTTGCGGATGTGCTCGCGCAAAATATCAGGATACATGGAGCCGGAACCGATGATGCCCAGTCCGCCTGCATTGCTGACTGCCGAAGCGAGTTCCCAGCCCGCGCACCAGATCATTCCGGCTTGAATAACCGGATATTCTATTCCGAATAATTCAGTGATTCGGTTCTTCATCTTCAGTTTAATGTCTGAAGCCTAATGTTTTTAGTTTGAAAGTCAGCTGCTAACAACTTTAAACTTCAGACATTAAATTTCAAGCTATTTATTTTTTCCGCTGAAATCAATCTCGGTGTTATCCCCGATGTTGAGCGATTGTTTGAACCCGGTTATTGCGGTATCGCTGCCGATGATGGAGCCGGCAAGAATCACATGATTGAGATTAGCAAAATCTCCGATGATGGAGTTGCTGAGGATGGAATGATTCACGCTGGCGTTTTCACCAATGGTGACGTTAGGACCCACAATGGAGTTGACCAGTTTTGTTCCTTTGGCGACATGTACCGGCTGGATGAGAACAGAGTTCACGAGCATGTCTTCACGGGGTTTGTGTTCCGTTCCTTTCAGCAGTTTGGCGTTGGTTTCAAGCAGGATATCCATCTTGCCGCAATCATACCAGTTATCCACCCTGAAGCTGTCGAATTCAATTCCTTGTTTTAACATCATCATGATGGCGTCAGTGAGATGAATTTCTTCTCCTTCCTTCACCTCGCGTTCAACCAACCGGTCGAGGCACTCGAATAAAAGTTCGGTTTCTTTGATTTTGTAAACGCCCACCAGCGCCATGTTTGACTTTGGAAATTTGGGCTTCTCCACGAGGCACACAATCTTTCCCTTGTTGTCAAACTCCACCACACCGAAGTCGCGCGGGTCATCCACTTTCCTTACGCCCAATGATGATTTCCCTGACTTCAATACACCGGACAAATCGGCTTTCACAATTGTATCTCCCAGCACAATCAAAATCTCTTCATCCGGCTTCACAAACTCCTTGGTTGTCCAGATTGCATGACCCACCCCGAGCCGGTCAGCCTGAACCGCATAGTGCGCCTTTATCTTCGGATATTTTGATTCAACGTGATCCTTGATTTTTTCACCCAGATAACCCACCACGAAAATGAATTCATTCAAATTCAATTCAATCAACTGGTCAATGATGAAATCAAGAATTCGCTTGCCGGCAACGGGAATCAGCGCTTTGGGCTGGGTGTAGGTGAGCGGCCTCAGTTTGGTGCCTGCGCCAGCAACGGGAATGATTACTTTCATAATTGAACGCGGCTAAATTAGAAAAAGTAGCAGGTATTCTTTGAGCAATCCTAGAGCAATCCTAAATCACCCTTTGCTGAATCCAGTTATCTTTAAATGACAGCGCATCGCCATGCGTTTCACGTCACGTTATTCTGGTTTAGAGACTGTCTAAAATTAGGAATAGAACGCAGATGACGCTGATAAATATGATTTACACGGACGAA
>CAZCXH010000166.1:0-11175 GCA_964502525.1 uncultured Chitinophagaceae bacterium
ATTTCCGCAGGTACAAAACGGTTTATTTCACCAATGTGAAATTCCTGAAAGAAGTGACGGAGGAAACTGCCGTGCGCTCAAAACTGAAGCACTGGCTGGTGCTGCTTTCGAGAGTTCTGGGCATCGCTTTTCTCGCGCTTGCCTTCGCGCAACCTGTGATTCCGCTGGGAAAGGAGCAGGCGGCTGCATCCGGCAAGCGTGGCGTCAGCATCTACCTCGACAATTCCTTCAGCATGAATGCCGAAGCCGATGACGAAAAGCTGCTGAACCGCGCTTCGCGCAAAGCCCGTGAAATTGTGAACGCCTACGGTGAAGACGACCGCTTCCAGTTGCTGACCAACGAATTCAGTTCCAAGCAGCAGCGTTTCGTCACCAAAGAAGAATTCCTTGGGATGCTGGATGAAGTGGTTCCCGCATCAGCCGTGAGAACGCTTGGCGAAGTGCAGTCCATGCAATCCAAATCGTTCAGCGATGCGAAGGTTGAAGATAAGGTCGCCTTCTGGATTTCCGATTTTCAGAAGAACATGGTTGACTTCAAAGGCGATACCGGTATTTCCATCTCCCTTCTGCCCCTGCAGCCGGTGAAGCAGCATAACCTTTATATTGACTCCGCATGGCTCGACCAGCCTGCATTGTACCAGGATCAGGCGGCAAGGCTGATGGTGAAAATCGTCAATATGTCTGATAAAGATATTGAGAACTCGCGCCTCACGCTCACCGCTGAAGGACAGGTGAAAGCGATTGCCGATTTCAACGTGGCGGCTTCCGCCTTCACGCTCGACACCGTCAGCTTCACCGCGCGAATGCCGGGATGGAAAAAATTGGAGGTGGCGCTCACGGATTATCCCGTAACATTTGATGATAAATATTTTCTATCCCTGCAGGTCATCGGCCAGGTGGACGTATTGGCGATCAACGAGGAGGGCGAAAGCAAATACCTGCAGGCACTGTATGCCAATGCGGATAAATTCATCTTCCAAAACCAGCCGGTGGGAAGGCTGGATTATTCGGGGTTGAAAAACTTTTCGCTCATCGTCTTGAACAATCTCACGAATATTCCTTCCGGTCTTGCCTACGAACTCGATCAATACCTCGAGAGCGGTGGCGTGCTGCTGGTTTTTCCAAACGCCAAAGCGGATGTGATCTCTTACAACAAGTTCTTTGCTCCGATCAAAGTGAGCCAGATGATCGGCATGGTCTCTGAAAATGCTGACGTGACCTACCTTAACAAAGAGCATGATATTTTTAACGATGTATTTGAGGAAATACCCAATAACATTTCGCTTCCGAAAGCCAAACTTTTCTTCAAAACTCAAAGGCAGGTGCAAAGCACTGAACAGATATTGCTTGGCTTTCGTGACGGCAGTTCGTTTGTGAGCCGCTTCGATGCGGGCAGGGGAAAAGTTTATCTCTGCGCTTCACCGCTCGATGATAACGCCACCGATTTTCAGACGCACGCCCTTTTTGTGCCGATGCTTTACAAGATGGCGCTGTCGGGAGGGGTGACGGGAAAAGCTTCTTACGTCATCGGGAAGGATGAAGCGGTGGAGGTTGACAACCGGCTGAACAGCCCCGATGACATTTACAAGATGAAAGGAGTGGACAACGAATTTATCCCCCGGCAGAAGGCGGTCGGATCGAAAGTGCTGATCACTCCGGGCGATCAGGCTACTGAAGCGGGCATTTACACGGTTTACACGGGCGATGAAAGCGATGGCGAACTGGTTGCGTTGAATTACGACCGCAAAGAATCGCAACTCGATTATTACTCAGCATCTGATTTAAAAGATATGTTTCCGCAGGAGAACATCCATGTGCTTGATGCTGTCGAAGCAAGCATCACCGGAACGGTGAAAGACCTGCAGCAGGGAATAGTGCTGTGGAGGATATGCATAGCGCTTGCTTTAGTGTTTTTGGGGGCTGAGGTGCTGCTGCTTAGATTTTTGAAGTGAGCAGTTTCCCATCTTTTACTGCCAATTCTTCCTTTATGGTTAAATTCAGACAGGCATTTTGCCATTAAACCTTTATTCTTTATTCTGATCCGGAAAATATTTATTCATCAGCGATTTAAATTCGGGATGGATGCGGAGGGCGTCCAAATAATTATCATCCTTAATGAATGCAAAATCACCAAATCCATTTTCCAAAGCAAGCGCAAAATATTTCAAAGCGTTGCTTTTGTCGTTCAGCATGGAATATCCCCTTGCCATTTCATAATATGCAGCGCTCCAGTAACCTTGCTGCAGGTTTAATTCAAGCGCCTTTCTGGAATAAGCTATCGCTTTTGCATAGTCTTTAAATTCATTGTAAAGCACAGCCGCGTTGCAATAGGGATCCGGATGCGAAGGGTTCAGTTTGATAGCCGCTTCGTAATTGGTCAGCGCCTTATCGTACTCCTCCTTGTAATGATAGGCAAGCGCAAGGGTGAGGTATGCGTCAGGATGGCCGGGATTCAACTTAATCGCCTTTTGGCAATATTCAACTGCTTTATCATACTGCCCTGATTCAAGATAAGCGCTTCCGAGGTTGCCGATCGCAAAATTCCATTTCGGAGCGAGTTCCAGCGCCCGGCTGAAAAATTCAATCGCTTTAGGATAATCTGAATACTTTTGATAATAGATCAACCCCAGCGCATTATAAGCATAAGCCCCCATCGTATCCAGCGCCAGCGACTGATAGAGCTTGATGATCGCATTCTGGGTTTCCTTGTCATCTTTTGAGCGCAACACCGCCCTCGCTTCAAGAAACAGCTTCCACGCCTTGAACTGGTTCGACATCGGATGAGATGCCCCGACCAACTCCACGGTCTTTTGAAGCTTGTTTGCGGCACCGGTGAAATATTCCCTTTCTTTATGTTCCGGTATGTCGAGCTTCCCGGTGATATAATCGTTAATCACTACTTGCGCCTCGTTCTGAAATGCGGCAGCGAGATCGCGTTTCATCAGCTTTATCAATTTCTCGTCCGTATTTTGGTTAAGTACGGAAAGGTAAATTCGATAAGCATCTTCATCCGCTGCGGAATCTAACGAATGACCTGACGCGAGATGCTTTTCAAACACCCGGTATTTCTGCTGATATGCCGGATCGAGATTTTTCAGCAGCGCATCCACAGCGGTTTTCGAATTGAAAGAAGCAAGCAGTGTTTCACCGCCATCCTTTTCCGAAAGCAGGGCGAGTAATGAAGGCGCGTCAACGTAAGCCACCGCTTCCTGCATTTTCCCCTTCACAATGGGGTTTTGCGGAAACGGCTCGGATTCTTTCGGCACGGTGAGGCTCAGATGTACCTGCAACTCCGATAGCGTCACTTCGCCATCCTTGTTGTTGTCAGCCAGCCCCTGCAAACCCCTGATGAAGTGATAGGAGAAAAGTCCCCTGCCACCTCCCCACTGCTCCCCTTCATGCGACAATTCACCCGCCTGGCAGCTCAGCACTTTTATTTCGTTCGCCCATTGCTGCTCCAGCGCAGCGCCTATCTGCACCGTGCTCTCCGGTCCCCCGGCAAGTTTTCCCGAGCGGCAGGCGTCCGCGATGAATTCCACGTGCACGTCTTTGGCGGAAAGCGTATTGATAACGGTTTGCATGTAATAAAACATGATCGTGCCGCCTGCGGTGTAAACGGCTTTTGGAGAGTCCCATGCAAGCAAAAAGCCCACCTGCGTGCGCGTTTCCACATCGCCATGCCCGGAGAAATAGATAATCGCCTTGTCATTGGGTTTCGATTCATCTATGAGCCAGTTAAATGCCTCGCTTATTTCGCCAGCAGCCGCTTTTTCATTCAGCAGGATTTGTATATTGGAGGAATCAATGTTGCCCCCTGCATTCGAGACAAGGAAATTATAAAACGCCATCGCATCGCGGTCGGCATACTTCAGGTCTTCAATCTCCTTGTAGTTCGAAATGCCAATGATGATCGCCCGGGTAGAACCCAAAGGTTCCTCCCGTGATTCGACAGGCGTGACGCCTTTTGTGTTTTGCGCGAAGACCGCCAGCGTAGAAAAAACCAACGCTAAAAAAAAGTAAAGCGTTTTCAATGGTTTTGCTTTAAAGGCATCTAATATACCAATATCCTGATTATGTGACCTTCAGTTGACGCCCGGAAACGGTAACCTTTCAACAAACGAGGAATAGGACAGAAAATAAAGCTGACAATTTTCATGGGATTTATAATTCTCAGTCCCATGTGTTCTAAAATATTTCCAAAATTTTCGGAGAAAGATTAATAAAGATTATACCGATTTGTATTTTAGCCGTGAAGCAAGGGATGACTATGCAAAAAATTCCGTCTTCTAATAGGCTGCACTCCCCCGAGGAGCAGTTTTATATTTGGGTGTAACCTTTAAACGAATGTTCTGCTTGCCTTGTTTAACAAACTTCTACAGTCATGAAAAAGCTTTTGTTTCCCTGTCTTCTGCTTTCAGCCATCCTTCAGAGTTTTAATTCATATTCGCAGTGTGGAACATCAATTTGCGATGACGGAAATGCATGCACGATTGATGATTGCCCCCCTGACCCCGATCCTCCCTATTACAGATGTATTTATGCTGTCGTTACTTGCGATGATGGCGATTTTTGCTCGATTGATCTTTGCGATCCGGCAGTCGGCTGCACTGTGCGTCCTGTAATATCTTCTGTTTCAACCTATGCCCTTTATGCTTCGTGCTCTGTCGTCTGTACAGGAGTCGCTGGCGTTTACCCGCAACCCACAGGGATAACCGGAGGGATGCCGCCCTATACATATTCATGGAGCAATGGAAGCAATAACAGGGAAATTCAAAATCTCTGCGCGGGATTTTATGCGGTGACTGTGACGGACACTTTAGGTTGCACAGCATCCGGAGGAATTAATGTTGCAGCATATTGCAATGACAACAACCCGTGCACAAACGACTCTTGCATTGGTGGTTCTTGTTCTTTCACCCCTATAAGCTGCGATGATGGCGACACATGCACCTTTGACCTCTGCGATGAAGGCGTGTGCTATTTCCAGCGGTCTTGCCCGTGTGTTAATGACGGTCAATGTGATGACGGCAGATCTTGCACCGGGGATGAGTGTGTCAGCAACACTTGCGAGTATGGGCTATGCGGCATCACTTTTCCGTTTGTTCCCCCAACCGGTGTTGATACAAGCATTTTGGGTCCGGAGCTAAGCTACCTCTGCAATAACCCTGATTCCCTCGGAAACACCGTTAATAATCCTATTTACCAGTTTGGCCCGGGAGGATACGTTATGATTGAAGTGATCGCAAACAGTCTTTCCGATTATACAAGAATGCTCGACTCAATGCTGGCCTATGGCATGACTGGCTTCGTTAACCAAGGCTTCCCCACCTTGATTATAACCGGCATGTTCCCCATTGAAAACCTGTGCAAGCTGAACAACATGTCAGGCATCATGAACTATGCGCGCCCCGTTTATGCTCCTATATTGAACCACTGCCCGGCTGAAAGCTGCGGAGACTCTGCTATTCATGCAGCACATGTCCGCAAAGTTTTTGACGTATCAGGTGGTGGCGTCAAGGTGTGCGCCATGTCTGACAGCTATGATAATAAAGGCGGAGCAGGACGGGACGTGGCTAATGGCGATCTTCCGGGACCTGGTAATCCGTCAGGCTACCTTAATCCGGTGGTAGTAATTGGAGATTATCCTTCGACCGGTGCAGCCTTTCCGCTGACAGATGAAGGGAGGGCGTTGCTGCAAATCATTCATGATGTGGCGCCTAGGGCGAATCTGACTTTCAGGACGGGAGTGGTTAGCCACAGTCATTTTGCACATGGAATAAAGTTCTTGCAGATGTCAGGCGGCTGCAATGTCATCGTTGACGATATAACATGGCCCGTAGCTCCCTTCTTCCGCGATGGAGAAGCTGCAAGAGCGGTGGATGACGTCAGGAATTCGGGTGTTTCCTATTTTTCTGCTGCCGGGAATTTCGGCAACAAATCTTATGAAGCTGTATTTACGGCTGCAACTAACCAGCCCAAATGGGTTACGGCTTCCAATGGAACTTCTCATGACTTCGGAGGAGGAGATTTCACTCAAAATATCCGCTTCACGAATCCGGATAATTCTCCCACCGACATCATGATCGTGCTGCAATGGGATGAAGGTTTCGCCTCTGACTTGCAAATGGGAGGCGCGGCAGCCACAGACCTCGACTTGTACCTTACCGATGGGAATGGCAATACACATTATGGCATTAACCGCAATAACATTGGCAACGACCCGTATGAGATTTTGTCCTTTAACGCTGACGTTGATACTACTTCAGGCCTCAATATAATGATTGTAAGAAAAAATAATAGCGTTGCTCCGGTTCGTTTCAAATACATCATACTTAGAGGTGGTGATAAAATGACCTTTCTTGAGCCACCCAACTATTCGGGGGCATCCACCATAGTGGGGCAAACCAATGCGGCAGGATGCATGGCTGTGGCTGCGGTTGATTGCGATTCCGTAACAGAGTCTTATTCTTCGGTTGGAAAAACGGGCGGCACCAAACCTGACTTCGCAGCCCCCGATAACATCGAAACCGGCTTTCCGGTTAATACTCCGCTGAACGCTTTCCGCGGCACATCCGCTTCCGCTCCTCATGCCGCGGGCGCGGCTGCTTTAGTGCTCGAGGCGAGAAAGAAATTCTGCACCCCTCCGAATGATGTACTCACTCCTGACAGCCTGCGGGTGATTCTAAAAAAGTCTGCAAAGGATGTGGGCGATCCCGGATTTGATTCAATAAGCGGTGCCGGCTTAATACAAGCTGATGCAGCTATACAAACATTTGCAACTCCCAAGCCTTTCATTGATAACATTGATATCGCCAGTTTTCCCGATGTTGTCATCAACGGGAATTACTTTTTGCCCACCACCCAGGTTTTCCTTGGAGGCACCTCTCTCACTGTAACGTGGGTAAGTCAGTTTAAGATGACGGTGACATTGTCAACATCTAATCCTCCACCCGGCAATCCTCCTCTCTATGCTTTCAATCCTCCGGGTGCGGCAGGCTGCGGTGGCGGTGGCTTTTCGGATTCCCTGTATTTCACCCCCAAGCCGGTGGTGGCGGTTTCGGCAAACAGTGATACCATAAAGTATGGCGAGCAGGCGCCTGTATTTACGGCTGCAATTACTGTTGACGGAATACCGTATGATGTTGCCGGATATACGCTTGCACAGTTGGGGCTTGTCAGCCTGCAGTTTTATTCTTCAGTCTCCGTATCAGATACAACTCCCGGTGTATATATCATTATCCCCCTGGAACCGGCCGGCTTGGTAAAAGGCAGTTTCAATTATGTTTTTGAATCCGGCTGCCTTGTCATCGAAAGGATGCCGCTGGTAATCGTTCCGAGAAACGACACGGTTGTTTATGGCGCATTGCTGAATGGCATCTCATTCAATTACAACTACGATCAGTCCAACATTCCTGTTTCCCGGCAAGCACCCTTCTTCAGTGAAATAACGGCTATTCACCAGGGCGGATTAATTGACTCCGTGATAGGGCTGGTGCACGGGGGCGGCAGTTTAACGGATACGGACCTGAGGGGCATGGCAGTCATGATGAGCCTGCGGAATATCGTGCGCAAGCCCGTCACTACGGCTCCGGTCAACCACTTTGTTGATGTAGCCTTGCAATCCATCCGCAACTATCGCAGCAATCCGGACAGTGTGCGGCTGGAAACCGTTACGATTGCAACGGGAAATGTTTTGAAACGGCTCACGAAGGCTCCTGTCAACAGCATCGCGCTTGCAAAAGGCTCCGCAAGGGTAAACGGCTTCGGCCTGACTAATGGTTCTCCGATGGTGAACAGCAGAAACATGTTTGCCGCAAGCGGAGGAACCAACGGCAGCAATGAGGATGTCGCGGTTATCATTGACTCGCTGGATGTTTACCGCACCGGTCCCGATTCCACCGGAGTGAAAACCAAATCAATTAACATGGTGACCGGCATCGCCAAAGGCGACTGGAAGATTGTACCCGGAGCGATGCTGTCTGAAAATTTTGAAATCTCCTACGACATCGGCAACCTCAAGATTACTCCCGCAAATCTTTTCGCAATTGCTGATAATAAAATACGTTCGGCTTGCGAGCCAAATCCGCCATTGACCATTAGTTACAGCGGATTCCAGTTTGAAGACAACGTGGACTCGCTCATCACACTCCCCACCATCATCACCACCGCAACGAACTCTTCTCCTCCCGGAACATATCCAATCATCGTAAGCGGAGGCTCAGCCGCCAATTATAATATTATCCCGCAAAACGGAACACTGACCATCACCGGGGCGGGAGTCAACGGATTCACGCTGGTTCGCGAGGGCAGGGGCGGTGATATTGGTACGCTGAACAGCTATGACGTGATCAGACCGGATTGCCGGATCAACATCAGGGCTGATCTTGCCTGCTCAAGCGGCACGAGAAGCATGGAGTTCCGCTTAAACGGCACCACCACAAGAATAGAAAATTATTATCCTTATGCCCTTGCCGGAGATCACCAGGGAAATTATTACAGGCTCAATCTGCCAGCGGGACTTTACCGGCTGGAAGCAATTCCCTGGTCGGGAGTCAATGCGACAGGAACCCGAGGCGCAACTCAGCAAATTTGGTTTACGGTGAGTTCTGCAAGATGCAACAACAACAACAACAATAATAATAATAATAACAATAATAACAACTGCCGGGCTGAAGTAACCGGCTTCACCTTGGTGCGCGAAGGCAGAAGCGGAGACATCGGAGTTCTAAACAATAATGGAACCATCAACACCGCTTGCGGCATCAACGTCAGGGCTGAAGTTGCCTGTTCTGCGGCTATCCGCAGCGTTCAGTTTTTGCTGAATGGGAATGTTTACAGAATTGAATCCGTAACGCCTTACGCCCTTGCCGGTGACCATGGCGGAAACTATTACCGGCTCAATCTGTCGCCCGGTCAATACCACCTGAAAGCTGTTCCGTGGTCAGGAATGAATGCAACGGGAAGCCGGGGAATCAGTTATGAAATAAACTTTACCGTGGGCGCGGGGAGTTGCGGCACCAATAACAACAACAACAACAATAATAATAATAATAATAACAATAATAATAATAATTGCAGCGGGCAGGTTGCCGGGCTGACCTTGGTGCACACCGGATTGAACGGTGACATAGGCGCAATCCAAAACGGTGCCGTGGTCAACACAAGCTGCAGCATCAACATCAGGGCTGACGTTGCCTGCGCCCGTGCCGTTCGCAGCGTTTCGTTTGCGCTTAACGGAAGCACCTACAACATAGAAAACGCGGCACCTTACGCGATGGCAGGCGATCGTGCCGGAAGTTACTACCGGCTTAATCTGACTCCGGGCAATTATCATCTTAACGCTACGCCCTGGTCGGGGAGCAACGCCACGGGAACAAGCGGTATCAGCTATGAAATCTCTTTCACCGTTTCCGCAAACGGAAGGACTTGCTTGTCCAACAGGAGCGCATTGAAAACGGAGATGCCTGAAACTAACAATGAAGATTACAGCTTGGAAGTATATCCAAATCCCAACCGGGGCGAGTTTCTGACGCACATCAAGTCATCCGAAGCGCCCAATGATGTTAAACTCGTATTGTATGACTTTGTGGGAAAGAAAATTTTTGAAAAAGAAACAACATTTGAAAGTGAATATCAGGAGAGGATAACACTCCATGAAAATCCAAGGGGAGCTTACCTGCTTATGGTGAACATTAACGGAGTTGTTTCGACAGAAAAGATCCTTTACATGGGATATTAATGAGATGCTGTTCAAGCGGCTCGTGAGATCTCTTACTCTTTTAATTTTTTCGATAATCCTTCGGCTTCACTCAACCGGCAGGTAACCTTTTGTGATTATTGGTATTGGTCGTTAACAAATAACCAGTGCCATGAAATATTTTATTCTTCTATTATCCGTCTTGTTGTTTTGCAGGAGCAGCGCGAAATGCCAGGATGCCCACTTTAATCACAACCTTGCGGTGCCGGTGCAATTCAACCCTGCCATGACCGGTGTGTTCAACGGCAACTACCGGGTTTCAAGCGTCTTCAGGAAGCAGTGGCAAAGCATCAACAGGAACAATGTTATGGACGGAAGCGGAACGCCCTCGTTTCTCACGTTCGCTGAGTCGGTTGATTTGCGGTTCAGCCTCGGATCGTTAAGAGGCGGTGAGTTAGGTATCGGAATGGTTTATCTCGGTGACGTTGTTGGTATGGAAAAATCACATTCCCGGACAGGATTGATTTCTGTTTCATACATAAAATCTTTGGACCGAAAGACCTCCCATTTTTTGTCGCTCGGGCTACAGGGGAGCATTACCCAAAGCGGCAGTGATTATGCAGACCTTCGGCATGGCAGCCGGCACGAAAGCCAACAGGAATCGAACGCTGGCATGAGTTCGGACCGGAATGAATCCCGCAGCAGTTACGCATATAGCGATTTATCCACAGGATTGCTTTGGTTTTATATGAAAGATGAAAGGACCAACATCAGCATCGGCACCGCCATGCATCATCTGAACCGCCCTGTGCAATTTTTTCCTGAAGGGGTGTATTCCCGGCTGCCTGCAAAATTCACAATTCATGCAGGAGCTGAATTTAAAATCATAAAGCATATCAGCCTGGCGCCAGCGCTGCATTACATGCGCCAGGGCAGCTTTAGCGAATTTGACATTGCTGCGGATGCAAAGGTGTTTTTCAGGGGCGGGCAGCCGATGAAAGATGCCGTGTTCCTCGGATTGCGCTACAGGATGACCAGGGGCGGAGAAGATTTTTTGGAAAAAGAATCGCTGATCATCAACACCCGGCTCCATTTCAAAAAAACCCAAATCGGGGTCAGCTATAACTGTCTCATTTCCGAACTAGAAAAAGGATTAACAGGCGGCTTTGAAATTTCCCTTGCCTATTCAGGAAAATTCTCGAAAAACAGGAAGATGACTGCTTTCCCGCGCTGGTAAACGGTAACCACTTTGATTTTTGGGTATAGACGTCAAACAAAAACATAAACCATGAAAAAATTATTCGCGCTTTTATCAATTGTAATTTTCGGATTGGGTGGCGCAAGCGCCCAGGATCCGCACTTCAGCCAATACTTTGCAAGCCCGCTGCATTTCAACCCGGCAATGACCGGAGTGTTCAGCGGTAACTACCGCTTCACGAGCATTTTCAGGAACCAGTGGCAGGGCATGATGAAAAATA
>CAZCXH010000167.1:0-11155 GCA_964502525.1 uncultured Chitinophagaceae bacterium
CCGGCAAGGATGAGGGCTATTATTACACCAAAATTAAATGTGTGCATAGACAAGCCTTCTGGAGAGGGATGGGGTGAGGCTATTCCATGAAGCGAAAATTTGTCGTACACCCGATCTCCATTCTGGCGGTAGCATTGCTGTTCACTGGGTTAAATTTGCATCTGGGTATCGTATGAAACACGTACACAAACCTGAATTGCTTGCTCCCTGCGGCTCATGGGAATCGCTGGCGGCTGCCATACAAGGTGGATGCGATGCAGTTTATTTCGGCATCGAGCAGTTGAACATGCGCGCGCGTTCATCCATCAATTTTTCGCTGGACGATTTGAAAAAAATTTCTGCGCTTGCGAAAAAAAATAAAGTCAAAACCTGCATCACGCTCAATACGATTGTTTACGACCACGACCTTTCGCTGATGCGCGCGATTATTGACGAGGCGAAAAAAAATAAGATTGACGCCATCATCGCTTCCGACCATGCGGTGATGAGCTATGCGAAGAAAAAAGGAATGTCCGTTCACATTTCCACGCAAACAAACATCACCAACATCGAAACGGTGGAATTTTATGCGCAGTTTGCCGATGTGGCGGTGCTCGCCCGCGAACTCACTTTGGAACAGGTCGGAAAAATCGTGAGTGAAATCAAACGCAGAAAAATCAAAGGTCCGGGCGGTGAACTTGTCAGAGTGGAAATTTTCGCACACGGAGCGTTGTGCATGGCCGTGTCTGGAAAATGCTATCTGAGCCTGCATTCCGACTTCGCTTCGGCAAACCGGGGCGCCTGCATTCAGAACTGCCGGAGAAATTACATTGTCATTGACAAGGAAAGCGGCAATGAACTGGAAGTTCAGAATGAATATATCATGTCGGCAAAAGATTTGTGTACGATTGATTTTCTCGACAAAGTCATTGCTGCCGGAGTGTCTGTATTGAAGATAGAAGGACGGGGACGGAGCGAAGATTATGTGCACACCGTTACGAAGTGCTACCGCGAAGCGATTGACGCTGTGGCGGAAGGAACTTACACACGGGAAAAAATCGAGCGATGGAAAGAAGAACTTGCAACGGTTTACAACCGCGGATTCTGGGATGGATATTATCTTGGCAAAAAAATGGGAGAGTGGAATGACGAATACGGCTCGAAGGCATCGAAGCGGAAAATCTATGTTGCAAAGGGAATCAAGTATTTTGATAAAATCGGCATTGGTGAATTTAAAATGGAATCGCAGGAGCTTGCGGTGGGCGATGAGATTTTAATCAGCGGACCCACCACGGGTGTGCAGAAGGAAATCGTGCAGGAACTGCGCGTGAACGATGAGCGGAAGGAACAGGTGAAGAAAGGCGATTTGTTTTCCATGCCGGTGAAAAACAAAGTCCGTCCTTCGGACAAGTTGTATAAAATCGTGGATGCGTAGATGGTGAAGGTGTTTCACTATCGCGCCAAGTGCATCGGCTGCAATGCCTGCGTGGAGGCGGACAGAAACCGGTGGCGCATGTCGAGAAAAGATGGAAAAAGTGTGCTGGTAGACGGCAAAGACGTAAAGGGAGTTTACCGCGCTGCGGTGGAGGATGATGAATACAAAACAATTCTGAAGGCAGTAAAAAATTGCCCGGTGAAAATTATAAAAGCGGAAAAAAAGTAAGCTGCCATTCAATAAAATGAAGAATTACACCTATAAAAAAGCGATAGAACGCGCAATACAGAAGACTGTTGCTTACTGACGTAAGTTGATGCGAGATGCGCGCAGAATAAAATCAACACAGATTCTACCTGAACGTCCAAAACTCAAACAAAACCGATGCAATTCGTAAATTGTGCTGGTGTTTGACGAAACGGTTATATCCAACGATTTTGTAACGCTGACGCTTAAAGATTTCCTGCTCAGGCTTGCCGTTTCGCTCGGAGTAGGCATGGTGCTTGGCCTGGAGCGCGAACATTCCGGAATGCGCGACAACCATCAATACTTTGCGGGAATCAGAACGTTCACCATTGTCGCCATTTTCGGATTTCTCTCGGGGATGGTGGCAGGGTTCATCGGCATCTGGATCATCTACCTGAGTTTCATCGGTCTTATTGTGCTGACGGCAGTGTCGTATGTTATCTCCTCGCAAAAGGGTGACGTGGGCGCCACCACTGAATTTGCGCTCATCGTCAGCTTCCTGCTCGGATTGATAACCTTGCTGGGTCATGTTCAGATTGCATTGGTAATCACGGTGATAGTACTCGCGCTGCTTTCGCTGAAGCTCGAGATGAAGAAAATAGCCGGCAGCACGACAAGGGAAGAGATTTTCGCGCTGCTGAAATTCGTGGTGCTTGTTGCGCTGATATTTCCGTTTTTGCCGGATAAGACCATTGACCCTTATGGCATTTTCAATCCGCGCGAGGTGATGCTTGTGATCATTCTCACTTCGGGATTGAATTTTGGCGGCTACCTGCTGACCAAATTCCTCGGAGCACGCAAAGGGATTCTTTTGACCGGCATTGCCGGGGGATTTGTTTCCAGCACGATCATTGCATGGAATTTCTCTAAAAGAAGCAACGATAATACGGCTCTCTCGAAAAGCTATTCATCCGCGATACTGTCGGCATCCGCCATCATGCCGGTCAGGGTGATTTTGTGGATTTACATTTTTAATCAGCCATTACTTTCCAGGCTGGCGCTGCCGCTGGCGCTGCTGGTGCTCACCGGCTTCCTGTATGCGTTTGTTCTGGTGAAAAGGAATTCAAAAGAAACAGGCGATGGTGAAGTCATATCCGATAACCCGCTCGACCTGATTGAAGCACTGAAATTCGGAGGACTGTTCACGGTGATACTTTATATCGTTCATTTTGCAAGCGTATATCTGGGATCAAAGGGGATATTGCTGGCAAGCGTGGTGTCGGGATTCAGTGACGTGGATGCCATCACCATATCTCTTGCCAAGCTGAAAGACGAGGCGGTCAGCGTCCTCACCGTTTCAAACGGCATTCTGATGGCAACTTTGAGTAATACCATTGTTAAGCTTGGCATCTCGGTGTTCTATGGAAGCAGCGAGCTTAAAAAACACGTGATAATCGGCTACGGTCTGATATTCCTTGCCGGGGTTATGGGGTTCATTATTTTGAATTTCTTTTAGGAAATGACAAAAGTCGTTTTCCGTTATTGGAAGAATTATTATCATTGAGCGCCAGCAAACATTTATTAATTCAGTTTTTGTAAACATGCAACTATGAAACATCTGCTTGTTCCCATTGATTTTTCAGAATATGCGCACAACGCCTGTCTGTATTCGCTGCACCTCGCTTCGCGCAACAAAGCGAAGGTCACCGTTTTTCACGCCTATCATATTCCGATTGTTGACCCGTTGATGCCTTCCGAATATCTGAGCGACCTGGCTGAGAGTGCAGAAAAGGAAATCGGCAGCAACATGGATAAGCTCGTCACGCAATTGAAGGAGTACGTTGCAAGCCGCCATCTTGGCGATATTGAAATTGCATCTTATGTTACAATGGGGTTTGCGGTGGATGAAATCATCATGGCTGCTCAAAAGCTTGCTCCTGATGCCATAGTGATGGGCAGGAGATTCACGGAAGGGATGACCAAGATTCTACTCGGAAGCGTCACGTCAGCGATTGTTGAGAAGGCAAAGCTGCCGGTGCTGGTGGTGCCGGAAAACGTGAAGGGGGAAACCTCCGTTACCGACATACTTTATGCCAGCGAGTTTGACGAGGCTGATAAGCGCACACTGGCAAGGCTGCTCAGTTTTGCCCAGCCGCTCAACGCGAAAGTTCATTGCGTGCACGTGGACGTTGCGGGGCAGGGAGAAGCGTCAAGCAAGGAGAAATTGAGTGAATTGGAAAAAGGTTATTTGGCTGAAAGGGGCAAGGGTCAAATAATTTTTCAAAACGTGACTTCCGAAAACATTTCTGACGGCTTGCTGGGATACGTTGATTCCAACCATATCAGTATCCTTGCGATGCTCACCCACAAGCGAACGTTTTTCACCGGCTTGTTTGACCGCAGCCTGACTCGGAAGGTGGCGTTCAAAACCAATATCCCCTTGCTGGTTTATCACGATAAGGATTAGGTGTTTTGGAATTTCTTTACCAGAATTCTGAAATCAGTTTTTGAAGTTTATCCACTCTTCGCTTGTATTCCTCTATTGCGTATTCCGGTGATGAGGCGGGTTGTTCTTCGAATGCAATTTTATCTCCATTTATCCCGTTGATGAAATTGCAAACGCATTTCGGAAGGTAATCGGTATTGTACCCGCCTTCGAGCACCGCGAAAATGTTCGGGAAATTTTCCCTTAGTTTTTGCCCCACCCAATAAAAGCTGTTGGCCGACAACCGCAAATTCAGCAGAGGGTCTGCGTGATGCGCATCGAAACCGGCAGAAACACCCACCGCATCCGGTTTGAACATTCCAGCGATTGAAAAAATGATTTCGCATCCATCCCGGAAAAGATCATCTCCGCTGGAAGGAGGAAGCGGTATGTTAATGTTGAACCCTTTGCCATCGCCCTCTCCAATCTCGTTCACAAAGCCATTGCCGGGAAAGGCGGGATACTGATGCAGGGAGCAATACAGCACTTTGTTGGTGGTGTAAAAAATATCCGATGTCCCGTTTCCGTAGTGACCGTCAATATCAATAATGAAAACACGCTTGCCTTCGTTCACTAATTTCTGAACTGCGATTGCAATGTTGTTGAACAGGCAGAAGCCGCTTGCACGTGTTCGGTAGGCGTGATGACCGGGCGGGCGCGCCAGTGCGAAATCATTCGTTTGCGATGCCATCACAGCCGCACCTACGGCTCGAATAGCTGCTTCAAAGCTGCCCTGCGAAGTGATGGTGTCCTGATCAATCATATCCGCGCAGGCGCATGCTTCTTCGATAACCTTCACGTGATATTCGGGATGTACGAGATTAACGTAAGGAAGCCCGCTTATCACCTGCGTCTCCTTCAGACTGCCAAATGCTTCCAGCCTCTTTTTGTTTTCAGGATGTGATCCTGTTTCATGCCTGAGAAAAACTTCGCTAAAGATTAATTTCACGCAGCTAAAATTAACCGCTGCTTGTTATGACAAAAATCATCAGATACGCTTTTTCACCTTGATAACTTTGGAAAAATGAGTTTTACAATAAGGTTTGATGAAATAGAATTGAAAGACCTTCCGGCAGTAGGCGGAAAGAATGCTTCGCTCGGAGAAATGATAAAACATCTTTCTCCGAAAGGAATCAACGTCCCGGGAGGTTTTGCGGTGACGGCTTCTGGATATTGGCATTTTATCCATAGCAACGGTATGGCGCCTTTTCTGAAAGGTCAACTGGGCAAACTAGATACGAGAGACTTTGCCAATCTGCAATCAATTGGAAGCAACATCAGGAATGAGATGATGCATGCAAAATTTCCGGATGATTTAAGAAAATCTGTGCTTGATTCATTCAAAGAATTGAAAGGTGAATTTACAAAGCCGATTGAAGTGGCGGTCAGGAGCAGTGCGACTGCAGAGGACCTGCCGACTGCAAGCTTTGCCGGTCAGCAGGAAAGCTATTTGAATATAGCAACGGATAGTGATTTGATTAAAGCATGCCAGGCCTGCTTCACTTCCCTGTTTACCGACCGGGCAATCAAATACCGGATTGACAATGGCTTTGACCACATGAAAGTGGCGCTTTCAATTGGTGTTCAGAAAATGGTGCGTTCCGATCTTGCCTGCGCAGGAGTTGGTTTTACCCTTGATCCGGATACCGGATTTTCCAACGTAGTGACGTTGAGCGGCAGTTGGGGATTGGGTGAGAATGTTGTGAAAGGTTCAGTTAATCCCGATGAGTTCTACCTTTTTAAACCTTCTCTGCGTGCAGGTAGGCATGCCATCATTTCTCACAAGTTGGGCACCAAGGAAAAAACAATGACTTATGCTCACGGCAATGCCGGTTCATTGCAAACATTAACCGCTAACATAGATACGTCTGAAGATAAAAGAGGAATATATGTATTGTCGGATAATGAGATAGAAACCCTTGGAAGATGGTGCCTGGCAATAGAAGACCATTATAGCTATCCAATGGATGTGGAATGGGCTAAGGATGGGATAACGAATGAATTGTATATCGTTCAGGCAAGACCTGAAACCGTTCACAGCAACGTGAAAAAGAATCAGGTGTTTGTTGAATATAAACTGAAGAAAAAAGGTGAAGTGCTTTGCAAAGGCATCGGGCTTGGCAATAAAATCAGCTTCGGCAGGGCGAGGATACTCGAATCCGCTTCGCAGATTGGACAATTGCAGGGGGGCGAAATCCTTGTCACAGGGCGTACTGACCCCGACTGGGATCCCGTGTTGAAGAAGGCAGGCGCCATCATCACCGACCAGGGCGGCAGAACATCCCATGCGGCTATTGTTGCCCGTGAAATGGGAGCCACCGCGATTGTAGGAACAGGGGATGCTACCCGGAAAATCAAAAACGGGCAAATGATTACCGTTTCCACCGTTGAGGGGGATGTCGGTTATGTCTATGATGGAAAATTGGAATGGGATGAGACCATCATTGACATCGGGAACATAAAAATGCCCGAGACAAAGGTGATGTTCATTCTGGGGCATCCGGACAAGGCGTTCAAATATTCATTCCTGCCCAACGATGGAGTGGGGCTGATGCGCATGGAGTTTATCATCAACAATTCCATTGGCATTCACCCGATGGCGCTGCACCGTTTCGATGAGGTAAAAGATCCGGAAGTTAAAAAGCTGATTGAAAGCAAGTCGCGCAGTTACAAAAACAAGGAAGATTATTTCATTGACAAGCTCGCGGAAGCGACTGCGGTGATTGCGGCTGCGTTTTATCCGAAGGATGTGATCGTGCGCATGAGCGATTTCAAGTCAAATGAATATGCCAATCTCATTGGAGGAAGGCAGTTTGAGCCTGCGGAAGAAAATCCAATGATCGGCTTCAGAGGCGCTTCGCGATATTATCACCCGCTTTACAAAGAAGCGTTTGAAATGGAATGCAAGGCGATGAAAAAAGTGAGGGATGAAATGGGATTCGGCAACATCAAGCTGATGATCCCCTTTTGCCGGACAGTGGAGGAAGGATTGAAAGTTTCGCAGCTCATGGAGCAGCAAGGACTGAAGCGCAATGTGATGGGGCTTGAGTTATATATGATGGTTGAGATTCCAAGCAATGCGCTGCTGGCTGAAGAATTTGCGAAACACTTTGATGGTTTCTCGATTGGTTCTAATGACCTTACCCAGCTTACGCTTGGCGCTGACCGCGACTCCGAACTGCTGAGCGAGATTTTCAGCCCTTTCGATCCTGCCGTGATGCAGCTCATCCGGATGACCATTGAGAAAGCAAAAACTGCGGGCGTAAAAGTAGGCTTATGCGGGCAGGCTCCCAGCGATTATCCGGAATACGCCTCATTTCTCGTTGAATGCGGCATTGACAGCATTTCATTTAATTCTGATGCGTTGCTGAAGGGGATCGAGAATATTTTAAAGTCGGAGAAGAAATTCCGCAAGGCACGGATTCCTTCTTGAAAGGATCAGTTCTGCGCGATTAGCAGAGATTGAATGATATGAATGATCAAAATCATTGTTCGGTTTTTTAATAGCTGATAATTTTCTCGGAGATAATCGTGGTTAAATTCTAATACTAAAAGATAAAATATGGCAAAATTATTTAAAGGAGAAGTTGCGGTTGTTACCGGAGCATCATCCGGTATCGGAAGAGCTTCAGCGCTTGAGTTTGCAAAGGAAGGCACAAAGGTTGTTGTTGCTGATGTGACAGAGAAGGGAGGGAAAGAAACGGTTGACATGGTTAAGAAAAGTGGCGGTGAAGCCATTTTTGTGAAATGCGATGTTTCCAACCCGAAGGATGTGGAGCAGATGGTGAAGAAAACCGTCAGCGCTTTTGGCAGGCTGGACATGGCGTTTAATAATGCGGGAATCGAGGGCGAGCAGGCATTTACGGTTGACTGCTCCCTTGAGAATTGGGAGCGCGTCATCAACATTAATTTGAAGGGCGTTTGGCTTTGCATGAAATATGAAATTCCCGAAATGCTTAAACAAAAGAAGGGGGCGATTGTCAATTGTTCTTCCGTTGCCGGTCTGGTTGGTTTTCAGGGTATTCCTGCTTATGTTTCCAGCAAGCATGGTGTAGTGGGATTGACAAAGACAACTGCGCTGGAATATGCTCGGAAAGGAATCCGTGTGAATGTGGTGTGTCCCGGTGTCATTGAAACCCCGATGATCACGCGATTTGCTCATTCAAATCCTGAGACAGAGAAGCAACTTGTTGGAATGGAACCTGTCGGCCGAATGGCAAAACCCTCTGAAGTTGCCGCGCTTGCTGTCTGGCTATGCTCGGGCAAGGCTTCATTCGTAACCGGTGCGTCAATTGCTGTGGATGGGGGTTTTGTGGCGCAATGATTCAGTTCAATCTTTTAATTTAGACGCACTCAAAATTTTCGAAAACGATGTACAGCTACAAGCGCGTGATGGCGGGGATTGATTTCAGCCCGATGGACAAAGTGATAATTCGATATATTTCTTTCATCGGCAGATTGGTAAAGCCTGAGAAAATCTATTTCATCAATTTTCAAAAAAGCCTCGATGTGCCCGAAGGCATCAGGGAAAAATATCCTGAATTAAACCGTCCGCTGGATGAGAAATTTAAGGAACAGATGGAGAAGGAAGTCAGGAGCAATTTTAAGGACCACGAAAACTATGATATTGAGTACAATGTCAAGGAAGGAGTGCCGATTGAAGAAATGCTGCGATGGGGGCATATTAAAAATATTGATCTGCTGGCGGCAGGGAGGAAATCCATCCATGAGGGAAGCGGGGATCTGCCGAAACGCATGGCGAGAAAGGGAAGGTGCTCGGTCCTGTTCATCCCGCAGACTGCAAAAGAGCGTTTGGAAAGTATTTTCGTCCCAGTGGATTTTTCCGAAAATTCACGGCTTGCGCTCGAAGAAGCCTGGCATCTTGCAGAAAAGGCCGGAACGGCTAAAATATATTGTCATCATGCCTATCAGCTTCCGATTGGCTATTATTCAACCGGGAAGACTGAGGCTGAATTTGCTCAGATCATGCAAGATCATGCGGTTAACAAATACAAGGACTTGCTCCGGCAACTGAACATTCCGGATTCACGGATAGAACCGATTTTCGAGCTGCAGGGGAAATCATCGGTTGCCGCCATGGTCAGCAACGCGGCTCATGACAAGAAAGCCAGCCTCGTTATTGTTGGCGCGAAAGGCAGGACTAATGCGACTGCCATCCTGCTGGGCAGCGTAACGGAAAAGCTGATTACCGAGTGTGAGGATATACCGCTTCTCGTGGTTAAACAAAAGGACAAATCCTTCAGTTTTTATGATTTCATAAAGAATATATAGTAATATAATTTATTAAATTAGCTCGCTAAAAAAGGACCGGCAAAAATGATGTCCGCCTCTTCGTAGCCTATCAAACTTGTTGGTGAACCCAGTTTTCTTGCTGGGGTAAATAAATAGCTTTCAAGAATACCACCCGGCTTGCAAAAGCCTAAAACGATTTATCGTAATCCGTTTCCACGAAATAAAAAATTGACACAACAGAAATCTTTGACTTCCGATCAAAAATGCCGGGATACCTCAAAATGCCCTCCCCACCCCTACCACAAACCTGAAATCGAAATTGTCAGGTGACACAAACGGTGTGTGGCTGAGGAAAAACGGAACATCAAAGCGAATCGTCAGAGGCTTGAGCGTTTCAAACCATCCCCATTTTTTGATGGTGAGCGCTGCTCCTGCTCCGGCATCAGAGCGGAAGTTGGAGAAGGCTTCGTCTCCAGTGCCCTTGTCATAGACGATGAATCCGCCATCGGCAAACAGATATAAATCAAGATGCAGATAATCCGATAATTTTTTAGGCTGCCACTTCACAATTCCGTCCAGATCCAATTCTGCATTGAAAGAACCTCCTGAATTTCCCTTGTAAGCCGAATAAGTTTGTCCATCGCTTTCTTCCACGATGAGATAACCTGCGTAGCCGCGCACATTCAACCCTCCTCCATAATGGAAATGATTCACGTCATCGCCAAAACCACCAACCCAATCAGCAGGAAAATATCCTTTGGAACGGGTAAACACATTGTCCATCATCTCCTCATTATTCGCTTGGGCGAAAAACAATGCCGACACCGCTGTCGGATTGGAGCCTGTCCCGAATCTGCCGAAAACACGCGAGCGCAACTCGATCCGCCAGAGTTTCAGACTGTTGGTGTGGGCGATTTCTAGGTAATGATAGTCAAAATCGCTGCCGATGGCGCTGCTGCGCAATGTAAGATTGAAGTTGCCGCTTGCTTTTGTTTTGGCGTAAGGCTGATTCAGTTCAACATTCACGGTGTTGTTAATCAGGTTCTGCACTTCCCATTCACCGGGATATAGCAGATAATTAAGCTTTGATTCGCGCGGCTTGTTCAGCATCTTCATGTAAAGCATGAACTGCGTATTCTTTTTTCCAACCGTTACATCAAACCCAAACTTGTATTGTTCCAGTCCCTCCCAGTACATTGCTGAAACAAACACATTGGAATTCTTCACCAGTTTGTCCAAGCTCGTTTTGTAATCGAAGCGATAATTGAATTTGTCAAATTCGTTTTCCTCATCACCGTTGTAATCAAACCGCTCGAAATCACCCTGTCCCAATTTCGTACTTCCCATCACGGTAAGGCTGAAGCGATGCTTGCAGTTGAGAAAATTGCCGTTGATGTTGGCACCGAGTTTCACTCCATCGTAAGCGTTCCACCACAGAGCCGGTCGCCAATACATTCTATAATTTTTCCAATCAGGCGAATTGGAGACCTTTGAGTCAAACTTCCATACAACATTGCGCGATTTTGCATTGTCAGGCATGTAAACATCCGCAAGACGGTCAGTCGGATCAATCACAACACGGTCAATTTTCGCAGGTAGTGAAATTGTTGCCGTATAAGTCGGATAAAGCTTATCCCATCCGTGCCATTTTGGGAGAACAGTTGCGCTGGTTTCCTTAACATACCATTGATTGGGTATATGATAATAAAGGGTGTCGTTATTTTTTGTCGTCACCATCAAATCAAGCGGCATTTGCATTCTGCCCTTGCGCTTGAGCCTCAGTTTGTAGTTTATAGTTTGTTGTTTGTTGTTATTAG
>CAZCXH010000168.1:0-11052 GCA_964502525.1 uncultured Chitinophagaceae bacterium
TTTCAGGATTTTTCAGGGCTCAATTTGTGGAAGTTATTTTGAAAATGTTCCTAATAGAACGCTGATGACGCGGATTATGCAAATAATCGCTGATTGTTTTATCTGTGGTCATCCTATTTTTCTGCGTCATCTGCGTTCTATTTTTAATTTTAAACAGTCTCTTAGATGCGTTTCTTATCTTTGATGAAAATACCATGTCTATTTTCTCATTCCTCTCCAAAGACAAAAAACAAGACCTCGACAAAGGTCTCGAAAAGACCAAGGAAGGTTTTTTCTCCAAGATAGCCAAAGCTGTTGCAGGCAAATCCACCGTTGATGTCGAATCGCTGGACAACATCGAAGAAGCCCTCATCGCATCCGATGTGGGAGTGGAAACCACCATCAAGATCATCCAATCGCTCGAACACCGCGTTGCTAAAGATAAATACCTAAACGCCAGCGAGTTAAGCGCCATACTTAAAGACGAAGTCGTAAAGATTCTTTCTTCTCAAAACACGCAGGATTTTAACAGTTTCACCGACATCCTCACCACCCGCCCCTACGTCATCATGGTCGTAGGCGTCAATGGCGTAGGCAAAACCACCACCATCGGCAAACTCGCCTGGCAGTTCAGGAATGCAGGCAAATCCGTCATGCTGGGCGCTGCCGACACCTTCCGCGCTGCCGCGGTTGACCAACTCACCATTTGGTCTGAACGGGTCGGAGTACCCCTTGTAAAGAAACAAAAGGATGCCGACCCCGCCTCCGTAGCCTACGACACCCTCGAATCAGGCATCGCCAAAGGCATGGACGTAGTCATCATTGACACTGCCGGCCGCCTCCACAACAAAAAACACCTCATGGACGAACTCAGCAAGGTGAGGCGCGTCATGCAAAAGCTGATCCCAGAAGCGCCCCATGAGGTGCTCCTCGTGCTCGATGGCTCCACCGGGCAAAACGCCATCGAGCAGGCGCGCCAGTTCACAGCCGCCACCGATGTCAACGCCCTTGCCATCACCAAACTCGATGGCACCGCCAAAGGCGGTGTCGTCATCGGCATCGTTGACCAGTTCAAGATTCCCGTCAAGTACATCGGTATTGGCGAAAAGAAAGAACACCTCCAACTGTTCAACAGGATGGAATTTGTGGATTCGCTGTTTAAAGCTTAAAGCATAATGATGGAGCGTGTTTTGGCGCGTACGTACCTCGCTGCTGCTGTGGCCCTGTTTGGTAGCGCCCACAGCAGCAGGACGCGGTTATCTATGTGCGTAAACCTTCCTTCTTCTACACACACAAACTCCAAACTGTAAACCGTAAACGGCTCAATGGCGCAATTTGTCTCGTTCAAAGTATGATATGATTAATAGGAAGAAATAACAAGAATAGCGCCTTGAACCCAAAAGGGGTGACAAAAAAAAATTTCAGTGGGAATCATAAGGCGGGCGAATGCGAAGGCAGCGCGGGAGTTTTCTTGCATCCATTGTCCAGTCCTGCCTAAAAAGCAAGAGCCCGCCATTGAACGGCAGGCTCCTGTGAAGCGAGAAAACTTGCAATACCTTTAATGTAGTGACTCCAATCTGCTTTGTCAATTCTTTTTATCCCGAAGTGTAAAATAATGAACCATGATTGGACTGAAGGACTCCGGACTCTTTCAGAGGATATGCCATCGGGTACTATTCGGTACTCCCGGGTATTCGGGAACGGAAACCTGTTTCACGATGGCATTAAAAAATTCCTGACATTTCGTTCGACCTTTTTTTTCGTATTTTCAACTCCATAAATCATGAAAAGCGATGAAAAACTTCTTCCTCATCTTTCTGCTCCACGCATTGTTTAAATTAACTTTTTCCCAGCCGGCAATAGGCATTCAATCATATGTTACAGGGCTATCAAGCCCTGTGGATATTGCCAACTGTGGAGATGACCGGTTGTTCATCGTGGAACGTGACGGATACATCCGGATAATTGATGGTCAGGGAGCCGTAAAACCGCAGGCATTTCTTGATATTAACGGTGTCGTTCGCTCGGGTGGCGAGGAAGGTTTGCTGGGGCTTGCTTTTCACCCCGACTACAAAAGCAATGGATACTTCTTTGTTTATTACACGAATAACAACGGAGATATTTCCATTTCCAGATTCAGCGTTACCGTTGATCCTGATATTGCAGACGCGGCAACCGAAGCGAATGTGATTACCATCGGTCATCCCAGCCGGCCCAACCACAATGGCGGCAACCTCGAATTCGGACCCGATGGCTACCTGTATGTCGGCACGGGAGATGGGGGCGGAGGTGGCGACCCGGATGATAATGGGCAAAATCCTCTGGCGCTGCTCGGCAAAATGCTGAGGCTCGATGTGGACACTCTTCCTTACCGCATTCCAACCGACAATCCCTTCTACGGCTTCGCATCAGTGAGGAATGAAATATGGGCGCTGGGACTGCGCAATCCCTGGCGCTTCAGCTTTGACAGGCTGACTGGCGACCTGTGGATCGGTGATGTGGGGCAGAACAACCGGGAAGAAATTGATTTTCAGCCTGCGGGCAGCACAGGCGGTGAGAACTACGGGTGGCGCTGCTATGAAGGAAACAATTTCTATAATTCCTCCTCTTTCGGATGCAATGGCAGTTACGTTTTTCCCATATTTGATTACGGTCATGGATCAGGTTGTTCAGTCAACGGAGGGTATGTTTATCGCGGGTGCAAGTATCCCAATTTATTCGGGCAATATATCCTTTGCGACTACTGCACAGGCGCGTTTTGGACCATTCAAAACAACGGAGGCGGAAGTTTTCAAGCGACCAGTCAGCCGACAACCGGGAGTGATTACAGTTCATTCGGTGAAGACATGAACGGTGAAGTTTATCTCGCGCGGCTGAACGGAACGATCTACCGGGTTATCGAAACCACAACCACCGCAAATCTTCCGACCATTGTTGCCAGTCCGGAAACGTCTTTCTGCCCGGGAGATTCGGTGACGCTCTCCACACAGGCGGGTTATGCCTCATACAATTGGAAATTGAATTCAACCACACCCGTTGATACGGGGCTGCAAATAACCACGGGCACACCTGGCAGCTATACGCTGACGGCAACCGGAAACAACGGGTGCGTTTACACCACTCCTGCGGCAACAATTACGGCTCTCGCTTTGCCCGCGCCAGCGATTACCGCTGCTGACTCAGCTTTTTGCGAGAATGATTCGTTACTGCTTTCAACAGGGGGATTCTCAGCCTATCAATGGTCAAACGGCAGCACCGCTTCTTCCACTTTTGCCAAACAGGGGGGAGCCTATTACGTTACTGTAATTGACAGCAGCGGATGCCCGGGCGCTTCACCGCCATTTCAGGTCGTTGAGAATTTATTACCGATTCCTGTAATTCATCAAACGGGAAGTTTATGCTACGGAAATACCGCTACCCTTTCCACCGATGCTTATGTTTCTTATTTATGGTCAACTTCCGATACCACCCAATCCATTACTGTTGATACCGCGGGAATTTACGGTGTAACCGTAATGGATGGCAACGCATGCTCGGGCAATTCACAACCTTTCACGCTGCTCGATGGGCAATTGCCGAAACCGATGGTCTATAGCTCAGGCGGTTCTGCAATTTGCGAGGGTGATTCAACAGACCTGTTTACAGCGGTCGCAGGCGTAACGCATTCGTGGTCAACCGGAGATACAGGCGATGTGCTGAAGGTAACACTCGCAGGAGATTATTCAGTAGTCATCACTGACAGCAATGGCTGCACCGGTGTTTCTGACACGCTTGCAATAAGTATGTTGCCGCTTCCGGTTCCGGTGATTGTGCCGGGCGAAACTTCGGTGTGCGATGGCGACACTGCAATACTCTCACTTGATACTTCCTTCTCGCAATATTCATGGTCGAGCGGAGAAACGGGCGCCCAAATCACCGTGAGTGACGCTGGAAATTATAACGTGACGGTGCAGGATGGAAACGGCTGTTCCGGAATATCGGATAGCGCAAGCTTGTCACTTTATCCTAATCCGCCTATGCCAACCGTGACAGAACAGCAAGGAGAGCCGATTTTAACGGTTTCAGATACCGGCTATGCCTATCAATGGTATCTGAACGGCAATGCCATTCAAAACACCAACAGTCCATCCATTACTTATACTGATTATGCCGCGCAGGGCGAATTTTCCGCATCCATCACCGACAGCAACGGATGCAGCAGCCTGTCGGATCCTGTTGCCGTTTCATGGACGGGCATGGGAGAAATGAGGCTCCGCAGCCTGTCCGTTCAACCCAACCCATTTACTTCCGAAATTGTTTTGAACTACACATTAATTCAACCGGCACATTTAAAAATTTGGCTGCAGGATATAACCGGAAAAGAAATCATCATCATGACGGATGAAAAACAAAGTGCCGGCTCCCATAAAGTCGCTATCAATGCGAATAAATTTAACCTGATCAAGGGTGTTTACTTCCTAAGACTGGATGATGGCGCGTTAAGGAAAAACACATTCAAGATTGTGAAGATGTAAATCGTTTTTATTTCATCCAATCACATCCGGCAATCCAGCGGCATCCTGCAGGAGATATTTAATTTTTAATTAATCATAATAACAAAATGATAATGGAAAGCTGATGACGCGGATTGCACAGATAATCGCTGATTGATTTGTCTGTTGTTATCATTTTTCTGCGTCATCTGGTTTTATTTTTAAGGGCAGTCCTAAAAATTGCTCTTTTTATCGCCTCACCGCTTCCCTCTCAAGAAGGGAGAGGGAGTAAGTGGTAGAATTTTTAGAACTGCCCTTAATTTTAAACAGCCTCAAAGGTGTAAAAGCTTAAATTTCCTTCCTGAATCATGAGCGCAGAACCGTTGAATTTATTGGTCATTGACGACAACGACATTGATGTTAAAGTCGTGCAGAAACTGTTGGAGAAAGGATACGGTGATCCTTACGCGATGCAAGTTTGCAAAAAGCTGTCCGAAGGGAAGAAACTGATCGAAACTTCACCGCCCAGCGTCATATTGCTCGATCTCCACCTTCCTGACAGCAATATTGAACAAACCCTTGATTTCATCGCCAGCCATGAAGAAAGGTTTCCATTCATCATCCTTTCAAGCATCCATGACAGGCAGCAGCGGATACAGGCGATCCAAAAAGGGGCGCAGGACTATCTTGTTAAAAATGATTTTGACGCTCCCCTGCTCACCCGCGTAATCAACTTTTCCATCGAGCGCCACAGGCTGCATAAAGAGCTGCACGCCTTCGCAAACGAATTAAAGGATAAGGAACAGCGGCTGACGGAATCGCAGGCCATCGCGCAACTCGGCAACTGGGATCTGCTGATGGATAACTACACCGTTGAATGGTCAAAGGAGGCGCGCAATATTCTTGAAACCGATGATTCAAATGCGTTCACCACGCTTGAATGGTTCGGAAACCTGTTGAATGAAGATGACAAAAAACACGCATGGAAAATTTTCCGAGAGGCTATTGAAAACAACCGCGATTTTAACGTTGACTTCAGGACAAAGCTGCACAGCGGCAAGATAAAATACCTCAACCTGCGCGTGCGTTCCACTGAAGTGGATGACGAGATGAAAAGAAAAATACGCGGAACGATACAGGATATTACTTCGCGCAAGGAGATGGAAGCCGCGCTGAAGTTTTCCGAAGAGAGGTATCATAGCATTTTCGAAGAATCAACGGATGCCATCTGGATCACTTCGGAAGACGGGATGTTCATTGACTTTAACCCGGCAACCCTCGAACTGTTCGGTTACACCAAAGAGGAACTGAGGCATGTCAATGTCGGGAATCTGTATTATAACCCCTATGACCGCGAACGAGCGCAGAAACACCTGAAAGAAAAAGGCATCCTCCGGGATTATGAGATCATGCTGACGAAAAAAAACGGGGCGAAGATTGACTGCATTGTCAACGCTTCATTCTGGCGCTCCAGCGATGGCAGGCAAAAGGGCTACCAGGGTATCATCCGCGACATCACGGAAAGAAAACGCAATGAGGAACTCCTGCGCAACAAGGAAATTGCCGAGCGCTCATCGCGGCTTAAGCAGCGTTTTTTAGCAAACATGAGCCACGAAATCAGGACTCCCATCACGTCCATTGCGGGACTCACCCATCTGATTCTGAAAACCCATCTCACCGGCCAGCAGCAGGAATATATTGAAGGAATCAAAACCTCATCAGAACATTTGCTGGCGCTGGTGAATGATATCCTCGACTTTTCAAAAATTGAAGAAGGAAAAATAAAATTCCATTCCATAGAATTTAATTTGAATGAGCATATCGAGCAGTTGGTTAAAACGATGGAGTTTACCGCACAGCATAAAGGAATAGAGATTATAACCGACTATGATTCATCCATTCCGGAAAAATTAACCGGAGATCCGGTAAGGCTGAATCAGATCATGTTTAACCTGCTCAGCAATGCAATCAAGTTCACCGACCACGGACATGTGACAGTGAAAACACGCCTGGTGGAGGATGGGAAAAATATTGTTATTATCTCGCTGACGGTCGAGGATACGGGGATAGGAATCCATGAATCCAAGCTGGGCACTATTTTCAGAAGTTTCACGCAATTGGGAAAGGATGTCACCAAGACTGCGGAAGGAACGGGCCTTGGGCTGACGATCACCAAACAAATCGTGGAGTTGCAGGGTGGAACCATCCATGTAAAAAGCAAGGTGGGCGAAGGGTCCGCGTTTGAGGTAGTGATGATGTTTAAAAAGTATCCGGATGCGGAAATTGATGTGAAAGCCGATGAAGCTGATTTCCAGAGGGACGTTGAAATCGGTTACAAAAAAATTCTGATAGTTGAGGATAAAAAATTGAATCAGCTCGTTACCAGCGAAATGCTGAAGAGCAGATGGAAAAAACTGGAAATAGAATTTGCCGATGACGGCAAAGCCGCTGTTGAAAAAATAAAAGACAAGAAATATGATCTTGTGCTGATGGATGTGCAGATGCCCGTTATGGATGGATATGAAGCGACACGGATTGTCAGGAATGAATTGAAAATATCATACTCGGAATTGCCGATTCTTGCGATAACCGCATACAATACCAGCTCTGAAACCAGGCAATGCCTCGATGCGGGGATGAACGACTTCGTGATGAAGCCTCTTGATCCGGAACAGTTCTATCAAAAAATAATCGGGCTTGTCCGGCATGGAGCCGCTGTCCCTGAATCTCAGCCAGTTGACAGCCGGCAAAAATCAACGATTGAAAATGGCAGTCAGATGGACCTCAGCTACCTGAACATGATCACCGGCAATAATTCGGAGTTGAAGGAAAAAATTATTCAGATGCTCATTGACGAAACGCCCGATGAGGTTTACAACCTGAAACAGGTGGCGCGTGAAAAAAACTGGAAGCGCGTCAGAGCGGTGGCGCACAAAATGAAATCAGGGATTACCTATCTGGGATTGACAGACACTCTTGAACTTGCCAAGAGAATTGAAGAATATGCTGAAGCGGAGCATCACCTTGAACGCATTCCTGATCTCGTGGAACAGGTGTCCATTGCGTGTTCAAAAGCGATCAATGCCCTGATCAAACTGAGAAAAGACCGCCATTCTTCTGTGACAAGCCGGAATTAAACGTTTTGCAATCCCATCCCGTCAATTTCAGGAAACTGCAATTTTGTTTTTTATAAATTTTTCTCTATTTTTCGTCAAACTTCGGTCTTATGTCAAAGCCAAGCGATAAAACTTATCTGATTTTCCTCGTTGATGATGATCAGAAACACTTGCTGCTGTTGAAAGAGCACCTTGTCAAGCACCTCCCTTATCACCTGAAAGTGGAAACCATCCTGGATGGAGAGGAATGCCTGCGCAGGCTTAGTGAAAATCCTGACATGATCATTCTGGATTATTATTTTGATGGCGTCAGCGAGAGCGCAGCGAACGGAGTGGAGGTTTTGAAGAAAATCAAGCATGCCATGCCCAACATCCCGGTAGTGATGATGTCGCACCAGGACAAGCTCGAAGTGGCAGTCACTTGCTACGACTATGGCGTCAAGGATTATATTATTAAAAATGAAACAGCGTTTGCCAGAGCGCAATTAATCGTGCGCAACATCATCCACGAATTAATTAAGGAACAGGTAGCCAGGGAATATAAGGAAGGTGTGCGTTATGCTACTTTGATAATTGGCGCTTTCATTATCATATTGATTGGCGTCATCATTTATCTTGTGGCGGGACAGTGAAATAAATCCGCTTCACTGCTGTTCATAACTTGCCTTCGGGAAAAATCGCCTGAAGTTAATTTAGCTGCAAATCTCAGCAATGAAAGAATCTGCCTGCCTGGTGGAGGTTAATAACGCCTTCGTTTTCCAGGGGAAAAACCTGGTGCTGAATGGCGTTGACCTCAAGGTGCGCAAGGGAGAGTTCGTTTATCTTATCGGAAAGACCGGCAGCGGCAAAAGCAGCCTGATGAAAGCGCTGTATGGCGACCTGCCGCTGCAGCAGGGAGAAGGAAGCGTTGTCGGATTTAACCTGCGGAAAGTGAAACCCCGCGATATCCCCTATCTCAGGCGCAAGCTCGGCATTATCTTCCAGGACTTCCAGTTGCTGATGGACCGCACGGTTGCCGACAATCTCATTTTCGTGTTAAGGGCTACAGGATGGAAGGAGAAACCCAAAATCCAGGAGCGCATCAATGAAGTGCTTTCGCAGGTGGGTTTGCGCACGAAGGGCTACCGCTATCCTCACGAACTTTCGGGTGGAGAGCAGCAGCGTGTCGCCATTGCGCGGGCTTTGCTGAACAACCCTGAGTTGATCCTTGCCGATGAGCCTACCGGAAATCTGGACCCGGATACTTCTGATGACATCATGCGGCTTTTGCTGAAACTCAACCATGAGCTTCACACCGCAGTGCTCATGGCTACCCATAATTATTTCATCATTGAAAAATTTCCCAACAGGATCGTCCGTTGCGCTGATGGGAAGATTGTGGAGGAAGGTTCGATTAAGGTTTAATCTGCCGTTGAGAATTTCGCTTTTGATTCGAACATTTTAATGTGCTCTTATCGGATTTTAGTCACAACCCCTTTGGGTAGAAAACAGGCAATGCTCTTAACTTGCTTCCTATCTTGCCTTTGAAACATCAATCTTGCTGCTCAATACTCACACATATTACAGTTTCAAATTCGGCACCATCTCACCGAAGGATCTACTCGAACAATCACGCGTCAAAGGCTACGATTGTTTAGCCATCACCGACATCAACAACACCTCCGCCTGCATTGATATTATTCGGATAGCGCCAGAGTATAGCATCAAGCCGGTTGTTGGAATTGATTTTCGCAATGGAATTCAACAGCAGTATATCGGCATTGCAAAAAATAATGATGGATTCCGGGAGTTGAATGAGCATCTGACGCATCATCTTCATTCGGGTGAGCAAATTCATGAGCGCGCTCCGGCATTCAATAATGCTTTCATCATTTATCCTTTCGGGAAAATTGATTACTCCTCCCTGCGTGAAAATGAATTTGCCGGCATCAAGCCTTCGGAATTGAAACGGCTGCCGTTCAGCGATTGGCGTAACAAGCAAGATAAATTGGTGCTCCTGCAGCCGGTTTCATTTTTAACCAAACGCGACTTCAACGCACACCGCCTGCTGCGGGCGATTGATAATAACACATTGTTGAGCAAGCTGCCTGTCTCGGAGCAGGCATCTCCAGACGAATTGCTGATTTCCAAAGATGAGCTCTGCGCATTATTCAAAGAGTATCCGCAAATCATCCGCAACACCGAAAGGCTGTTGTCGAAATGCAGCATTGTTTTTGAGTTTGGCAAGAATAACAACAAGCGCTGCTTTTTCAATTCTCCGAAGGAAGATTTGGAAAAAATCCGGGAGTTGTGCAGCGAAGGGCTTTCCTACCGCTATGGAACGCCTGCCAATGAAGTTATTGCCAGAATGGAGAAAGAGCTGAAGGTCATCACTGACTTCGGCTACTGTTCTTACTTTCTGATTAACTGGGATTTGGTGCGCTATGCCCAGCGAAAGGGCTACTACTATGTCGGCAGGGGAAGCGGAGCGAACAGCATGGTGGCGTATTTGCTGCGCATCACGGATGTTGACCCCATTGAACTGGATTTGTATTTCGAGCGGTTCATCAATCCCTCGCGCAAACACCCGCCCGATTTTGACATTGATTTCTCATGGACCGACCGCGAGGATATTACGCGATACATCTTCGACAAGCACGGCAATGACCACACCGCCCTGCTGGGAGCTTACAATACTTTTCAATATGATTCGGTGGTTCGCGAGTTGGGAAAAGTGTTTGGCTTGCCTGCCGATGACATTGACAAGCTGCAGCGCGCTGAATACTTAAAGAACGTTGACCACATCGGAAAGCTCGTGCTGCAATACGGAAAAGCGATTCACGGTTTCCCAAGTCATCTCAGCATTCACGCCAGCGGGATTCTGGTTTCGGAAAAATCAATTTCCACTTACACCGCCACCTATCTGCCTCCGAAAAATTTCCCGACCACGCAATTCAGCATGATTGAAGCGGAAGATATCGGCTTGTACAAGTTTGACATTCTCAGCCAGCGCGGGTTGGGGAAAATCAAAGACTCGCTTGAAATCATCGAAAAAAACCGCGGGGTGAAGATTGACATCCATGACGTGAAAAAATTCAAGCAGGACGAGCGAATTAAAGAATTGCTGAAACACGGCAAAACCATCGGCTGCTTTTATGTGGAATCACCGGCAATGCGGATGCTGCTCACTAAGCTCAAAACAGACGCGTACCTCGGACTGGTGGCTGCAAGCTCGATTATCCGCCCCGGTGTCGCCAAATCGGGAATGATGCGCGAATACATTTTGCGCTTCAGGGATTTGAAACGCAGGGAAGCAGCGCAAAAAGCTCTGCCCGAATTATATGAGTTGCTGAAAGAAACCTATGGCGTGATGGTGTATCAGGAAGACGTGATTCGCGTGGCGCACTTGTTTGCCGGACTCACGCTTGCAGAAGCTGATGTGCTGCGCAGAGGCATGTCGTGGAAATTCAAAGAGCGCAATGAATTCAGCAAGGTGGAAGGAAAGT
>CAZCXH010000169.1:0-10914 GCA_964502525.1 uncultured Chitinophagaceae bacterium
ATCATCGCGTTTAAAAAACCAAATGCCAATTCGGGGCTGATGGCATTGCTGGGGGCAGGTTATCTTCAGCATAAGATCAGCATTGACGCGGATGAAGCCGAAGCCCCGATGCTCAGCAAAGAATATCGCAAAGGTTACGACCGTTTGACGAGCGGATTCATGCTGTCGCAGTTCATCGGGTATTTTTATATTGATGCGAAAAGAAAGCGGATCAATTTCTTCGCGGGCATTGAAATGCAGGAGGGTTTCACCAAAAACCGCAGAAGCTGGAACTATGACGAAAACCGGAATGACGACAGGTTGCGAAACGATTTATTGTTCAGCGTCAAGCTGGGATGGATGCTCCCTGTTTACAGGACGCAGACGGAGAAATATTATTACTATTGATGTTTTTGATTGATGAATTTTGACTGAGAATGAGCCTATTCCTCTATGACATCTTTCTTGCTATTTACTTCTTCATCGTACGGATTGTTTCACCCATCCATCTCAGGGCAAAGAAATGGATAGAAGGAAGAAGGCATGTATGGGAAGAATTGGAAAAACTTAAAGGAACGAAACAACGCATTTGGATTCATTGCTCATCCCTCGGAGAATACGAACAGGCGCTTCCGCTGATTGAGAAGTTAGCGTCATCGCTGGCGGAACGAAGCGAAGCGAAGCAATCACCTGATAACGAAAATGAAATCGTAATCACTTTCTTTTCCCCCAGCGGTTATGAGGTCGTGAAGAAAAAAAATCCGGGACGGACGATACTCTATCTTCCGCGCGACTCAAAATCAAATGCCTCAAAGTTTATTGAACTTGTCAATCCCAGGCTTGCTGTTTTTGTACGATATGATTTATGGTACCATTATCTCAAAGAATTGCGGCAGCGGTCAATTAAAACCATTCTGATTTCAGCGGTATTCAGAAGGGAGGATGTTTTCTTTCAATGGTATGGAGGGCTGTTCGGTGAAATGCTGAAATGCTTCAGCCATATTTTCGCGCAGGATGACGGTTCTGTGGAAATCCTTTCAAAGCATGGCTTCGCCAACGCCACCAATGCCGGTGACACCCGCATTGACCGCGTTGCGGCCATCCGCGAAACGGCAAAGACTTTCCCGTTGATTGAAAAATTCAAAGTCGGCAAGAAAATGTTCATCATCGGCAGCCTTGAGCCGAAAGATGAAAAGATAGTTCTTCCGATGGTTAATGATTCTGAAGTACGGAATCATTTCAAATTCATCATTGCCCCTCATAACGTGAGCAAAAAATATGTAAATCAATTAAAGGGCAAAATTTCCGGGAAAACCGTGCTGCTCTCAAAAGCAACATCAGGAAGCATGAATGACGGCAATGCGCTGATTATTGACGGCATCGGCATGCTGTCATCTCTTTACCGCTATGCTGACATCGTTTACATCGGTGGAGGATTTGGCGAGGGTTTGCACAATATTCTCGAGCCTGCCGCATGGGGCAAGCCCATCTTCTTCGGACCGAATCATAAAAAGTTCATCGAGGCCGGGGCGATGATTAACCGAGGGGGAGCCTATGTGGTGAACGATCTTGGCGAACTGAAGCAACGAACACTGCTTTTTCTAAATGGGCAACTCCTTGAAAGCGCAGGACATTCGTCACAGGAATTTATCCATGCGCATAAAGGCGGAACAGAAATAATACTTGGCTGGCTGGGCGGAGAGCATGGATGCTCAATCAATCTTCAGCACAATTCCACCGTTGATTAACACTTTTCCATAACCCATTTCCGCATTCACTCCAAACACATCATTGAAGTAATAACGGGCGCCAACATGGGGACCCACAAATAACAACGCCAGCCCATCCGATCCTCCCCCATAGGATAATATGGCTATGCCGCTTCCAATGCTCGCCCCCCCGTAAACATCGAGCTTGCCCGAATGCATATCGCTGCTGACCTTGTCATCAATCAACTGCCAGAAGTGAAAGTTGGCGACTGCGCCTACCGGAAAATTCACTTCCGAGCTGGCATAAGCATAACCTCCCGCAAATCCCAAACCGGTGGTAAAACCAATGCCTACATATTTGTGAATCCCGAACTCTCCCTGCAAATTCAACTGTCCGGTAATCCTTGTAAACCAACTGTCATAGTAATAATATCCATAATAGTCATAATAACCTTCGCCCCAGAAGTGCAGAAAACTGGAGGCTCCCATGCCAACCGAAAATACCTTAACGCCCTTATGCCATGCCTGGGCATTGGCGGTTGACGGACTGCTCATTATTGCCGCAGCAATCAGCGTAACGATAGCAATTTTTTTCATAGATCTTGATTTGTTTTCAGCAAAAGTAGCCGGAGAGTCGCCTTTCCCATATCAATTTATTCACACCTCAAGTTATTATAGTCCGGAACAATCTACCATTTGCCATAAGTCCAACTGTTAAAAAAATCTAAACAGGCTGAATTGAAAAATTCCATGCTTCTGCCTGCGTTAAGCATTTGGACAACCTGAATCATCAACCATGAAAACAAAAATTGCGCTTTTCGCCACGTTAACCATGCTTATCGTTTCCAGCGGCTTTGCTCAAGTCAGCGACCAGTCGTTCCGCGACCTCTCGTTCGTCAAATTCAAAAATCAATTGACTGAAGCGATTCTTGACCGGGATACAGCGCAACTTTTCCCATTGCTTGCCGATGAGGTGCATGCCAGCGATCAATGCAGCTATGCCCCAAAAAACTGCTTCATGGATGAGTTCAGGAATCCCGGCCCCGACAGGGATAAATTATGGAACGATTTGCTAAAAGCTGTTTCGTTCGGTTTTTCACACACGGTGCTCAATGATGCCGTTTATCGCATGGCAGGAAAAGGGGAAGTGATTTTTCAGGCGCCCTCTTATCTCAAGGCATTCGATGACAAAAACAAGACGCAACTGCTGGTGCTCGGACAAAGGGTGAACATCCGCGAAAAACCGACTGTTTACTCGAAAGCGCTGACGCAGACAAGTTTCGAGACGCTGAAGTATGTTGACCCGCTGGCAACGGGTTTAAGGTCGGACTTCTACTTTGATGAAGGCAGACAGTGGTACCGGGTGGCGCTGCGTGATGGAAGAACCGGTTTTATTGCCGAAGACTTCACGTCAGCCAGTCTTAACAGGGAACTTTCGGTAAAGAAAATCAATGGAGAATGGAAAATCATTTCTGTGTTCTCTTCGATTCCGAAATGCTGAAATCCTGGTTTATACCGAAACAAGTCAGATTTTTAAAAAATTGAGCGGTAAAATGCTTGGCATCCCGTCACCAACAACGGCATCACCGCAGTTGACGTCCTCCTCATGCGCAGACACATTCTCGGCATTGGCGCCCTCGTCTCGCCCTACAAGATCCTTGCCGCTGCCGAATGTAATGCCGCTGGCGATACACAGGTGTCAACCGCAGATATTCTGCTGACACGCCAACTCATCCTCGGTCAGT
This sequence comes from uncultured Chitinophagaceae bacterium, assembly GCA_964502525.1. GTDB lineage: Bacteria > Bacteroidota > Bacteroidia > Chitinophagales > CAIOSU01 > DATLYB01. The sequence continues at coordinate 3,434 of CAZCXH010000169.1, forward strand.
CAACCAGCTACCCCACCAGCCGCCTGTGGCAGTTCATCCCCAGCGACTACGTTTTCCCTGACGTCACCAACCCGTTCCCCTTCCCCACCACGCGCACCTACACCAACATCACCACCAACCAAACCGGTCAGGATTTCATTGGCATCAAACTGGGGGATGTGAATAATAGTTGGGATCCGAATACTCCGTGAAGGTTTACGTGTTTACGGTTTACAGTTTGGGAATGTAGCAACCGTAAACGTGTAAACCGGAAACCGTAAACTCACGAGCCTTTCAGCATCGGCAATCCCGTTTTGGGATTTTCAACCACCTGCTTTCCGGCCGGCAGAGAGTCGAGCGCGCCCGGCTTCACTTCCTTTGCGAAGTAATAGATAACCTGTTTTCTGCCTCCCTTCAGTTCAACTTCCTTTGAATGGAGGTAGTAGGTGGCGCCTTTTGAGTTGGTATGTGCGTAAGCCATGATAATAATTTTAATTTGGGTTAATGCAATTATTTTCGTTCTCTGATTTGGTGAAATAACTTCAAAATCCCCACTTTGCCAAAAATCATGCTCCGTAGTTGCAAACATCTTTTTGCCGGATTGTGGATAGTTGTTTTCTTCAGCGCATGCAAGGAGGAAGATGCGCCCTCATCCCCGATTGACGTGTTCTATAAAAGTATGACGGGCCTGCAACTCGAAGTGGCTTATGAGGAGGGCGCCCCTCCTTATGTAACCAGCGTTACCGGCAATAAGAAAGTGTGGGAATTTACGGAAGTGAACATCGAGTCGCTGTTCGTGCGGCGCCCGGTGAAGCTGGATGTGATTGTGCCCGACACCCTTGCCGGGTTGACCGTCATCCCTGACCAAAACAGAACGGGATATACCGTTGATAATATTGTAAGCCTTGCCGGACGCTACCGTAAAAATGAGGGCGATGATGTTGAAGGGAACATCTTTGTGCTTTTTCTCAACGGATATTATGAAAAAAACGACACGGTGCGGCAGGAAGTGATGGGCGTACATGTGACAGGAACCACTATTGTTGCGGTTTTCAAGCCGGTGATCACCTCCCTGCGGTGGTATATTACCATCAAGGAGTACATCGAGCAAAGCGTGGTGGTGCATGAGATAGGACATGCGCTCGGGCTGGTGAATGCGGGGTTGCCGACCGCATCAGCGCATCATGATGATGAACATCCCGCCCACTGCACCAACAGCAGTTGCGTGATGTATTGGGAAAACGAAAGCGCTGACATCTCATCATTCGTTCAGAACTACTATTCCGGCAAACGGATGGTGTTTGGCAGCGAATGTGTGGCGGATGTCAGGGCGTATATGCCTTAGCATCAGGAACAAGCTATACCGAAACAACTCAGGTTTTCGAACAATTGAAGTGTAGAATGTTCGGTATATACCAAGAGTACGTCTCTTTCCTTCGGAAATTCGACTACTCTTGGTATATCAATTAAAAAGCCGCCCGGATGAAGCGGCTTTTTTGATATGATAATTTATGCGGATTACAGCTTGCTGATCTTACGGGTGGCCAACTTGTTACCGTCAAGCGAAAGCGTCACGAAATAAACCCCTGACTTGTTTCCAACCATATCCGAGTTGATTTCTGCGGAATAATAACCCGCTCCAAGTTGCCCGTCCCTGATGGTGCCGATTTTCTTTCCAAGCATGTCAAACACTTCCAGCTTCACCGCGGCTGGACTAGCAATTGAGAAATCAATTCTCGTTGATTCTGTAAACGGGTTGGGGGCTACGGAAAAATCAGCAATTTGCAGCACGTCCTCAACTCCCGTTGGATCTTCGGGAACGTCAGACTTTGTGTACAGGTATGTGAAGAGCATCATTTCATCGGCAGTGGTCATCCCGAACGAAACACAGGCGCCAAAGGGCAATGTGCAGGGGCCGGTTACGTTCCACCTGGTTTCGTATATCAGTCCGTAGTTGCCGTTGAACTTCTTCAGCGGGTATTCAAACCGCCTGACTGGCGGATGTTCCCAACTGTAAGTCCCCTGGTTGAATGTGTGATCAATATTAGAATAACCTTCATATATTTGTTCGCCCTTGGTGCCGTCAGGGTTGCGGAGATAAATGTCATAATCGGTTCCGAACTTGTGGGTGTGCGAAGTGATGAGCCAGATGTTGCGGTCGCCACCTCCGGGGATATGATCTTCGGTGCGCACATTGTCGCCCTCGAATAAAAATAGGAAGGAGTTGTTCACCAATTGCGCCAGCATCTCAACCGGCTCCAGCACTTCCTCATAATTATAAACGTTGAGATAAAAATCTGCAGGCAGGATCTGGCTGTTTCCGACATTGGTGACGTGGTAGTCGAAATCAAGGCTGGTGCGCGGCTGCCATTTAAAAGCCGTGCCGTAAGGAAGTTTCATCTCCCCGTCATCCTGCCATGCCCCTGTGAGTTGTCCGCCATTGAAAGGGATCCCTTCAAGAGGCACTTTCCGGATGCCTTGCCTGTAGTTATCCGCATCGCTGTTTTCAAATTTGAAAAGCAGCAGATGGTGGGATCGGGAGGTCATGTATCCATCCATGCGGGAAATAACCAATTCATCGGTGTTGTTCAGAAATTCCTTCTTCATGAATTCCACCTCAGTGTTGGGCGCTAAAAAAATAGGTCCCATGCGCACCTGTAAACCCTTTCCGGCAGCCGGTGCCGGTGGCACGGGGATGAATGGCATGCCGCCATTGGCATAATAATCCTGAAGCAGGTCGTAGTCAACCACCTTTCCTGCGGTATGATCCTGCGCGCCTGCAATAATCCACTGGCGTATCAGCTCTATTTCCGCATTTTGCAGCGGGAACGGATGGCTGCCTCTTTCTGCTGCATCAATTGTGATGAATGGATCGAAATTGTTGCTGCCGATTTTCCTCAGCAGGAAGCTGTTGTAAGGATGTCCGGGATCAGCGATTTTATTGCCTTTCTCCGCTGCGGCTGCATTCACGGCTGGAACATTCACAAGCGAGTTGTATAAATCGGCAGCGGATGCATCAACGTCAAATACCGAGGCACTGCCACCGCCATGGCATCCTGCATTGCCGCACTTGGCCTGCATGATGTTCTGTATTAATGAAAACGTGGCTTGACCTGATGCGCTTGCAGCGCTCAGGATAAACAGAAAGCAGATTGCAAAGGAAACATAATTCTTGCGCATGGTTGCCTGGTTGAAGATGGACAAATACAAAAGTATGTAAATTCAGCTCAGAATGCCATGTTTTTGTCAACAATTTCCGGATACTTCTCAGCGCTTTTTCCCGCAGTCTTTGACAACTTGCGGAAACACAACAGGCAAGGTTGCGCAAAAGTTTCAATAGTTGAAAACTTAATTTCAGATGATCGTTAATGCTGAGCCTGCTGAAAGAAAATATTGAGAAAATTCTCGCGGAACGAACGGGGAAATCCGTTGCAATCCGTAGCCGGAGAAACATCGGGGGCGGATGCATCAACAACGCCCAAAAGCTGGAGACCACTGCCGGTGCATTTTTCATCAAGACAAATGACGCATCCCGCTATCCGGGCATGTTTGAAGCAGAATCTCAAGGGTTGGAAACGCTGAAATCTGCTGGCGCCATTCGCGTTCCTGATGTTGTGGCTTGCGGGAAAGCGGGAACCCAATCATTCATTATCCTTGAGTTCATAGATTCAGGGGCGAGAAGCAGGACGTTTTGGGAAAAATTCGGACAGTCGCTTGCAGACCTTCACAGGAATACATCTCACCAGTTTGGATTTGACCGCGACAATTACATCGGCTCGCTGAAACAAATCAACAGGCGGCATGACGACTGGAAGTCATTTTTCATTGAGGAGCGGCTGCAGAAACAGGCGCAGCTTGCCCTTGAGAATGGATTGTTATCGGAAAAACATATCAGCCAATTTGAATCATTATATAAGAAGCTTGAAGGTCTCTTGCCGGAAGAACCTCCCGCGCTGCTCCATGGCGATTTGTGGAGCGGCAACTTCATGACTGCGGATGACGGAGAAGCCTGCCTCATTGACCCTGCAATCTATTACGGACACCGTGAAATGGAGATTGCCTTCACGCAGCTTTTCGGAGGTTTTGAAGCAAGGTTCTATAATGCTTACCATGAAGCCTTTCCATTGCAACCTGGATTTGAAATCCGCAAAGAAATCTGCAACCTTTATCCATTACTGGTGCACGTGAATCTGTTCGGGGGAGGATATGCGGCTTCGGTTGAAAGCATTCTCGCGCGCTATGCGTGATGATATATAAAAATGGTTCATCGCAAAAATGCGTACCTCAAAATAAACAAGGTTCCAGGAAGTCTTCTATGGAAAAGTTTGAAATTCAATAAATTTAATAAAAAAACCTTATGCGGATTTTTAACCTTAGTAATCATCAATACGCGCCAGGTAACAACCTTATTTACCTTATCAAAAGCTATGGCAGCCTTAATAAGGTGAATAAGGTCGGGTTGGGTCGGGAGGGCGCAGTTACTAAGGTTGAATGAATTAAGATGATAAGGTGATAAACTGAAATGGTATTGATATCAATGTTTCAGTTTCAGATACGGATTTTTACGATGAACCATAAAAATAAAAGCCGCCTCACATTGACCTTGAGGCGGCTCATGAAAAACAGATAATCAGATAATAAATAATAATGGTTACATCCTTTAATTGCCTGACGATTTTCCGCTTGCCGTCCTGTAGGCTTCAGCAGTATTATGCGTGTCCGAATATTCCTGGAAGCGCGTGATCCTCTCATTTTTCACCGTGAATGCCATCGCCCATTCGCTCCTGGAAACTTTCCCGGTCTTCTTCACTTTGCCTTCCCACGTGCCGAGTACCACCACCCTATCGCCCTGCTCGATGAATTCGCGCGGTTCCATTTTGGTGATGTCAATGTTTTCCTGCACCAGCTTGAAAAATTGTCCCACGGATTGCTTCCCGTCCCTGATGCCGGCATAGGGGATCTCGCGCGGACCGGGAACGATCCATTGAACATTGTCGCTGACAAGGTTGAGCAAGTCTTCGGTTTTGCCCTCGTTGAAAAGGCGGTAGCAGTTCTTGACAACCTGCGTGTTGGTTAATGTTGATGTTGCTTGCATGGTTTCAGTTTTTTAATGGTTAAAAAATATATTGCAATACTGTCTTTGAAAGAACGGTGATTTGAAATTACTTTTTGCCGGCAACGATTTCCAGTTATTTCGTGATTAAATTTTAGCACATATTGTGCGGAACACCGCACACTGATGTTCATAACACAAAAAGGAAGTATTTTTTAAAACGATTGTGGCGCGGTAATTGCGGAAAAACAGCCGCCCCGGCAGGAATCAAGCGGTGCCGGGCGTTCCGGCTCTTATCTTGCCGTTCCTGCCGCGGAAACATTCCTCGATGATGCTTACCATCTTTTCGGGCGTGAGCGGCTTGGTGACGCAGGCGCGCACCACCTTGTATCCGCGGGCGCGCTCCATCTCCTTTTCATAGCCCGATGAGGAAAGGATCACGATGGCGATGTTTTCGCGCTTCCGTTCGGGCAGCCTGGTGAACTCTTCGAGAAACGCCAACCCATCCATCACGGGCATGTTCAGGTCAAGCAATATCAACTGGGGGCTGTGGTGTCCATGCTCGCGCAAAAACTCAAGCGCGCTTTGCCCGTTGAGGGCGGTCTGCACCTTCACATGGTTGTCCGTCATGTTGATGATGCCCTCATTCACCGCGTTGCACACCTTGTCATCATCAACGAGGAGGATGCATTCGAGCTTTTTCATCGCTGCGCTTTTGCGGAAACTTATTCAAAGTTATTCAATAGCATTCATGTGTTCCCTTATCTGTCCGAAGCCTGTTGTCAGGCAATGGCGTGTATCCAGCCCCACCACCCCTCTCAAAATGGCTCCAAGCGGAGAGGGGAGTCCGGCCGATTTCTTTTGAATGAATAAGTTAGGCGTGATTGTTTTACCGCAGGCGCGGTCTGTGAATTTGTCCTATACCGGATGAACAGATATAGCTATTTATATACAACCGGCAATAGCTATCTTTTTGACATCACATTGTGACTTTGCCTACTTTATAAACAGTCCCTTACAGCCACTTCCTCCTCCTGAAATAAAACAACATTCCCACAGCTGAGGCAGCCATCACCGCCAGCGTTGCAGGATAGCCATATCTGGATGTAAGCTCCGGCATGTATTCAAAATTCATCCCATACACTCCTGCAATAAACGACAACGGGATGAAGATCGTGGTGATGATGGTGAGCGTCTGAATGGTTTTGTTCATCTCGATATTGAGATGCGAGTGGTAGGCGTCTTTCAGCCCGTTCACCGTTTCGCGGAACATCTCGAGCGCCTCAATCACATGCACCGTGTGGTCATGCACGTCACGGATGAATTTCTGCGTCTTCTTCGCGATCATCTTGTTGTCATCACGCGTCATCGCTGCCAGCACCTCGCGCAGCGGGTACACCGACCTGCGCAGCAGCAGCAAATCCTTTTTCACATCCTGAATCTCCTGTAATATGGTTCTTGGCGGATGGTGCAGCACTTTTCCCTCCAAGTGCTCTATTTTGTCTCCCAGCTTCTCTATGAGCGTGTAATAATGGTCAACCGTCACGTCCATAATGCGGTAAACGAGGTAATCGCTGCCGAAATCACGCAGCTTGCTCTTGTTGTCGCGGATGCGCGCGCGGATGGGATCATAGAGGTCGCCCTCGTCTTCCTGGAATGAGATCACAACCTTTTTCGACAGCACGATGCTCACCTGCTCGCTCATGATGCAGTTTTCCTTTTCATCATACGTCAGCATGCGCAGCACTGCAAACAGGTGGTCGTCAAACTCATCCATCTTGGGCCGCTGCGTGGTGTTCACCACGTCTTCCAGCAGCAAAGGGTGCAACTCAAACAGATTGCCGATTTTATCAATCAGTTCCACGTCATGAACACCGTCAATATTGATCCACGTAACCGACTTTTCATCCTTATAAGGCAGGCACTCTTCGATAGTCTCAACCGTTTTCTCGGAATAGCCTTCAGACGTATAATTGAAAACGGTAATCTTCGGCTTGGAGGCGCGCTCCTGTCCGATATACACCAGCGATCCGGGCGACAGGCCCGCCTTTTTTCCACCCGCTTTATCACTGATAAATTGAGGGATATTGGTTTTTATTTCGGCTTCGGTCATAATGCCGCGCTGCGGTTTGCGAGTGCAAAAGTATCACAAAGAAATGTCGCCTGTCTTGATCAGAATTTCAATACGGAAGTTATGCTTGTTCGCTACTTTTTGACCCGGCAGGAACAAGGGCAGCGCTGCTGCGGGATGAAATGCAGTATAAAAGGCTCTTCCAAAGATTGCGCTGCTACCGGCATCAACTTTCCGAAATCTATCAACGGAATTTGAATTATCAAATCATTTCCTATGAAAGATTTCGGAAAGCCTGCCACGTTTAAAGTAAAATATTATGCCGCCATATCCGGCTCGTCATACTCCACACCGATGATTCGGATGCGCTTCATCCCT
>CAZCXH010000170.1:0-10904 GCA_964502525.1 uncultured Chitinophagaceae bacterium
GGGGATTTTTTTGGTGTGCAGATACCTCACGCCTTTATTTCTGGTTTTGATTTCCTCCTCTGGGATGCCAAGGATTTTGCCTCCCTTCAGCACCTCCCGGTCTTTTTTCGTGAAGAAATCTGCTTCCTCTTTCGGAAAAAAATCGTAGTCGCTTTTCCCGATCAAATTGTCCCTCTTATACCCCAGCAATTCTTCACCGGCTTTGTTAAAGCGAACAAATTTCAAATCTTTTGCATCCTTAACAAAGATCATGTCAGGGATGTTATCAACGATTGAATTCAGAAAGGCTTCGCTCTCCCGCAGCCGTTCGTCTTTGTTCTTTTGCTCCGTAATATCCCTTGCCGTGGCATACCCCCGCCCCTGGTCATCGGGAGGGTTTGACGTCCACGACAACCAGACATGCCTCCCGTCTTTTGCGATGAACCTGTTTTCAAAATTGACCGTGTGATCGCCCTGCTGAAATTTTTCGACCTCTTTTATTGATCGTTCGACATCATCAGGGTGGACGAAATCTAAAAACGGCCTTGTGACCATCTCGTGCGCGCTGTATCCAAGCACCCGCTCGAAGCTCTGATTCACTTTAATAAAATAGCCGTCAGGGCTTGAGATGCAAAACAGGTCGGAAGATATGGAAAAGAATTTTTCATATTCCCGGATGGTATCCATCTGCTGCACCTTATCGGTTATTTCATAGATCATTCCATACAGCCCCGCCACGTTTTTCTTCTTATCCAGCTTGGGCATTAACGTATCCTCAAACCATCTATAGGTGCCGTTTTTATGCCGGAAACGATAGGTGCGGTAAACCGTCTTCTTTGTTTCAATCATTTTGAAAAAAAGCTTAACGGTCATTTCGCGATCGTCAGGATGAATGTGATCGCGATAAATAATTTTCCCGTTCTGAAAATCTTCCAGGGGATAGCCGGAAAACTCCTTTACCCGCTGGTTGGCGAAAGTGGGGTAAATGCGGGGGTATATTTTTCTGATATCCCCTTTGAAATCCACGTAATAAACAACCTGGAATATATTTTCAACCAGCGTGCGGTATTTTTCTTCGCTCTCCCGGAGATTGTTTTCAGCCATGCGCTGGGCGGTAACGTCTTCGCCCGTCTTCAGAATGCCCCACGTTTTTCCCGCATCGTCAAACAAGAGCGCGTTATGCCATCTGAAGGTGCGCATCTTGCCGTCACCGCATTTCACGGGGTATTCGTAGCCCGCCTCAATCTTCTTCTTTCTGACGGCTGCGGCAATCCGCTGCCTGATGCCCCGATGATATTCCTTCGCTGCGAAATGCTTCAGCCAGCTTTTGCCCGCTATCCTGCCCTTGGGATATTTCAGCAGCGCAGCGCCCCTTGCATTGATGTATTTCACCTTCCCGTCAACACCGATGATCAGCACCATGTGCATCAGGCGGTCGTAGTGGGCGCCCCCGATTTTGCCGATCATATCCTGCTTTTTCATTAAGAACACAAATTACAAAATATTTTGCAAGGTAGTGTTAAGTTATTGCAAAATTTTATCCGTTGATGACCTCATCCCATCCCTCTCTTTCCCGCCCCCGCTCGCGGGGACGCTAGCGAGGGAGAGTCAGGGGCAGATTTTTTTAATTGAAGCAAAAAATTTTTCTTTTCTGAACGGCACTAAATTTCCTCTCTCCATGTGCAGAGGGGTCAGGGAGCGAGGCTGAAACGCGCATCCGCGCTCAACGCGACTGTTGCTCTGCAATAATTTGTAAAGGCATTTCATTTCCCCTCTCCGCATGGAGAGGGGTCAGGGGATGAGGTATCAGTATATCTCCAGTTCAAAGGGCATCCGCGCCTGTATGCCTTTCATACGCTGAATTTCTTCGATCTTTTGCATCACGGGGAAGTATGGCCCGAGTTTCTTTTTCATCACGAAGGTTGCGGCTTCCGAGCCGAATTCTTCGAGGATCATTTCGAGCGGCTCTTTCTGCTTTGGATATTCTTTTAATGTATATTCCGCCAGGCCTGCTTTTTCCGAGGCGATTGCCACGGCATCATCGAGGCTGCCGATGGCGTCAACCAGCCCGCGCGCCATGGCCTGCGTTCCCGTCCAGACGCGCCCCTGCGCGATGCTGTCAATGTATTCAACGGTTTGATGCCTGCCGGAGGCAACGCGCTCCTTGAAGTCGAGGTAGATGCTGTCAATGACGGTCTGGAAGATGCTTCTTTCTTCAGCGGTGAGCGGGCGCGAGGCGTCACCGAAGTCGGAGAACCTGCCGGTTTTCACGCCATCGAATGTGATGCCGAGATGATTATTAAAAAATCCCTGCATATTGGGCAGCAGCCCGAATACGCCTATGGATCCTGTGACGGTGTTGGGCTGTGCGATAATCGTATCTGCATGACAAGCTATGTAATATCCGCCTGATGCCGCCACATCGCCCATGGAAACGATGACCGGCATTTTTTGGTTAGCCAACTGAATTTCGCGGAGGATAACGTCAGAAGCGAGCGCGCTGCCGCCTCCGGAATTGATCCTGAACACCAGCGCTTTCACTTTATCATCTTCCCTGATTTCACGGATGGTTTTCGCAAATCTTTCTGAACCGATCTCATCTTCCGCGCCTTTGCCGTCAACGATGCCTCCTTCAGCGTAGAGCACGGCAATCCTGTCTTTCCCGCCTTTCCCGCCTTTATCTTTATCTTCATCTTCTTTGCCATATTTCTGGATGCTGATGGAGTTCAGCTTGGCGTCAGCCGCGGTGCCGGTTTTGGTTTTCAGATTGGCGATAATTTCGTCATAATATGCCAGCGCGTTCACCATGTTGTATTTCACGGCATCTTCCGCGTCTCTCACGAGCATGTTGTCGGCAATGCTGTCGAGCACCGCTTCGGGCAGGTTCCTCGCTTCGCTGATTTTTTTGATGAAATGTGCATAAAAGTCATTGATGAGGTAGGTGATCTGCTCGCGGTTGGCATCGCTCATTTTATCCAGACGGAAAGGTTCAGTTGCGCTTTTATATTTGCCGGCATACATCACCTGCGCCTCGATCTGCAGCTTGTCGAACATGCCTTTCAGGAACATCCGCTCGGCATTGAGCCCCCTGAACTCAACGAATCCCACGGGGTTCAGGTAAATCTCATCCGCAACGGACGCGAGGTAATAGCCTTTTTGCGTGATTACTTCACCATAAGCCACTATAAACTTTCCTGATGATTTGAAATCAATCAACGCATTCCTCACGGCTTCCACCGTTGCCATGCCTGATGGCGCCACGCCTGCCTCGAGATAAATGCCCTTGATGTTGTCATCCGTCTTTGCGGCTTTTATGTTTTTGATGATGTCATTCAGTCCGAGATGTATCTGCGGCTCGAACGAGAAGTTGAAATCCTTGAATGGATTTTTATCGGTGCGCTCCCTGATGTCGTAATCAAGGCTGATATGCAGCACGGAGTTGGGTTTCGCGCTTTCCTTGCCCTTCGATTTCATCGCGGCTGAAATGCCCGCGATGAAGAGGAATCCGAAGAAGAACAGGGTGAACAACCCGAATATGGTTCCTAAAACGGATGCGAAGAAAAATTTGAAAAACTGTTTCATGGCGATGAAGGTTTTATCGGGCAGTTCTAAAAGTCGCTCTTTTTATCGCCTCACCCCATCCCTCTACACATGGAGAGGGAGTCAGTGGTAGGATTTTTAGAACTGCCCTGTTGTTAAATAAAGGTTGGGGCGAATATACTTGATTTGCTACTTTTACCCAAATCATGAAAACGTATTTGCTGTTGGGCAGCAATGAGGGCGACCGTTATCGAAGCCTGGCGGTCGCGCTGAATAAAATTCGTGATGGAGTTGCGCCTGTTATTCAGGAATCGTCAATTTATGAAACGGCTCCCTGGGGAAATGCGGGACAGCCGGCTTTTCTGAACCGGGTGATATTGATTGAAACCAATCTTGAACCGGAAACCCTATTGAAGAAAATCAAATCGGTTGAGAAGATGATGGGCAGAAAGCGGATTGAAAAATGGGGACCGCGCATAATTGACATTGACATCCTGCTGATGGGCGACCTCATATACCGCTCCGGATCGCTCAGCGTGCCGCACCCGCAAATGCCCAACAGGCGGTTCACGCTCGTGCCGCTTGCGGAAATCGCCCCTGATTTCATTCATCCTGAATTTGACTTAACGATAAAGGTTTTGCTGTCGCGCTGTAGGGATGAACTGGACGTGCGTCTTTACCCGCCTTTTCACTCTTCACCGGTTTCAAAATGAAGTACAATTTCATCACGATTGAAGGGAATATCGGCTCGGGCAAGACTTCGCTTGCCGAAAAGATTGCTGCCGGCATGAATGCGAGGCTCTGCCTCGAAAGCTTTGCTGATAATCCCTTTCTGCCCCGCTTCTACCAAAATCCCGCGCAGTACGCATTTCCGCTCGAGCTGTTTTTCATGGCGGAGAGATACCAGCAGTTAAAGAGCCTGATTTCCGGCAGGGATATGTTCAATCAGGCGGTGGTCAGCGACTATCACTTTGCCAAATCGCAGTTGTTCGCTGGCATCAACCTCACCGGAGATGAATATCTTCTTTACAGAAGATTGTTCAATATCATTTATCCGAACATTCCTCAGCCGGAAATGATTATCTATCTTCATAATGACGTCATGAATCTTTTGTTAAACATTGCAAGGCGGGGCAGGGAGTATGAAAGGGACATCAGGGCGGAATATCTTGAAAAAATTCAGCAGGCATATCTGCATTTTTTCAAGACGCTGACGAAACAAATTGTCCTAATCGTAAATATTGCGAATTTGGATTTTGTCGAGAACCGGCATGATTATGAAAAGATTGCCGATCTGCTGCGGCATGACCATACTCCCGGCATGCACTTTGTAAACTTTGACAAACATTGGATCTGATGGATTTGAAAGAATTGATTCCGGCTTTGTGTTTAGGGCTTGCTTTAAGCGCCTGCTGCGGATTCCGTGTTTTCGTTCCGCTGCTGGTGACGGGCCTGGCAGCAAAGTTTGACATCATTCCGCTTTCTTCCGGCTCCGAATGGATCGCTTCTTACCCTGCGATCGCGGCTTTCGCGGCAGCTTGCGTGTTGGAAATCACGGCATATTATTTTCCGGTGATTGACAACCTCCTTGACAGCATCGCCATTCCCAGTTCGGTGGTTGCAGGCTCGATTGTCGCGGCTTCGGTGTTCACCGAGTTTGATCCGATGGTGAAATGGGGCGTTGCCATCATTGCGGGCGGTGGCGCAGCGGGGCTGATTCAAACAGGTACCAGCCTGGCTCGCCTCGGGTCAACAAAATTCACGGTTGGAACGGGCAACTTTTTCCTGGCTACGGCAGAGAATTTATTTTCACTCGCTGGAAGCATTTTTTCCCTGCTGGCGCCCGTGCTGATGTTTATCGTTTTCGGAACCTTGCTTGCAGGAAGCATTTATCTTATTGCAAAAAGAAAGAGGGCAAGCAGGCCGGGCGGCATTACTTGATCACCACATCCTTGATTAATTCTTCCCCCGCTGATTCATTCACCAATTCAATAATCCTTTCGCGGGCATAGGTAAGCTCATTCTTCAGGGCGGGATTATCGAGATAGATGAACAGCGTTCCCTTGCTGAGGAAAATTTTTCGCGTATGCTTTGCGATCGTTTTGCCCATCACGGTTTCCCATGAGCTGATCAGGCGCGTTTCCGCAACCTTCTGTTTGATGCGCATGGAGTCAAACGCATCTTCCAGCGCCTGTTTGATGGTTTTTTGATTGTGGTCGGACATGGAAAAATTGACGATTGACGATTGATGATTTATACCGAAACAACTCAGGTTTTCGAACAATTGAACTGAAGAATGTTCGGTATTAACCAAGAGTACGTCTCTTTCCTTCGGAAATTCGACTGCTCTTGGTATACTAATGCAGCCTGAAATTTAAGTCAGAATTTTAAGAAACTGTGAAACTGTTAAAATCAGGAATATTAACCTGGATTAAAAATCTGCGATTATCAGCCGAAATCTGCGTTATCAGCGTTCCATTTTCCTTTCGGATTATGGTATTTTAAACCTATCAATCAGGATTTTTCTGCCGGATAATTTTCCATTTCAAAAAATTCCACTTCCTTATTTCCAATAAAGACATTCTCAAGTCTTCCATGCTGCGTGTCGGTGATGAAAATTTGTCCGAAGCCGTCTTTGGCAATAAGTTCCAGCAGCAACGCGCTGCGGTCGTGATCCAATTTATCGAAAATGTCATCAAGCAATAGAAATGGCGCGACTTGCTTTTTATCCTTCAGCCAGCGGAACAGCGCAAGCTTGAGCGAGATAAGGAATGATTTCTGCTGCCCCTGCGATGCGAACTTCCGGATGACGCGGTTATCCATCAGGAAAACAAGATCATCGCGGTGGATGCCGGCTGAAGTTCGCTTCAGCGCTCTGTCGCGCTCAGTATTTTTTTCAAGCAGATGCCACATGTCACCGTGGTGCAAATCGGATTCGTAATCCAGGCTCATATTTTCTTTTTCCTGCGAGAAGTAGAGGCAGGTTTTGCTGATATAGGGCAAAATTTCCTCTGCCGTTTTTTTCCTGCTTTCAAAGATGAAGGTGGCGGGCTTCACCATTTTGCTGGCGTACGCTTCCAGCAGGGAAGCATTAAAATTTCCCTTTTCCGCAAATTGCTTCAGCAGTGAATTTCTTTGGAGCAGCAGCCTGTTGTATTCCAGCAGGTTTTCAAGATAGGCGCGGTCCGTTTGAGAGAGCATCAGGTCGAGAAAGCGCCTGCGCTCTTCGCTGCCGCCATAGATCAGCTCGACATCATTGGGCGTGCTGAATACTACAGGGAACAGCCCTACATGATCTGAAAGTTTTTCATACCGCTTTTCATCGAGATAAAAATCTTTCCGCTTTTCCTTTTCCACCTTGCATTTCAATACGTGATGAATTCCGTTCAGTTCAATATCTCCGCGCAGCGCAAACAGGTTTGCCCCATGCCTTATGTTTTGGAATTCGGTTGCCGCGAAATATGATTTGGTAATGCACAAATAATAAATGGCATCGAGCAAGTTCGTCTTGCCCGTGCCGTTGCTGCCGGTAATGCAATTCAGTTTTTTGCCGAAGGAAAAAGAGGAGTCCTCATAATTGCGGAAGTTATGAAGCGAGATGGCGTTGAGGCGCATGAGGTTTGCAGTTTACAGTTTTTACGGTTTGTTATTAACTATTAACTGTAAACTGCAAACCGCAAACAGAAAACAGTAAATCAGCTATTTTTGCCCGCAATATTTGAATGGCTACTGCAATCAAAGCACAGAAAGAAAGCGGCAAGATAGCAAAAGAAACCTACCGCCAATGGTTTGATCTGATGCTGCTCATCAGGCGGTTTGAAGAGCGCTGTGGCGTGCTTTTCGGACAGCAGAAAATTCGCGGATTTCTTCATTTGTATATTGGACAGGAAGCGGTGGCGGCAGGAACGGTTTCGGCAATCCGCAAGGAAGATCCCATTATAACAGCTTACCGGGACCACGGCCTCGCTCTGGCAAAGGGGGTATCAGCGAATGAGTGCATGGCGGAACTGTTCGGAAAATCAACAGGCTGCAGCAAGGGTAGGGGAGGCTCCATGCATTTTTTTTCCAAAGAACATTATTTCTTTGGCGGTCATGCCATCGTGGGAGCGCACATTCCCCTTGGCGCGGGCATCGCGTTCGCGGAAAAATACAAGGGCACCGATAATGTTTGCCTCTGCTATTTTGGCGATGGCGCGGTAAGGCAGGGAGCGCTTCACGAAACATTCAACCTTGCGATGCTGTGGAAACTGCCGGTGATATTCATTTGCGAGAATAACCAGTATGCGATGGGCACTTCGGTAGGTCGTTCGTCCAACGTGACGGATATTCACCGCCTGGGCGCGGCTTACGACATGCCTTCCGCGCAGGTTGACGGCATGAGTTGCGAGGCAGTGCATAAAGCAATTGAAGAAGCCGTGCAGCATGCCCGCAAAGGAGACGGTGCAAGCTTTCTTGAAATCGTCACTTACCGTTACCGCGGGCACTCCATGTCTGATCCCGCGAAATACAGGACGAGAGAAGAGGTGGAAGAATACAAGAAACACGACCCCATCGAGCAGGTGAGGGAGACATTGCTGAAAAATAAATATTCAACGGAAAAGGAACTGGAAGCTGTCGAGCGGAAGATAATGAAAACGGTGGAGGATGCGGTGGAATTTGCCGAGCAGTCGCCTTTTCCCGATGCTTCGGAATTATATCATTACAATTACGTCCAACAAGATTATCCATTCATAAAAGACTAAAATGACACAACCCAAACAAGCTGCACACGAACAGGATGTCTTCACAAAAGCCGAAGATTTCTTCGAGAAAAATAAAAAGCTGATTTCTTATGGCGCAGGCGCCCTGCTGGCGCTGATCATTGCCGGGGTATATATCAACAATTTTTATCTTCCCGGCAGGGAGCAGGAGGCGCAATCGCAGATATTCAAGGCGCAGCAGTATTTCGAGATGGACTCGTTCAGGCTGGCGCTCGAAGGTGATGGCAACTATGACGGCTTTCTCAATATCATTGATGACTACAGTTGGACAAAGGCTGCCTGCTTGTCAAAATACTATGCAGGCATCTGCTACCTGAGGATGGACGACTACGACAATGCCATCACTTACCTGAAAAAATTCAGCACCAGCGAGCCTGTCATTGGCGCAATGGGGCTGGGCGCCCTGGGTGACGCGTATTCTGAAAAAGGGCAGATGGATGATGCTGTTTCTCATTATAAAAAGGCGGCATCAAAAGCGAATAACAATATGCTGTCGCCTTATTATCTTTTCAAAGCCGGGCTGGCGCTGAAGGCGCAGGGTAACAAAGAAGATGCCCTCGAAATGTTCAATAAAATAAAATCTGAATATCCTGACTCTAATGAGGGCAGAGAGATTGAGAAGTACATTGCGATGGTGAGTTAACTGCAATGCAGATGGATTTATTCCGCAATCATTGATTAAGAACGTGGCGGCATCCCTGAAAAGTCTCTTGGAATTTGATTCTTCCCTGATCAACAGCGGGCGGGGAAAGAAGTTTGGAGTGGTCGTTTCCGATTACAACCCCGAAATAACGCTCCACCTTCTGGACGGCTGCCTGCGCACGCTCATCAAGTGCAGGGTTAAAGAAAAAGACATCATGGTCGCTCATGTTCCCGGAGCTTTTGAACTGCCGGGAGGGGCGCGCATGCTTGCTGAATCATCAAAACTTGACGCCATCATCTGCCTGGGCTGCGTCATCAAGGGAGAAACCAAGCATGATGAATACATCAATACTGCCGTTGCCAGCGGCATCATGCAGCTTTCCCTGCTGCTGAAAAAACCCGTCATTTACGGAGTGCTCACCACCAATAACCTGGTCCAGGCAAAAGACCGCGCTGGCGGCAAGCGCGGCAATAAAGGCGAAGAAGCGGCAGTCACCGCTGTAAGAATGGTGGCGCTGAGCAGTACGCTGAAGCGATGAGAACCCGGGATTGGCATTTTTTGCAGCCGTCAGGTTTTCAAAAATTAAACCGTAGAATGTTCGGTATTAACCGAGAGTACGTCTCGTTCCTTCGGAAACTCTACTACTTTCGGTATAACCATCGGTAAACAGGTTTCCGAACTGGTGCCCCAATAGCACCTGATGGCATATCCACCGAAGGAGTCCGGAGTCCTTCGGACCGATCATGGTTCGTTTTTCACGCTTGTTTCGGGGTAACAGCTCGATTTTCCTGTAGGTTTTTTTACCCGGTTCTTTCATTTTCTGATATCATTTGCTACTTTTCATCATCGAAGCAAACATCTTGTATTATCAAATACCTGAAGGATGCTCAACTTCCTCAAAGAATACTTCTCTTTCTCACGGGGCGAGCGCAATGGCATTATCGTGCTGCTCATCATTATTGTCATTCTGATTTTTTCCCCTTATGCCATATCGTTTTTTAAAGAACAAAAGGAAATTGATTTCTCGCAGTTTCAAAAAGAGATAACCGAATTTGAGCAACGGCAGGAGTTAGCTCAACAAAAAAAGGAGCATCAAAAATCCGGTTCGCACGAACTTTTCAACTTCGATCCAAATGAGATTACGGAAGATGACTGGAAAAGACTGGGCGTAAGCGAAAGAACTGCGCGCATTATTATGAACTATCGTGAAAAGGGTGGAATTTTTTTGGAGAAGGATGACCTGCTTAAAATCTATGGCTTTGACACCAGTGCCTATAGGATGATAGAACCTTACATCGTAATTGCCGAAGATGATGAGCAGAGCAGGGATAAGTATGCCATGAACCCTTTTGATAAACCGGTGTACCGCAAACAGCCCGAACGGAAGCCGCAACCGAAAAGAGATTTTCACTACGAAAGAAAATCTGAATACAGACCCAGGGAGAAGGTTGCGGTCGAATTGAATTCTGCCGACAGCCTTGCGCTTATAGGGGTGAACGGAATTGGTCTTACTTTGTCCACCCGGATCATTAAATACCGCAACCGGCTCGGAGGATTTGTAAGCGTGGAACAGGTGATGGAAGTGTATGGAATAGACTCCGCGCTTTTTCAGATAATGAAACCATCGCTCGCGGTTGATGAAACCAAGGCGAAAAAACTGCCAATCAACATTATCGCGCAGGAGGAGTTGGAAAGGCACCCATATTTCAGGAGAAATATTGCAAAGGCGATCGTGAATTACCGGCAGCATCATGGGGCTTTCACCGTCATTGAAGACTTGAAGAAAATATATGTGGTTGATGAAAATCTGTTTGAAAAAATCAAACCCTACATTACCACTGATGATATTGATGGTTATGGTATTGAGTATTGAGTATTGAGTATTAGTATTTGGTATTGAATCACCGAATCACCGAATCATCAAATCATCAGGGCAATCGCATCAAAAATAGGACAAGGGCAAAGGAGCTACTTGAAAAGTA
>CAZCXH010000171.1:0-10647 GCA_964502525.1 uncultured Chitinophagaceae bacterium
CTTTTGCCGCGTCCAAAATTTTCAAACAGAATGACAATCGGTCTGCTGAAAGAACCTGATAGCGAAAACCGCGTTGCTTTGCTGCCTGAGAGTGTGCAGGCATTGGTGAAGATGAACGTAAAGGTGAAGGTTGAGAATAATGCCGGTGCTAAAGCTTTTGCTGATGATGAGTCTTATAAGAAAGCAGGGGCAGAGGTTTCAGACAGAAGCAGCGTATTGAAAAACACAGACCTCGTCATTTGCATCAATCCGCCACAACCGGGTGATTTATCGCAACTGCGTGAAGGGCAATGCTGGATGAGCGTATTTCAGCCGCTCACCAACAAGAGTTTAGTTGAAGAGTTTCTGTCGAAAAAACTTACTTCATTAAGCCTCGACATTATCCCCCGCACTACGCGCGCCCAGGCGATGGACGTTCTTTCATCTATGGCAACTGTTTCGGGGTACAAAGCAGTGCTGCTTGCTGCACAACATTCTCCGCGCTTCTTCCCGATGTTTATGACCGCTGCCGGAAGCATCACGCCATCGAAAGTTTTGATACTTGGCGCTGGCGTAGCGGGATTGCAGGCGATTGCAACATCAAGAAAGCTGGGCGCAGTAGTTGAAGCGTTTGACGTTCGCGCTGCCGCAGAAGAAGAAGTGAAAAGCCTCGGGGCGAAATTCGTGAAGGTGGAAGGGGCGCGCGATGAGGCAAGCGCTGGCGGCTACGCTGTGGAACAAACTGAAGAATTCAAACAAAAACAACGTCAGCTCATTCACGACCACGCAAGCAAGTCAAACATCATTATCTGCACCGCGCAGATTCCCGGAAGGAAAGCGCCTTTGCTCATCACTAAAGAAACAGTCGAAGCGATGCAACCCGGCTCGGTGATTGTGGATTTGGCTGCATCTACAGGCGGTAATTGCGAAGTGGCTAAGAATAACGCGGTGATTCAACACAAGGGAGTTACGATCATCGGTGATTCCAACCTGGCATCCACCATGCCTTCGGATGCCAGCAAGATGTTCGGTAAAAACGTCATCAACTTTTTGAAGCTCATCATTACGAAAGAAGGCAACCTGAACCTGAACTTCGAAGATGACATCGTGAAAGGAACCTGCGTCACGCACCATGGCGAAGTCGTCAGCGATCGCGTGAAGAAAACAATGTATGAAACCGTATCATAAATGGAACAGACGCTGCAATTATTTTACGAACACCGCGAATTTATTTTCCTCATCATCCTTTCTATTTTTCTCGGCATCGAGGTCATCTCCAATGTGCCCGCAGTGTTGCACACTCCCCTGATGTCGGGCGCCAACGCCATTCATGGCGTTGTTATCATTGGCGCCATCATCGTGATGGGTCAGGCTGAACCCGATAATTATCTCGCGCTCATCTTCGGCTTTCTCGCAGTGATCCTCGGAACGCTGAATGTTGTGGGGGGCTTTGTGGTGACGGACCGGATGTTGGAGATGTTTAAGAAAAAAGAGAAGAAGAAATGATGTGATGACTAGCTGATATGCTGATGTGCCAATTGAACGCCAACCTTAAACTTTAGACATTAAACTATAAACTAAACGGATGCTGGGCTTATCCATCTTAGAACTCTCTTACATCATTGCCTCTATTACGTTCATCCTCGGATTGAAGATGCTGAGCCATCCCGATACGGCAAGGCGCGGGAACAGCATTGCGGCAGTGGGAATGTTTATCGGGATTTTTGCTACCATCTTCTTGTATGAAAAGGATGGACAGAAGCTTGGCAACTATGTCTGGATTTTCGGAGGAATGATTTTGGGAACTGTCATCGGCTACATGATGGCAAAGAAAGTGAAGATGACCGCCATGCCGCAGATGGTGTCGTTCTTCAACGGAATGGGCGGAGCGTGCGCGGCTGTGATTTCCATTGTGGAATTTAATCATGCAATTCATCATGGCGCTGCAATTCCTGCCGGGTTGGGCATCGTAATGATTCTCGGACTCATCATCGGGAGCGTATCGTTTGCCGGCAGCATGATCGCCTATGGAAAGCTGGAGGAAAAAATCAAGGACAAAGCGCTGCCGTTCAATCAGATTCTAAACATTGGACTTCTCGTCACCATTCTCGTTCTTGGAGGCTATTTTGCTTTTATGGATGTTCCGTCAGCGATGATGATGTATGTGATTCTCGGCATCTCGCTCATTTACGGAATCTGCTTTGTGATTCCGATTGGCGGTGCTGACATGCCGGTGGTGATTTCCCTGCTCAACTCCTTCACGGGCATGGCTGCCGCTTTCGGAGGTTTCCTCTACAGCAACCAGGCGATGCTCACGGGCGGGATTTTGGTAGGCTCTGCCGGGACCATTCTTACCATCCTGATGTGCAATGCCATGAACCGCTCACTGATGAATGTGATTATCGGCTCATTTGGCGGAGGTGGCGCAGCAGGCGCTAAATCCGGCATTGCCGGTAGTATTAAGGAAATTTCAGTCAGCGATGCTGCAGTATTGTTAAGTTATTCTCAAAAAGTGGCGATAGTGCCCGGATATGGTCTTGCGGTAGCGCAGGCGCAGCATGTTTGCCACGAATTGGAAAAAATGCTGGAAGAAAAAGGAGTCGAGGTTTTTTACGCCATTCACCCGGTAGCTGGAAGAATGCCCGGGCACATGAACGTGCTGCTCGCAGAAGCGGACGTCCCCTACCCCAAGCTGCTCGAGATGGAAGATGCCAATGCACAATTTCCAAACACCGATGTCGTGCTGGTAATTGGCGCGAATGATGTGGTGAATCCTGCCGCAAGAAAAGACACCTCAAGTCCGATTTACGGCATGCCGATCCTCGATGTGGATGAGGCGAAAAACATCATTGTGATGAAACGCAGCATGGGCAAGGGCTATGCAGGCATCGAAAACGAACTCTTCTTCCATCCGAAAAACAGGATGTTGTTTGGTGATGCAAAAACCTCGTTGCAGAATTTAGTATCGGAAGTGAAGGCGGTGTAGCTGAATTCCTTACAATCCAGCAATCGTAAACTCCACGCGCCTGTTCAGTTGCCTTCCTTCTTCGGTGTCGTTCGTTGCCACAGGATGGCTTTCGCCATAACCTTTTGACTGCAGCCGGGTGGCTGTGATTTTCTTTGCAATCAGATAATCCATTACCGCTTTGGCGCGCGCAGCGGAAAGTTTCATGTTTTCGTCATCGCTGCCCACGTTGTCGGTGTGCCCGCTGATGTTGATTCGGGCGTTTGGATTTTCATTGAGGAATTTCACCACCCTGTCCAATTCGGGAAAGGATTCTTCGCGCAGCGTTGCTTTGCCGAAATCAAAAAAGATGTTATTGAGCCGCACCGTTTGTCCGACTTCCACGGGAACCAGATATAAATCGCGTTTGATTTCAACATACTCCCTCAAATCTTTCGTGTTGAGATTGTCAGACTCCGGCAGGTAGCCTTTTTCATTGGCAAGAAATCCGTAATCATAACCCGCAGGCAAAACGATTTTGTACTCGCCCGTCACAGGATGGCTGGTGGCGATGCCCGCTTCATTTCCACCAGGCAGATATTCGTAGCGGATATGCGCGTCACCGATGATTGCATTTGTTTTCTGATTGTAAACAATTCCGCTCACGAGTACCACGGGTTGCGGCTTGATTTCCTCCGCGATGCGGATGCGGTAGATGTCGCCATCGCGGACGAAATAAGCGTAATCACCTTTCGCGGGAATCGTAAAGTAAGCGTCCCACGCAGCGCTGTTCACGTCATTGCCGATGTTAAGCGGCTCCGTCCATTTCTGCCACGAATCATCCAGCCTGCGGCTCATGAAGATGTCGTTACTGCCATAGGTGTTGTAGCCGTCAGAGGAAAAATAAAGCGTTACGCCATCGGACGCCATGAACGCGCAGCATTCGCTGCCCGTGGAGTTGATGGTGTTGCCGAGGCTCCGGGATTCCGTCCACGAGCCGTCAGGCTGCAGAAAAGAAACATATAAATCGCTGCTGCCACGCGTGTCTTCGCGTGCGATGTTCATCAGCACTCTGCGCCCGTCATTGGTAAGAAAGAAATTGACGTAGCGGTCGGTGTTGACGAAATTTTTCACGCGGGCATTTTCAGGAAAACTCCATCCCTTTGCGGTTCTGCGCGTAATGGAAAATCCGTTGCCCCAAGCGTTGGGGTCTGCATAATATTCATTGCCCAGCAGCATGGTGTTCCCGTCAGGCGTTACGGAGTTGACGAAGTTGTGCCCTGAATTATTCAGCGGTGCGCCAATGTTCGTCAACTTTTCCCACTCACCGTCCGTTTGCAATTGCGAAAACCAGATTTCGTCATCGGCTTTGTTGGGCGGATAATCCTTGCGGTTGACAAACAGCGTTTTTCCATCGGGAGAAATAATCGGGTTCACTTCCGTGTATTCCGAATTGATGTTGGCGCTCAGCTTTTCAGCTTTCGAAAAAAACTTCACGTCCTTTGCCACTTTCACTTCCGCGCTCAAATCTTCGTGATGACTGGCGATACCGATGGCGTCAACCTGGTTTTCACCGGGAACAATGCGGCAATCGAGGCGCACCATCACCTCTTTCACCTTGTAAGGCGTTTCATCAAATTTGATTTGCAGGAAGCGGCTGAAGATGTCGAGCGTGTCGGCTTTTTCTTTGAAAACATCATACATGTTTCCGGCTTCATCATAAAGCGTTACCTTGTAAACCGCACCGGGATGAAAGTTTTCAGCAATGATGACCTGCTTAATCTTCATCGGGTTCGCAAAGTTCACATGCAGAAATTCCTTCCGGTCGTCCGTTGCCGCTTCCCATGCTGTGGCGGAATAACCTTTTGAAGGCATGGAGTTGGGTTCACCCAATGCCTGCAGCGCGGAATATTCGGTTGTTCCTTTCTGGGAGGAATAGTTTACAACCGAAGAAGCCCACTGAACTTGCTGGGCGGAAACCGGTATTGCAAGTATTGTCCATAGCACAAAAAACGCTGCGATTATTTTCATTTTTATTTAACGTATCTGGTGTCATTCTGCAGGCGCATGGCACAGTTGACCGCATGGTTATGAGCGCTATCGTTCAACATGCTCCATGAATTGCTGCAACGTCATTGTGCATCGAATACTTTTCTGTAAGGCGATTTCCTCCCGATGCAACTGACAAAATAATTGGTGTCCAAAACGACATTCACTCAGCAGGAAGTTAACAGGAAGATTTACTCAGCCATTCTTTATAAATGGATGCGGTGTAGTTGCGGTTTTTTTCCTCTTTGTCAATGGCAGCATCTAATTTCTTTCGGAAATAAAAATTGAGTAATGACTTCACTTCCTGTAATTGTTTCCCGTCAGTGCTGCGCCTGAAACTTTTGAGTAGTTCCAGTTGCATTTGAGTTAGCTTGTTAGACACAATCATAGTGAATAATCATTAAGGTAAAGCTAATTAAAGCTAAGTAATTTGAAGTAGGCGATATCAATTTGAAAAATCAAAAGAAGGTTTCTCTTTTCACATAATGAAACCGGCACGAGATAATCGTTATCCAATTCTTTTCCTTGCAACAGCGATGGCTTTCGCCCCTTTCGATCATCACAATCTTCCGTTTCAGTTCCTTCCCTGCTGCAATTTGCACGTTCGTTTCGATCACCGTCATATAGCCGTCCAGTTTCCAGCGAAAATCAAAATCTCCCGCGGGCGGGTTGCGGTGCGCTGAACTTCCCCTCCGCGTCTGTAATCACCTGCTTCACCACCGAGTTTGTCCCCGCCTCTGCAACCCCTCCCAACCCGGCTTCCTGATAATGAGAATTGGAAACAACATCAGGCAGAAGAAAACCGCAAGCTCAAATGTCTCCGCCAACAACGACCCCTCTACTTCAAGAGCTACAGCAAAACCGCAACAAGATGATCTTCAGTTACCAATTAACCAATTAACCAATCAACTAACACAAGCCCTCGCGACAAAATCACGCGCATTTTGCAAGCTCCCTCTCCGCGCGCGCCCTCTAAAAATATCCCGTTTTATACGGGTATCGCTTATGATATAGCTCGGTGACCTCGAGTATCAGGCGCGAACGCAAGTCTTCAATATTCATCTTCTTTGTGGCTGACACAAACACGCAACTGTTGTTGGTTTGTTTTTGCCACGATTTTTTCAGGTCATTTAGTATTTCGCGCTTCACCTCTTCTGAAAGATATTCGTCAAACTGCTGCTCTTCATAGGCATCCAGCTTGTTGAACACAAGGAATATCTTTTTGTCGTTCGCGCCAATTTCCGACAAGGTTTGGTTTACCACATTGATCTGGTCTTCAAAATGCGGGTGAGAGATGTCAACGACATGCAGAAGAATATCGGACTCGCGCACTTCATCAAGCGTTGACTTGAAACTCTCCACCAGATGATGCGGCAGCTTGCGGATAAAGCCCACCGTGTCAGATAACAGAAAAGGCACATTGTCTATCACCACTTTTCTCACGGTCGTGTCCACCGTGGCAAACAATTTATTTTCAGCAAGTATGTCTGACTTGCTCAGCAAATTCATGATGGTTGATTTGCCTACATTGGTATAACCCACCAGCGCCACCCGAATCAGCTCGCCTCTCGATTTACGCTGCGTGGCATTTTGCCTGTCAATCTTTTCTAATTTGTCTTTCAGAACCGAAATCTTGGTCTTGATAATGCGCCTGTCGGTTTCTATTTCTTTTTCACCGGCACCGCGCATGCCGATGCCGCCCTTCACGCGGTCGAGGTGCTCCCACATTCCGCGCAGTCTTGGAAGCAAATACATCATCTGCGCTAACTCAACTTGCGTTGTCGCTTGCTGGGTTCTGGCGCGCTGAGCGAAGATGTCGAGGATCAGCATGCTGCGGTCAACCACTTTGCAGCGCAGCTCTTTTTCGATGTTGCGCTGCTGGGCCGGAGAAATCTCGTCATCGAAAATGGCGAGGTCAATCTCTTTGTCCTGCACATACTTTTTTATTTCATCCAATTTGCCCCTGCCCACATAAGTGCGCGGGTCAGGATGGTCGAGTTTCTGAAAAAAGCGCTTCGCTGTTCTGGCGCCTGCTGTGCGGGCAAGAAATTCCAACTCGTCCAAATATTCGTTCAGCAAGGGTTCGGGCTGGGAGGGAGTTATCAATCCTATAAGGACAGCCTCCTCCTGAATGCCATTGGAGTTGGTTCTAATCTTAACTGGTTCTATCAAATTATGCGAATCGTTTTCAAGGAGAGAAGCTTAAAATTAGGATGCCCTGTCCGCTGAGGAAAGAAAAAGAGAGGAAAAAAAGGATGCACCATTCACGCCATTGGTAACTCATAGCTGAAATGCGCCCTGCACCAAAGGATAAGCTCCCGCACCTCCTCCGGGTTCAGCAGCTTCAGGGCTTTCTTCAGTTCTTTCTGAAACAAATCGGGATCAAAACTCACTTTCTCCAATATTGACTTTGAATATTCCAGCATGGTTGACTTCATAGCGCAGATTTTTTGAGAACGAACAAAGTTGTAATTAAAAGTTAGAAAATGGTTGCATGATAAGTGTCGAATTCATTAAATAGTTATCAACAGTTGATGCACAATCTCGCGGCATCAACTTCCGGCATCAGGACGCAAACGCTTCATACATAGCGCTTCTGAGGACCGGATAAACCTGTTAATAGCTTATTCCAAAAAAACCGGCAAATAAACGAAGCGGATGCATGAATTTGTATATGCGGCTGATTTTTTTATTTTTGTTTATATGAAATCCGCTGCGGCAACCCCCATAGAGAAGTTCCTTGAGTTGGAGCGCGATCATCCCGAACGCGTATTTTTTCACCAGCCCGTTGCCGGCAAATGGCATACGTGGACATACCGCCAGGCAGGCGATGAAGCGCGAAGGATTGCCGCTTACTTTCATTCGCTCAACCTTCCCCGCGGTTCGCGCATCGCCATCGTGTCGAAGAACTGCGCTCACTGGATTATGAGCGATCTCGCCATCATGCTCAGCGGGCATGTCTCGGTGCCGCTTTATCCCAATATCAATGCCAAAACAATTCAATACGTTTTAGAGCACAGCGAAGCGGAGGTGTTGTTTGTCGGCAAACTTGATGACTGGGGCGGGATGAAATCCGGTGTTCCACGCAGGGTATGCTGCATCTCATTTCCGTTTTACGGGCCGGATGGCTGCTGGAAATGGGATGACATCCTGAAGGAATATCCTCCCCTGCCGGAGTATTCACCGGTTTCTTCTGATGAAATCCTTACCATCATCTACACATCGGGCACTACGGGCAACCCGAAAGGCGTGATGCTTAAGAGCAAGGCGATGGCTCATGCCATGGTGAACGCACTTGAAGTAATCCGGCCCGGAACCGAACATCACCGCCTTTTTTCTTACCTTCCTTTGTCGCACATTGCAGAGAGGATGTTTGTTGAATTGAACAGTTTTTATATAGGCGCTGAAGTCTATTTTGCCGAATCGCTTGACTTATTTGTGAAAAACCTGCAGGAAGCCTCCCCTACTTTGTTCGTTGCGGTGCCGCGCATCTGGACGAAATTCCAGATGGGAATCCTTGAGAAGCTGCCGCAAAATAAATTGGACGCGCTGCTCTCCATACCCATCGTTTCATCATTGGTGAAAGAGAAAATCAAGAAGGGGCTGGGGCTGCACAAAGTGAAATATTTCTTCAGCGGTGCCGCTCCCATCCCCGCCACCCTGCTTGAATGGTACCGGAAGATTGGCATCAACATACAGGAAGTGTATGCCATGACGGAAAACTGCGCCTACTCCCATTTCACACGCCATGACCACATCAAAGTGGGATATGCCGGACAACCCTTTCCGGATGTGGAAGTAAAGGTTGCGGACAATGGCGAGTTGCTGGTGCGATCGCAGGCAAACATGGAGGGATATTACAAAGAGCCTGAGCTCACAGCCCAAACATTGCGCGATGGCTGGCTCCACACAGGCGATACTGCAATGGTTGACAGCGAAGGCTTTGTGAAAATTACCGGACGCGTGAAAGAGATTTTCAAAACAGATAAGGGCAAATATGTTTCACCTGCGCCCATCGAGATGAGCCTTTCCAAAGACCAGCATATCGAGCAGGTGTGCATCGTGGGAGCCAACATGCCACAGCCCATGGCGCTCATCGTCCTTTCTGCCGATGCGCGGAAAAAAGAGCAGCGAGATGTGACCGAAAGCCTGAGCCAGACGCTCGAATCGCTCAATCCCTCCCTTGAATCGCACGAGCGGCTCAAGAAAGTGGTGGTGGTGCGTGAAGAGTGGACGGTGGAAAACAGTTTCCTCACGCCCTCCCTGAAAATAAAGCGCAGGATAGTTGAAGAGAAATATTCGGAGAAATTCGGAGGATGGTATTCATCGGATGAAATGGTGGTGTGGGAAGTGTAGAAGGAACAACTATTGTGATGTCGTCTATCCCCGCTTATCAAGATATTGAAGCCGCGCATGAGCGCATCAAGCCGTATATTCACCGGACTCCCGTTTTCACATCAAGATTTTTCAATGAACTGACGGGAGGCAATATTTATTTCAAGTGCGAAAACCTTCAGCGAGTCGGGGCGTTCAAAATTCGCGGTGCCACCAATGCGGTATTCAGCCTTAATGAAGATGAACTAAAACAAGGAGTTCTTACACATTCATCAGGCAACCACGCCCAGGCGCTCGCCCTTGCTGCGCAATGGAAAAAATCCAGAGCTTACATTGTAATGCCTGAAAACTCACCGCAGGTGAAAGTGAATGCGGTCAAAGGATATGGCGGTGAAGTGATCTTTTGCAAGCCAACTTTAGAAGCACGTGAAGCAACAGCAAAAAGGATTAATGAAGAAACAGGAGCGGTTTTCATTCCTCCTTACGACCATCCGCTGATTATTGCCGGACAAGGGACTGCTTTTAAAGAGTTGTTTGAAGATGTTGGTGCAATGGATTACGTTTTTGCGCCTGTTGGCGGTGGCGGATTGTTGAGCGGTTCATCCATTTCAGGAAAGCATCTTTGCCCGAAAATTAGCATGATCGGCTGCGAGCCGGAAGGAGCCGATGATGCATACAAATCGTTTATGTCCGGAAAACTTATTCCTTCCCTAAATCCAACAACCTGCGCAGACGGATTGCTGACATCGCTGAGCGAACTGACATTTTCCATCATTAAGAAGAATGCGGATGACGTGGTAACAGTCACCGAAAGTGAAATTATCCAGTGCATGAGATGGGTATGGGAGCGGATGAAGTTCATCATCGAGCCGTCATCGGCAGTTGCCGTAGCTGCTTTGGTGAAAATAAAAGATCAGGTGGAAGGAAAGAAAGCGGGCGTAATTCTGAGCGGAGGGAATGTGGATTTTCAGAAGGCGGTGAAGTTGTTTGAAGAAACAAAGAATTATACCAAGAGTAGTCGAATTTCCGAAGGAAAGAGACGTACTCTTGGTTAATACCGGACATTCTACAGTTCAATTGTTCGAAAATCTGAGTTATTAATAAGTTCATCATTTAGTGCATATTTTTCAGGTATTAGCTTTAAGCCACTGGCTTCAAGCCTCAAGCTGGCCAAAACTTGCAGCTTGTAGCTTGCGGCTTGAAGCGGAATGAATTATGTACTATTTCTTGCTCCCATTAATATTTTGGTATAATACGCATTTGATTTCCAATATTGCATTACCGAACAGGGCAACACGCATTAAAATGTTGGATAGCTTCATTGCCGTTGGCTTCAGCCA
>CAZCXH010000172.1:0-10615 GCA_964502525.1 uncultured Chitinophagaceae bacterium
TACCAAGAGTAGTCGAATTTCCGAAGGAAAAAGACGTACTCTTGGTTAATACCGGACATTCCACAGTTCAATTGTTCGAAAACCTGACTTGTTTCGGTATAAATAATTCCGAATCCAATCTAAGTCAGGCACCACTAAAGGTACCATTGCGCGAACGAAGTCACTCGCTGAATCCACTTCAGAACAAGAGTCAATTCTTTCTAACTTGGCATCCAAAAATCATCGGACACATGCCCAACACACCGCAATTCAACAAGGATTATCCCGATATCACGCGCTCGAACGAGTTATATGATAGGTCGCGGAAAATCATGCATCCCGTAACGCAGACGCTGGCGAAGGGTCCCACGCAGTTCATCAAGGGGGTGGCGCCCAAATACCTGAAGCGCGGCAAAGGTTCGCACGTGTGGGACACGGACGGCAACGAATACATTGATTACAACATGGGCATCGGGCCTATTTCTCTGGGCTATTGTTATGACAAGGTGGATGACGCGATCCGCGCCCAACTGAAAGACGGCATCACCTTTTCGCTGATGCACGAGTTGGAAGTGGAGGTGTGCGAGATGCTGCATAAGATTATTCCGAACGTGGAATCGGTGCGCATCAGCAAGAGTGGCGCGGATGTAACCAGCGCAGCGATCCGCATCGCGCGCGCGTTTACGGGGAGAAGAAAAATAATGTGCTGCGGGTATCACGGCTGGCATGACTGGTATATCAGCGTGACTTCGCGGAACAAAGGCATTCCGCAGGAGGTGAAGGAACTGACCTACACTTTCGGCTACAATGATCTGGAGTCGGTAAAAAATTCACTGGACGAAGATGTGGCGGCAGTGATACTGGAGCCTTTTGTGTTTGAGGCTCCGAAAAATAATTTCCTGCAAGAGTTACAAAAACTTTGCAAGCAAAATGGAACGCTTTTGATTTTCGATGAGATGTGGACGGGATTCCGCATTGCAGTGGGCGGTGCGCAGGAATTTTTCAATATCAAACCCGACCTCGCGACTTATTCTAAGGCGGTAGCGAACGGAATGCCCATTTCATTTTTGACTGGCAGAAAAGACGTGATGCAGTTGTTCGAAGAAGAAGTTTTTTTCTTCACAACGTTTGGAGGTGAGGCGTTGTCGCTGGCTGCGGCAAAGGCAACGATACAGGAGTTGATTGACAAAAACGTTCCGGCATATCTCGCGGAGAAAGGGAAACTGCTGCGGGAAGGATATAATAAGATTGCCGCGGAGTTGGGGATGAGTTATACGAATTGCACGGGCTATGATTGTCGCACGATTGTCAATTTCAATGCTTCAGCAGGCGATCCGCTGCTGATGAAATCATTGGTGCAACAGGAGATGATCAAGCGTGGAATATTGTGGGCAGGATTTCATAATATGAGTTTCAGCCATTCTGATGAGGACATTGCCTACACGCTGAAAGCGTACCGCGATGTGTTGCCGATTCTGAAGAAAGCTGTGGAGGAAAAGAACATTGCATCCATGCTGCGCGGAGAGCCGGTGCAGGCGGTGTTCAGGAAGGTGAGCGATTTTAATATGAAACCAGCCTCACCCCTAAGTCCCTCTCCAAAGGAGAGGGGAGCGAGGGTTTGACATTAATTCATCTTCTCATGAAAAAAAGGACAACGAACAACTTAACACCAGATAATGAAGAATTCCGGATAAGACCAGACAGCCGAAAGCCAACATTGGAGGAATCAGAAAGAGAAGCAAAACTTTGTGAGGAATCTCCTATTATGACACTTACCCAAGCAAAATGTTTGTTCGAAAGAGAAACCGGGCTGAAATTATCAAATAACAAAACGCAGCGTTCAAAAAGGAAATAACTCCCTTCTTAATTATCATGAAACTCTTTTCTCTGAAAGGTAAAGTTGCCATCGTCACTGGCGCCTGCGGATTAATCGGCAGGCATCACTGCGCAGCATTGGCTGAGGCGGGCGCAAACGTGATTGCCACTGACATCTCAGAAAAAGCGGTTAAGACATTCGCGCAAAAACTTGGAAAAAATCATCTGGGATTGGTGATAGATGTTACGAATGAAAAATCAGTGAAGGATGTGCGCGATGCGGTTCTGAAAAAATTCGGACACATTGATGTGCTGGTGAACAATGCCGCTATCAATGATATGTTTGAAAACCCTTCGCTCGCTGCAGAACAATCGAAGTTTGAAAATTATCCGTTGGAGATGTGGCAGAAATCTTTGGATGTGAACGTCACCGGGGTTTTTCTATGCTCGCAAATTCTTGGCGCGCCAATGGCAAAGCAAGGCAAGGGCAGCATCATCAACGTAGCCTCCACTTATGGAATGGTGGGTCCCGACCAATCCATTTATGTTGACGAAAAAGGCAAGCAGAAATTCTACAAATCGGCTTCTTATCCAACCACAAAGGGTGCCGTCATCAATTTCACCCGATTTCTTGCCGCGTATTGGGGAAGCAAAGGCGTTCGGGTTAATACGCTCTCTCCCGGAGGAGTTGAAAATAACCAGAATGAATTTTTTGTCAAGAACTATTCCCGCAAAACGCTGCTGGGACGCATGGCTGCACCGACCGATTACCAAGGAGCGCTCATCTACCTTGCCAGCGATGCCTCCGCATACATGACAGGCGCCAACCTCGTTGTAGATGGCGGCTGGACGGCTATTTGACTAATATCAACCTCCGCTCTTCCGTATCGGAGTATTTTCGATTCCAATTACTAAGAATATGAAAGTCAGAAAGCTGAGGAATATCGCAGAACCCGCCATCGAATTACGCAACGGAACGAAAATAGGACACGGACAGTCCGTTTATATTATTGCAGAAATTGGGATCAACCACAACGGTTCGCTGGAGACAGCCAAAAAACTGATTGATGAGGCGGTGAAAGCAGGTTTCGATGCGGTGAAGTTTCAGAAGAGGCGACCTGAAGTATGCACCCCGAAAGACCAGTGGTATGTGGAACGCGATACTCCATGGGGGCGGATGCCTTACATTGATTACAGATACAAAGTGGAATTTGGGCTAAAGGAATACCAGGAGATTGACAAATATTGCCGCAAGCTGAAGATTGATTGGTTTGCCTCCTGCTGGGATGAGCCGTCTGTGGAGTTCATGGAGCAGTTCAATCCTCCGCTGTATAAAGCAGCTTCCGCCACGCTCACCAATCACGACCTGTTAGTTGCCATGCAGGAAACGGGCAAGCCATTGATCCTCTCAACGGGCATGTCAACTTTCGAGGAAATCAAACAAGGGGTTGCGGCTGTTGGGATAAAGAATTTGATGCTCGCGCACAGCACCTCTGCATATCCGTGTGATGTGAAGGAATTGAACCTGAATATGATTCATACGCTCAGGAGCCGGTTTCCGAACGTGCCGGTTGGATATTCAGGGCATGAAACAGGTCTGGCGCCAACGCTTGCTGCTGTTGCATGCGGAGCGTGTTTTGTGGAAAGGCATGTCACATTGGACCGCGCCATGTGGGGTTCCGACCAGGCGGCATCGGTGGAACCGGGCGGCATGGTGAAACTGGTGAGAGACATCCGCGATATAGAAAATGCACTGGGCGATGGCATCAAGCGCGTGTATGATAGTGAGAAGAGCGCCCTCCGCAAGCTGCGCAATAATGCGGTCGCTGCTCAAAATGCAAAGGCAGAACCGGTTTAAAATCCGAAATTCGGATTTGAGTTTAAGTTGCCATGTTTGATATTCCGGTAAAGGTTGTCACAACCACTTTATTTTTTGCAGGAACGGGAGTTATCATCCTCCTTGAAAGACTTTACCCTTACCGGAAAGGCTTGAAAATTTTCCGCGAAGGGTTCTGGCTGGATTTCGTATGGTATTCGCTGATTCAAAGCTACTTCCTCGGAATACTCATCTTCGATTACATCATCCTTCCCATCGACCATCATTTTCATCTTTCACGGCTTCAAATTGTTTCCGCATGGCCTATTGCATTACAGGTTTTGTTTTTCCTGATTACGCATGATTTGTACATCTATTGGTTCCATCGCCTTCAGCACAACAGCAAGATTTTCTGGCGTACGCATGAAGCTCATCACTCGTGCAAGCAGGTGGATTGGGTGGCAGGCTCGCGCTCCCATAGCCTTGAGATCATCATCAACCAAACGATCGAGTTTGCGCCCATCATCCTGCTTGGAGCGCATCCCGCGGTGGTTCCCATCAAATTGCTGATTGATGCCGTTTGGGGAATGTATATCCATTCAAACATTGACGTGAAGAGCGGGAAGTGGCAGTATTTCATCAACGGTCCTGAGATGCACCAGTGGCATCATGCAAATGACAGGGTGATATTTTACAAGAACTACGCCACCAAATTCGCCTTCTGGGACTGGCTTTTTGGAACCGCCTACCTGCCGCCAAAGAAAAAGCCTGCGGAATACGGATTATATTATGATTATCCTGATGACTATTTCCTTCAGCATGGATACGCTTTCTGGCGATTTGATTTCAGGAAATTGCATGAAAATTCCTCCATCAATTACCTGCTGAATATTCGTCAAAACCTGCTTAAAGCCGCAGGAAGCTTATTTGTGAAAAGCACAAATCAACAGGGGAAGAGGCTGCTGTCAGTCATTAGGAGTTTTTCATCCCATCTTCACCAACCTTAATATTCCCGTCAGAGCCTCACCGCTTGAGAGTCTGATGAAGTACATCCCTGATTCCAATGAAGAAATGTCTAATTCAACCTCATTGCCCCCGTTAACGGAGTTCCTGTTAAATCGCAGCAACTCCCGTCCGCTGACATCCGTGATTTGAATTGAAATTTTTCCCGGGGTGCCCGAAATAAAACCCACGGTGATATTTCCGTCTGCCGGATTAGGATATGCGCGAAGCATCGTCTGAGCAGGAATAAATTCAATCGCTGCCGGAGTGTTGTCAACGGTCAGCGGAGCAAATGACGCGGCATTGGCAGACCCCGGCACTGGCGATGAGGCTTCCCGGAGGAACCGCTCATTATTATTTACATACCATGACGCAGCCTGGCTCACGGTGAAATCAGCATCATCAGTGGTTGAAACGTGATTCCAGTCCGATTGCACCCGGTTTGAGTCAATGTCAAGCACCAGATATCCAGAATGCTCCAACTCAACATATTTCATGTGGGGGTTGGTTGAATTTATCAGACCCAATAAGTTGTTCTGCACGGGGGAACCCGTTGAAATGCTTGGCGTGACGAATTCCACAAGCGCTGAGCCGCTGCCGGTGCCAGGATTGTAAGCAACCCCTTGCTGCGGGATATCGTTTGCCCACGATGTATGGATGTCGCCCGTTATGATCACCACGTTAGTGATGTTATTATTTATGACATGTGAAATTATCCTGTTGCGATCTGCCTGGTAGCCATCCCACTGGTCATAGCTGAAGGCGATTGGCCCCAACTTCAGCGGAGCAAACATCACCTGGTTGCCGATGATTCGCCACTTCGCCTGCGAGATGCTCAATTCAGATTTCAGCCATTGCATTTGTGCTTGTCCCAAAATTGTGCGGTTAGTGTCTGCATAAGCCGTTTGGTCGAGGGCATTGGCTTGCTTGTCGCGCCCTTCAAGGCGGGAGTCAATCATGATAAGGTCTGCAAGATTTCCGAAATGGAACGTGCGGTAAATGCTGTAACTGCCAGGAGATTCAGGACGGATGGGCAGCCACTCGAAATAAGCCTGCTGACCGCTTGCCTTCCTGACCGTCCATGGACCTTCTGTAGCCTCATCATGCTCTTCCGCACCGCCACGCCATGAGTCATTCGCGGTTTCGTGATCATCCCAAATATTGTAAAACGGATACTGCTGGTGCGTTCGCCTTAAATCAGGATCGAGATGGTAAGTATTATATCGCTGCCGGTAATCTTCAAGCGTAATGATTTCATGTGCTGGAAGCACTTGTATTCCGACACCGGAAACATTCCCTCCTCCTTCGTAGATATAATCGCCTAAATGAATCACTGCCTGAATATCATTTCTTTTGGAAAGGTCCTGATACGCATTGTAATAATTTCCTCCATATCGCGCGCAGGAAGCAACAGCCAGCCTGATTTTGATATTGTTGCCAACAGGAAGCGTCTTGGTTCGTCCGATCAGCGACTTCCGGCTGTTATGTTCAAATTGGTAATAATACCATGAATCAGGCTGCAAGTCCGTTACGTCCGCCTTCACGGTGAAATCTTTTGCTGAATCTGCAACCTCCCATCCAGATTGAACAACCTGCGTCATCAGCGTATCAGTGGCGACTTTCCATTTTATTGCGTAAGAAAGCGAATCATCACCGGTAAACCTTGTCCAGATAATTACTCTGTCGGAGAGCGCGTCACCGGAAGCCACTCCATGGTAAAAGGGCGCGAGAACGGGATCAAAGTAGGTTTGTGCAAAAGACGGCAAAGGGCAAAGGATGGTTAAGAACAGAACAGCGCAATATGACTTCATGGTATTCGGTTTGAAAGTAAATTTAATGTAGCCCGAAGATTTGTCCAAACCTGACCAATAGCAGGAAACCACTTTTGTATATTTGCAATTGGAAGCGTGATATTTTTTGACTGTCGCCCCCTGCATCCCCCTCAAGGGAGAAGCAAGTATGCGAATGCAATCGAGGCGTGGCGGGGTGGTTTTTTTTCAAAAAATATCGTTCGCCCTTTCAATCCAAATAATTTTATACATCTCATGGGACGCATTTTCGAGAAACGAAAGCATAAAATGTTCGCCCGCTATGACCGCATGGCGAAAGCCTTCACCCGCATCGGGAAGGAAATTGCCATTGCCGTAAAGCAAAGCGGTCCGAACCCTGACAATAATCCCCGGCTGCGGCTTGCCATTCAAAACGCAAAGGGCGCGAATATGCCAAAGGACAGGGTGGAGTCAGCGATCAAGCGCGCGTCATCAAAAGATGATAAAGATTATTCGGAATTAACTTACGAAGGATATGGCCCTAATGGCGTTGCGATTGTTATTGAAACGGCAACGGATAATCCCACAAGGACCGTTGCCAACGTGCGGATGTATTTCAACAAATACAACGGCTCGCTTGGCAAAACCGGCTCGCTTGATTTCTTGTTTGAAAGAAAAGGCGTTTTCAAAATCGCCAAAGACAATTTGAATGTGGAGGAACTGGAGTTGGAATTAATTGATCACGGGCTTGAAGACCTTGCCGTTGATGAGAAGGAGATATACATTTACACCGCTTTCTCTGATTTCGGGGCTATGTCGAAAGCGCTGGAAGAGAAAAAGCTGAATGTTATCAGCGCTGAGAAGCAGCGCATCCCCAATAACTGCGTTGAAGTGCCGGAGGCGCAGCAGGAGCCGATCATCAACCTCGTAGAAAGCCTTGAGCAGGACGATGACGTGCAGCAGGTGTATCACAACATGAAGTGAAACTTATTTATCCGTGACCAAAGCCTTTTGATTGACTTGCTGATTTTAGCCATCCGTTGTATGCTTTCCTCAATAGGTGAAATCTCCAAATCTTCAGCGGTAATTATTTTATCCAATGTCTGGAACGGATTCTGCTCAGGATAAATGATTACGAAATTTTGTTTGCCGAAATAGCGCTCCAGCTTCCCGGGAATCTCGTCCAGATCGTTATGATGAGAAACAGCATTCTTTCTTGCGCAAACAGCAACGAACAAATCACTTTCTTTCACCTCTTTCGCCAAAGTCAAAAATTTATACAAGTAGTCAACCTCCACGTGCGACACATCAACAGAGGATCTTAGTTTTTGCTGAACCTCGCTGAACCTTTTCGCCATGGAACCTGCTCCGAACAGGATTATTTTCGTACCCGTCTGCCCGGCAAGCATCAGCATTTTTTTCACCCACACCTCGAAGCCCTGCTCAAATTCAGCATTTGAAGGCGCTGCAATCAGTATCCTCCTCAGAACGTTTATGGGATGATTGATCTTGCAAACTATAATCATTTGGGATGTTGCGCTAAGCACGCTGTCGAGGGTGGTTCCGAAGATTTTGCCGATGGGGCGCGTCTTTTCACTCCACCCGATGATAACGGTTGTGATCAGCAGTTCCTTGACCGTGCGCGTGATTCCGCTTGCAATGTTGAGATCAACGCGCGTAACCACCTGCACCTTGGTGTCGGTGGCCGAAGCATGAATGGTGGCTCTTTCCAGCATCTTGTTGCTTGATATTACCTTCTCCTGCGCTTCGTCATCATCCTGCACAACAGCCAATGCGGAGATAGGTTGCCTCGTACCGGGTTCCTTCAGCATGATCGCCAGGTCAATCAGGATTTCAATCGTAGCCGGATTGGATATGGGAACCAATATCCTTTCCGGATGATCGGATAATATCGGTTTCCTTTCGCTTTCCGTTATCGCCAGTTTCCTGCCCGCTTCCTCCGTAACAAATGATGCGACAAGACAGGTAATCAAAATCAGGATGATGGTGCCGTTCAATACGTTTTCATTGAGCAATCCGATATTGAAACCAACCAGTATGACCGCGAGCGTGGCTGCCGCGTGGGCGCTGCTCAGCCCGAAAATGATATTGCGCTGGGGAACAGTGTAGCTGAATATTTTCTGCGTGAAATAAGCGGCAAGCCACTTGCCGACTAATGCCACTCCGGAGAGCGTACCGGCAACAATCAATGCCTGCGGCCCTTTCAGCAGCACCCTCAGATCAACCAGCATCCCGACACTTATAAGAAAGAATGGAATGAACAGCGCATTGCCAACGAACTCAATCCTGTTCATCAGCGGTGAAGTATGTGGCACCAGGCGGTTGAGGGCCAGCCCCGCCATAAATGCCCCAACGATAGGTTCAACGCCAGCCATTTTTGCAAGAAAGGCGGACAGGAAAACCAGCGCGAGCACGAAAATATATTGAGATGTTTTCTCCGCTTCGAGATTTTTAAAGAACCATCGCGTCAGGGGAGGAAAAACCAGAAAAACTACGGAAATGAATACCACCGTAGCAATAACCAGCCTGATCCAGAATTGCGCGTTCAATTCTCCGCTTACCGAACCGGTTATCAGGGTAAGAATTAACAGAACGGCCGTGTCGGTGATGATGGTTCCGCCCACGGCAATTGCAACGGCTTCGCTTTTGTTGATGCCGAGGCGGCTTGCTATCGGATATGCCACAAGGGTGTGCGTAGCAAACATGCTCGCAACGAGAATGGAGGCGGTTGCGGTGAAATCTAAAAAATAATAGCACACAGGGATTCCGATGCCAAGCGGTATAGAAAAAGTAAATAATCCAAAAACAATGCTGCGGTGGCGGTTTTTCCGGAACTCGTTCATGTCAAGCTCCAATCCCGCCAGGAACATGATGTAGAGCAATCCCACCGTCCCGAATAGATCAATCGCATCGCTTTTCTTTAGAAAATTAAACCCATGCGGACCTATCGCCACCCCCGCCACAATCAGCCCTATGATTCCCGGGATCCGGAACCTGCGCAGAATGATGGGAGCCAGGAGAATGATGAACAGCACTAAAGAAAACACCAGAACCGGATCGCTCAAAGGGAGAGTGAAATCAGGAAAACTAATGTTTAGAAAAGCCGATTGTTTCATAAGCGGCTAAAATAAGAATAGGGATTTACTTCGGCAGATGTTATCTCGCCACAAAGAATAATCCGAATGAGCAGTAGCCGTAAGAGGAATAGCCGCCTTCCAGCGAAAAACCCATCCATTTCAAAACAAGGCTTCTTGTGCCCAATCCCACTCCGCCACGGATTTTTTCATTGGCGGCAACTAATTCTTCATCAGCCTTCTCACTGTTTGGTTTGACAAATGAATAGCCTGTCCATCCGGCTGCATAAACGTCAACGAAGCGGGGTATTGGCCTTCTGATGATTTTTTCAATCAGCCAATTGATGTGATACTCGGCTTTCAACCCAATCATCATTTCATGATAGCGAATTTCAGGATTCACCCACCGCGTGGAGTTCACGGCTTCAAATTCCGATTCTCTGAATTGAAAATAAGTGAACATCGGCCCCGCGGATACGTTTTTAACTATTGTAACCTGCGGGATGAAATTGAGCGGGGGAGTTGCAGTTTTCCTGCCTGAAAACATGTAATTGCTTAAATGCAGGTGGATGCTTCCGGGCCTCTTATAAAATGGCGCCTGCGTGAAATCGCCCCCCTTTTTCCAAACCTGGGAGAATGAGAAGAATGGAAGCAACAGCAGAAACAACGCAATGATAAATTTCATTTTCAATTGACGAAGCAAAAGACAGGTGATGTTATACGCATGGCAGATTGCAATGTTGAATCCGGATATGTTTTCAAACTTAAGCCTCTCAGGTTCACATTAACCGGGTGCCGGTCATGAAGAATCAACCGGAAACATTCGCCAGGTTCAGAAGGTCGTCAAAAAAACCGAAGGGTGGAGTTTACGATAGTTATTATAATTTCATCAATACTCCGTTAGCTTTTTTAAAATGATTTTTGAATTCATACTGTGCGCGGGATAAAATCTTGCATTTTCTATTATGTTTACAGGTTATATGTTTACGGTTTACGGTTGCAATGTTTACAGTTGCAAAAATCCAAACTGTAAACCGCAAACGGCTTTGTTGCATGAACAATACAGAGGAGCAAGGAGAAGTGAATACATGAGAATTGGAAAAGAAAAGGACGGTAGGAAGTTTGAGTTATGCAAAAGC
>CAZCXH010000173.1:0-9989 GCA_964502525.1 uncultured Chitinophagaceae bacterium
GAAATTTCATTTCCCCCTCAACCTATGCACTTTCAGTGCATAGCTAAATTGAGTTCGTCATTTATTTTCAGAATGAATTTCTCCGATTCATTGGCATCGGCTTCGCTCAAAAGATAACATTGCACACCGGAATAAGTCCAAAAGGGAAATTTCTTCCTGCTTTGCAGCAGCGCAGGCTGTATGAATTCTTCTTTAAAAAGCAGGTAATAACAAAAGAAGTCTTCGCTTTTTTCATAAAGGGAAAACACTTGCCCGGGAAATCCCAATACGATGCTGTTGCGGGTTGGATGAAATGACTCAAGCCCGATGTCAAACGAGATGTCTCCTTTCCTGACCAAACCAATCCTATAATACTCCGTTTTGATAGGACCGAATCTGCTTTTCATATCCACGGAGGAGTATAATCCAAATCCACCGTCAATCAGTTCCTTCGAATTATCCAATCCGAAATCGCTTTTCTCAACTCCTTTTTTGTGCAGCCTGTGCAGAGCGGGACTGAGCGTGTATTTTTTAATATCGGTAGGGATGCTTTTGTACATGTATCAATCCCATGGAAGGATAACGGTTAACTATCCCATCACATGCCGCTTCACTGCCCGCGCGATGAAGCGCACTTTCTCTCCGAGCGGAAAACGGCTAAGGTTGGTTTTTACAACGCCTTTGGTGAGCATCGTCTTTTTGCTGTAGTCAATATTCACATCAACCAGAACAGGCTTTCCTTCTGCTGAAACTTTTAGCGCCTCAGTGATTCCCTTTTCAATTTCATTGTCATTCATCATTGGAATGAAGTGTGCACCCGTAGCAATTGCAACGCCTTCTACATTCAGTTTGCCCAGCACCGTGCAAGTCTTGCGGTTGAGCGGCACGGATTGGAATTGCGAAATCTGTCCCAACTCTCCATCATGGAAAACAAAAATCATCGGGGCAATGCCATAAGTGGCTGCGGTAATCAAATCAAGACCGGTCATCAGGAAAGCGCCATCGCCAACTATTGCCACGACCTGCTTACCGGGGTTGCGCAACTTCGCACCGATGGAAGCCGGCACACAGTAGCCCATGCTGTTGAAATCCGTTGGAGAAATAAGATGACGCGGTTTGTAAACCGGATAAAGTTCTGCAGCGAGAAAGGTATGATTGCCATCATCCAAAACGACTATGGCGTCATCCTTTGTTTGCTCGCGCAGCGATTTGAAGAAATATCCCGGAGAAACAATGTCGCTCTTTTTCCCGTTCAGCCATGTGGCGAAATAATCTTCATTGTCCTTTTTCAGTTGCGCTCCCAGCGTGTTGTAATTCCGGGGCGACTGAAAATTCCGTGAGTTCAGATCTTCCCAAACCGCGTGCAGCACTTCAGTTGCATCGCCATGAATGGCAACAGTGGTTTTGTAATTCTTGTCAAACACCTCCGGATTAATATCAATATGAATCAGCGTTTCCGGAATTTTCATTCCGTAGCTGCCCGTTGCAAGCTCTGAAAAGCGGCAACCTACTGCAAGCAGCGCGTCACAGCTTGCAAATGCTTTCTGCGCGGAGGGCTTTGCCGAAGGGCCAAATCCCACACATGTGTACATCGGGTGATTTGCCGGGAAGGAACTCTTCCCTTGCAATGTTGTCGAAACAGGCGCCACCAGTTTCTCCGCAATCTTCGCAGTATAATCGGCTGCGTCCACTGCGCCCCAGCCAACATAGATTCCGGGATTTTTTGCTGCAACAAGAATATCAACCACCTTCTTCACCTTTGCCGAATCCACTTTCGGATTGGAGAAAGATTTTTTGTATTCAGGCATTCCCGACACTTCACCTTCAAACAACTGCAGTTCAACCGGCAACTCAATGAATACAGGTCCCGGCTCTCCCGAAATCGCAAGGTCATAGGCTTTGTAAATGAACGGAATGATGTCGTCATGCTTTTCGGGACGGAAATAGCCTTTCACCACTGCGGCAGTCAGTTTCTGCTGGTCAAGCTGGTGCAGTTGATACGCTTTACCCGAATCTCTGCGTGTGCCGCCTGTGATAATGAGCATCGGCACGCCATCGAGAAAGGCTTCACCGATGCCGCTCATGGCATGCGTGGTTCCCGCTGCAGGAACAAGCACGCACGTGCCAATGGAATCAGACGTGCGCGAAACCGCATCAGCAGCAAATGAAGCGCAGCCTTCGTGCGTTACCAGAATCGGTTTGATTTTTTCAGATTTGTTCAGCTCATCATACAATTCGGTATTGTGCACACCGGGAATGCCGAACGTGTTTTTCACTCCGATTTGCTCCAGCGCAAACACGGCAAGGGCAGAACCTTGTTTTTTCATGGTCAGGAATTTGAAGATAAAGATAATGGAATTGAAGCGATTACCTCTTTTGCAGAGGCGCACGACAAATTTTCGTCTCGCTCTGGAAGCCAGAAGCGCAAGCCGTCACCCTGAGCGTAGTCGAAGGGTGGTGTTGGCTGCACCATCCTTCGATAAACTCAGGATGACTTCCGCGAAAATTTGTCGTGTACCTTTTGCAGTGTCAGCGATAGCTTGCGTTCCGCGCAATAAATATTTACTTTCCATCCAGATAACGCATCATCCATTCCGTTGCTTTGGAAAGCATGATCTCCATATTCTGATTCTTATCTCCAAAAACATTGTGTCCCGCATTGTCGAAAGTCAATATATCGGATGGGACTCCGTCTTTGACAAGAGAGTCATTCATCCGCACACCCTGCTGGCAGGGGACCAAATCGTCAAGCTTGCCATAAATGAACAGGCTTGGAACCTTGCCGCGATTGAAAATGGGGCTTGCCTCGCGATAGGTTTGCGGACTTTCCTCCAGCTTAACCCCGAGCAATTGCTCAAATACATATTCAATTTGGTAATCAGAAGCGTAACGATGAAACAGAGTGTCCGTAAGATCAGTAGGACCAACTATTGAAACTGCGGCTTTTACAACATGAAGCGAATCCAATGCATGAGCATACAGCAAGGCAAGATGACCGCCTGCGCTGCCACCCAGCAAGGCAAAACTGCTGTCTGCAATGTTCCAGGATTGTGCTTTCGACATGATAGTCCTCACTGCCATGTCAATATCCTCCATTTGCTTATGAATATCACCGCAGGCATAACGGTAGTTGATGGAAGCCACCGCGTATCCGTTCTGAAGAAAACGATCCGTAAAGCCGCTGTTTGAAAAATCCTTTTTATCGCCTGCCACCCATGCTCCGCCATGAATCAGGATGATAACTTCTGTTGTCGAATCATGGCAGGAAGGCAAAAAAATATCCATTTTATTGCGGGGATCAGGCCCGTAAGACACGTCCCCAATCAGCGTGTGATAGGGATGATCGGTAGAACAGGATAAACAGAAAAAGAGCAGGCAGCCTGCCGTAACATTAATTAAAACACGCATCTATTTAAGTTTGAAAGCATGATGTAACCTTGCAGATGCATGTTTATCACGCCTGTTTCGGGTTAATTTCCTCCAACCGTTCTTCATAAGCTTTTTTATAAGCCGATTCCATGGCTTTCACTTCAAGCGGATTCCGCAGCGCCCATGTTTTTGCATCCGAAACGAATGTTCCCCGTCCTTCCCCAAAGTAATATCCGATGGAGCGGGGAAAATTCGGAGCCAACCGGGCAATTAACCGGCTCAATGCCTCAAGCCCGGTGCCGTCAAGAATTTTTCCTTCTGTAGCAGCGAATGATACAGCAGCCAGTGAAAACCACCCGGTATTGAGGACATCTCCCGGTGTTCCGAAATGGCGAAATACATCTTCCCCGCTCCCGACAATTTGAATCCGGTCAAGGAATCGTTCTCTTTCACTATCTTTTTGCCAGTTCTCAAGTTCGTTGGAATAAAACTTTTCCAGAGTTGCAATCTTGTCTGGGTTTGCATCCACCCACTCCTCCAGATGCTGATCCAATTCCCGCATGCTTCCATTGAGGCGAAAGGCCGCCAGTTGATGAGAAAAACCCACTAATGAATTAAGAAGGGCATCAGCATTGTCCGGGGCATAATCGTTCTGAATCATATAGATCAA
This sequence comes from uncultured Chitinophagaceae bacterium, assembly GCA_964502525.1. Lineage (GTDB taxonomy): Bacteria > Bacteroidota > Bacteroidia > Chitinophagales > CAIOSU01 > DATLYB01. The sequence goes on from CAZCXH010000173.1 coordinate 4,019, forward strand.
ATAAGCTGCCGATAATGCATTTTTCCCGCGATTCTCATTCCCGCCAAGGTTGCCAAATTTTTTGAATACCACCTCCAATGACAGCGGAATTTTTCCGTTCAGGGCTGGCTTAAAATCATCTTCGGAAATATGAATTGCCTCATCACGCTTGTTGTCCGGAATTATTCCATCGCATAATTCAACCGAAACCGCAAAGGGCAAAATGCCGGTTTGGTAATTCATCCAAAAATCATGCTCATCCGTATAGTAAAATTTACTGACGCTATCCGATGCGGTTAAAATTTTCACTCCCAACCGGTAATTTAATATTCTATGGTCGGGTGAGGCAAGCGTGAAAGTCAATAGCCTGTGTTCAAGCCTGACATGTACTTCAAATAAAAATTTACCATTTGCAGAATTATTTAGACGCTGGCGAAAAAAATCCACTATCTCTTCATCTTTTAAAGAGTTGGCAATGGGAACAATCAAATCAAGAATGGTTTTTTCCCTTGTTTTTTCAAAAGTTTTAAGGAAAAGATTTAAAATCCTGACCTTTTCCGGTGTTGTGAAATTCAGAAGCGAAACCTGTTCCGGCATATATACCATGCTGAATATAAGCTTAGCCTGTTTGGCGCGGGCAAATTGGACAAAGCTCTCCACCTCGGCATAATTATCCTTTTGAACCGCGGTTTCTATTTGGATAGTAAACTTCCTGGCATTTTCATTTCTGAACCTGAATATGTCTTCCAAAGTGGCAAGCACCTGCCTAAGGTTGCCTTTTAAACGTATGGAGGCATAGGTTTTTTCGTCAAGGCTGTCAATGCTGATGGATATATGCCCAATGTTGAGTTTTTGGATTACTGCCTTTATCTTATCCGAAAAACGCCAATGACCGTTTGTATGAAACCTGAAAATGCATGATTTATTTACCGAATAGATTTTTTCGACCAGCCTGTATGTATCCTTCTGGATGAAAGGTTCTCCTCCGCTGATATATATTTCCTTCAGGGACGGGAATATTTTTGATTCGGCAAGGCTCCAGAATTTCTCTTCGGTAAACAAACCGTTAGGGAAAGTCCAAACATCACACATCACGCATTCCAGATTGCACTTTCCATTCAGTTGCGCGTATATAACCTTAATTGAACTCAAATCCTGCTTCACCGCAGGCTTTACCAAAGGAAATAGTTTTTCCGACCACCGGTTGCATTGCCGGTTGGCAATATGCGCAGCACAGGTCTTGATTTCACCGGTGAGGAATTCCGATCGCAGCGCCTGCATTTTTTCCGAATTCCAGATTTCTTCAATGCTGCTGTTCTTGATTTCACCGAGATTATAGTTATTCCAACAACAAGGAACGATATAACCCCGCGGATCGGTCGCCAATTGCACGAACGGATAGGCGCAAAATTTTTCATGAAACTTATATTCATCCATCTTGCAACATTTGATTAAGCCGGCAACCAGCAATTAATAAAATTATTGAAATATCATGAGGGCAGTTCTAAAATTGCTTTTTTTATCGCCTCACCCCTTCCCTCTCCAAAATATATGCTTACGGTTTACGGTTTGTTTGTTTGGATTTTGTCCATACCGTAAACCGTAAACATATAAACTCAGACCGCCTTACCCCTCGCAGTTTGTGATTGCGGCAGTTTTGAAGATTAATAGCAGGTCAGTACCTGGAAAGAGGCGCAGCCTGATCGGCTTCATTGCGCTGACCGGGCCTAGCGGCTTCATCTTCATGCTTCAGGCCGGAAGGTGATTTTTTTAAATAGCCCCGCTTGATTTGGTAGCGAATGGCTGATTCGCGCGCACCCTCTTCTTTAGCGATACTCAACACGCTTTGCCTTTGCCTAACTTCTGCTGCATGCGCAGCCGCTTCTCTCCGGCTATCTTGTGCGCCTTGCCCCCAGGAGCTTGTCAACGCCAAAGAAGCCTTCCTCGCCCTCCTCTTTGAACTTTTTGCAGTATCGGGTTACGCTTTCTTCGCTCACTGCGAAACAGCGTTGAACTTCAGTTTTGCGACATAGCCGCTGATGGATAAAATTGCTCGTGATAAATCTAAAGGCATTCAAATCTTCTTTGCCGCGAGCATACACCTGCAGTCCGTTGACAATGTATTGAATGATGCCGCCCTTTCATACACGTCAACACAATCTGAAATCAGCTTGGCCTCCTTCGGAAATATCGGTGGTTGTAATTGCATCCCGCAATATTCCTGTATTTTTATTTTGCGATGTGATCCCTCTATTTACCTGATTTTATCGCATGGGGTAAGGAGGTCTGAATTTGTAAACAGAAATAGAAAATGTATGATTTTATCCCGCGCACAGGTATAACATAACCACCCTGCAAAATGGCGGGCAATCATCTCAATCATCCCTGAAAAAAAAAAGCCGGAACGACTTTGTCTGATTCCGGCTTTTTTAATGCTTCGTTTCGTCCAGTATTTTCAGCGCTGCATTATAGATCACCTCGTCATCAATCCTTACGAAGCCCCCGTTGACGCCCCGCTCGAAATGAACGCCCGGTGAGTTTCCCCGTTTGTAATTGGTTCCGCCAAAATAATTTCTGACGGTTTCCTCGCTGATTTGCAGATCTTCCGCTATGCGCTTCATGCTGCCTGTCGGAAGGCTGTCTTTAATCTTTCTGAATTCCTGAAAAGTGATTACCATAATAGAAAATATTTTATTAGGTTATCAAAAACTTATTGTCAAGTTATGCTTTTTTTCGGTTTCTGCAAACTTCGCAATGCACTTTCGTGATGTTCACTGTTGTCGCTTTCGACCTCACCGAACAGCCGAAACAAGCAAAGCGGTCTCATCAGCTTGTTACACGCGGGTGGTTTCGATTTTTAACGCCATGGCAGCCATCAAAAGTTTTTTGCCTCGCTGGATTTTCCTTACGATCACTCTCTGTTTCCACCCCTTCGCTCCCCCGCCAGCGGGGGATAATCCTCGCGCCACGTGTGCAAATTTCCGACAATCAATAAGTCAGCGTCCAGTTCCGGTTATGATGCGGAGCAAGCGGTGGCAGTCTCCCCCATCGGGCAAGTGACCGGGGAACGGGCATTAATTTTCCATGAATTTCGTATGGCAAGACTATATTAATCAATAGTTTACAAATTTATTTTTAATAACCATCTTAATCTATTGAAAATGAGTTCTTTTTTGAAATAAATTTCAGGAAATTCAGGATAGTTTTCCGCATATTGCAGGATAAATCGGTTCCCTGAGTCCCACCGTGAAAAAGCTTGTTTTTCATATTGCTTTTCTATTGTCTGGTTACATCAGTTATTGCCAGGTAATTACTACCGATAATGACAATTTCACACCGCAGGAACTGGTGGATGATGTGCTGCTGGGTTCCTGCGTGGAAGTTTCAAATGTGTCCTATACCGGCAATGCTCAGTCAATAGGATACTTCTCAAACGGTTTTGGGTCTATTGGGATAGAGGAGGGTATTCTGCTTACAAGCGGAAACACTGACGTTGCTGTAGGGCCTAACAACGCAACTGACGCGACCTTCGTTGCCGCACGACCCGGTTATGCGATCCTGGAAACGGTAACAGGCGTAACCAACACGCAGGATGCCTGCGTGTTGGAATTCGACTTTATCCCTTACAACAATGTTATAACTTTCACTTATGTTTTTGGCTCCGAAGAATACGCTGAATATGTTTGTTCCCAGTTCAACGATGTATTTGCATTCATGATAACAGGTCCAGGATATGCAGCCAATACCAACATTGCGCTTATCCCTGCAACAACCACGCCTGTAGCGATCAACACGGTTAACGGTGGTGTTGCGGGAAGCGGCTTCAGCAGTTGTCCTCCAGGCGGTTTAACCAACACAGGATACTACGTTGACAATACAGGCGGCACCGGTGTGCAGTATGACGGTTATACCATCCCGTTGGCTGCTACCATCAGCGTAACTCCTTGCCAGACCTACCACATCCGGCTGGCAATTGCTGATGTGGGCGACCAGTATCTTGATTCCGGAGTTTTCATCGAAGCGCAAAGTTTCACTGGCGGAGAAAATATTGACGTCACCGCTTCTTCGGATGTTTATGAAGGATGCAATGGGTATTTCACATTCAGCAGATTGAATGCCACTTCGCAATCTGAGACTGTGACTTTTACTGTTTCAGGTTCCGCTTCGGAAGGAAATGACTACAACAATATTCCATCAAGCATCACTATTCCGGCAAATCAGACTTCGGTCACTTTAAACATCCAGGCCATTCTTGACGGTTCAAGCGAGAGTTCCGAAAGCATCATCATCACGCTGCAAGGCGTGTGCGCATGTTCTGGTTCCAATAAGGACACACTGATGATTTTAAATAATACAACACTGAATGCCACCATTACTCCTGACGTTGCCCGATGCCAGGGGCAATCCGGCTCCACCACGCTTACCGTCTCTCCTTCAGGCAGCACAACCCCATATGCTTATCAGTGGAGCTCCGGTCAGTCAACCGCTTCCATCAACGTATCACCGAATTCCACTACCACCTATACGGTAACCGTAACTGATGGGACCGGCTGCCAAACTATAACAAGATATGTTAATGTTACGGTGGTTCAAGCCACGGATGCATCATTTACGGTGCCGCCTCCTCAATGTTTTGGCGATCAGGATTTTGATTTCAACAATACCAGCAGTTACACCGGAAGCCCTGCTTTCACCTGGCGATTCAGTGACGGAACAACTTACACTTCAGAGGATGTCAATAATAAACAATTCAGCGCACCGGGCGCCTACAGCGTGAAACTTGTGGTGGACAACGGAATTTGCCCGGACTCAGTTACCCATACTGTTACAGTAAATCCGGATCCGGCCGCTTCCATTTCTCCCGCTACTGCGGCTGTTTGCAACGGGGCAAGCGTCAGCCTTACCGCAAGCGGCAGCGGTGGAAATTCTCCCTATGACTTTGACTGGAGCAACGGACCCTCAACTCCTTCTATCACTGTCTCACCTTCCTCCAATACTACTTACACCGTTACTGTTACTGACGATGACGGATGCTCCGCAACAGCTTCGCGAAGTGTAACCGTAAATCCAAATCCCACCGCCTCCATTTCTCCGGCTAATATTACGATTTGCAACGGCAGCACCGCGTCTTTAACGGCAAACGGCTCGGGCGGGACTTCACCTTATTCTTTCAGTTGGAGCACGGGAGCCACTTCAGCTAATATTTCTGTGTCGCCATCATCCAACACGGCTTATACTGTCACGGTGACCGACAACAACGGGTGTACTGCCACGGCTACAAGGAATGTTACGGTACGACCTGTCCCAACGGCATCCATATCTCCGGCAACAGTTAATATCTGCAGCGGCAGCAGCGCATCACTAACAGCCAGCGGAAGCGGAGGAACTTCACCTTACTTCTATAGCTGGAGCACCGGCTCCACTTCAGCAACTATTAATGTTAGTCCCTCTTCAAATACCACCTATACGGTAACAGTTACGGATAACAACGGTTGTTCTGCATCCACGACCAGAAATGTTACAGTCCATACTAATCCCGCTGCGAGCATCTCGCCCGCCAGCGTTGCCATCTGCAATGGCGCGAGCGCTAATCTTACCGCAAGTGGGTCAGGCGGATCATCCCCCTACTCTTTCAGTTGGAGCACTGGCGCTACTTCCGCTAATATCTCCGTTTCGCCTTCGTCCAACACAACCTACTCCGTTACAGTCACCGACAACAACGGGTGTTCAGCCACCGCTACAAGAAACGTTACCGTTAATCCTAATCCTACTGCGAGCATCTCGCCTGCCAATGTTTCCATTTGCAATGGCGCAAGCGCTAACCTCACTGCGAGCGGTTCAGGAGGAAGTTCGCCCTACTCGTTCAGTTGGAGCACGGGAGCATCTTCCGCTTCCATCTCTGTCTCGCCTTCTTCCAACACGACCTACACAGTTACCGTCACCGACAACAACGGGTGTTCAGCCACCGCTACAAGAAACGTTACCGTTAATC
>CAZCXH010000173.1:10089-10610 GCA_964502525.1 uncultured Chitinophagaceae bacterium
CTAATCCTACTGCGAGTATCTCGCCTGCCAATGTTTCGATTTGTAATGGCGCAAGCGCTAATCTCACCGCAAGCGGTTCTGGGGGAAGTTCGCCTTACGCTTTCAGTTGGAGTACAGGAGCCACTTCGGCTTCCATCTCCGTTTCGCCTTCGTCCAGCACAACTTACACCGTGACGGTAACCGACAATAATGGCTGTTCGGCTACGACTACGCGAAACATTACGGTTAATTCTCCTCCCACTGCGAACATCAACAACCCGTCTGCAATTTGCACGGGTGGAAGTGTAACGCTCACCGCTTCGGGAGGGACTTCTTATTCGTGGAGCACGGGTGCTTTAACTCCGAGCATCACTGTTTCTCCGGCTTCCACCACAACTTACAATGTCACCGTCACCGATGCCAATGGCTGCACCGCGACAACGTCACGTACCGTAACGGTTAACGCGCCTCCCATTGCGAACATTACTAATCCATCACCGATCTGCGCGGGGGGTAGTGTTACGCTCACCGCTTCGGGCGGA
>CAZCXH010000174.1:0-10597 GCA_964502525.1 uncultured Chitinophagaceae bacterium
ATTTTGCGAAGCATGAAATTCTCCCATTCCACCGGGAAAATATTCATCACCGGTCATCCTTGCCATCACCTCGGCTGCCGTGCGCGAAAAGGTTGAATGTCCCGAGATATATCCGGGAAAGGGGGGCGTTACGAACGAAGAGCGCTGGTAAGGCATCCACTCAGACGCCAATATCCAGCCTGCGCCAGCCTCTTCCGTAAGCGGATTGGGTGCGGGAACGGAATAAAAGAAGTCATACCCTCGCCATGACTTCACTTTGATTTCGCCTGTATGCGCTCCATTGGAATCAATCTCAAGGGGATCACCCGGCTCCACCATTTCAATGTAGCCCGGAATCAGCGGAATGCCTTTGGGCGAATAATTGGGAAGCGTAGTATCCGAACTCTGTCCGTAGCTTGCCATATAGCGAATGGCGGATATGGGACGGGCGGAATCATACCATCCCTTGCCGCCCCAAGCGCAGATGGCAGCATCATGCAGGGCGCCACCCAAAGTAAAATATGTTTTCACGCACCATTCCAAATCATCCATAATGGGACCTTTCCCTCCCCATTTTCTTACAAACTGCGGATGATCATGCACGTAGTTCAGAATGGTGTACCAATGTCCGGGAGGAGTTTCAGACGATGGTCCGTCAGCCCAAAACTCAGCGAGTACGCGCGTGTAATCTCCCCGCGGAACCCATTGATTCGCATAAGGCTGCCCGGTACTCGGATTCACCGTATAGCCAATTCCATGGTCGCCACCATTCAGCAAATCATAGAATCCGGGATGATCTGCATAGGCGGCAGGATAGCTTTGCACATTGCCGATGCGGTTGGGCGATACATCCCACATTACGCTGTCACCCGGATCAAGATGTGACGACCAGGTGGCAACCAAAGTATGCGTCCACTTATAAACATCATTTAATCCGTTACCATTTACGGAGTCAATGTAAGGCGGTGGTCCCGGGTCCTGATACACATTAAATGTTTTGCCGTTTCGGGTGTAAACTGTTTTCACGGAATCATGGAGGGCAAATGGCGTCACGTTGCCCCATTCTGGCGAGAGCCCGCCCTGAATGCCTCCGGGAATCAAATTCCCGTTCTGGTCAATGAAAAAGTCAAGCGCGAGCGGCTGCCAGCGGTTAGGGTCTGCCATGGTATCTCCCGGAAACTTGACTATCAACGGCTGATTGACAGGAGCATAATATTGATTGGAATATCCGCATGCTTCGTTGGCTCCGTCCTGCAAGCCAAACGCTATGACTTGTTCGGCTATGTAATTGCCAAGGTCGGCAGGGTTTCCGTTTGCATAATTATTTCCATGATAAGATGAATCATATCCCAATGACAAAAAGAGGTTGGCGAAATTTTTAAGCGTAACGGTATCCGTAGAAGGTCTGTTAGGCGGAGCAGCAGGGCAAAACGGATTGAACCGGTTATCATACCGCCAGCTCAATACCCTGTATGCCGCATAGCTAATGGCTTCGTTGCGCGCAGAATCTATGTTCGATGGCTCTGGCACACCGGTGAAGGGACAGATGAACCCGCCAACAGTGTTGCCCAGCAGGAAAGGCTTCGCAACACTGTCATAAGCAGCCCATGCGTCATACATCGCCATAGAAACATGAAACAGGTTGCGGGCATGAACCGTTGGCTTTGCAAAATTGATACGGATGCCTGCGAGCTGCGCCTCATTCCATTGCCGGGCAACAGAGTGCTGGGCATGAATGTTGAATTGATGAAGGGTGAAGAACAGCGTAACTGACAATATATGGCGTTTCATCTTGGGTGATTGAAATGGTGAAATAAATTGCTTCATCAAATGTATGAAACTTTTACTGTGCCACTTTTAAAAAACAACCAAATCGTAGTCATGAAATTCCGAACTTATTAATTTTAAATTAAATCATAATAACAGAATGATAATAGAACCAGAACGCTGATGACGCGGATTATGCAGATAATCGCTGATTGTTTTATCTGTGGCCATCCGATTTTTCTGCGTCATCTGCGTTCCATTTTTAATTTTAAACAGTCTCTAAGGAATACGCTCATCCGCTTTCAGCTTGACCATCCTGCAGCGTTTTCGCATTCGGGAGTTCCGCCAGGCATCACAGTCCAAAAAGATTATTACCTTTAAATCCCTGAAGGGCAGTTCTAAAAATTCTACCACTTACTCCCTCTCCTTCTGGAGAGGGAAGGGGTGAGGCGATAAAAAGAGCAATTTTAGAACTGCCCTGAATTGATAATTTAACAGAGCTATGAAAACCCCTATTAAACTTTCGCTCCTCCTTTTGCTTTTATTGTTCTCAATCTCTCTGATTGCACAATCTCCGAATTCCCTTTCCCGTCTTGATTTTGACCCAAATCTTGCTCCGTTTTATCACGGAGTTGCTTCCGGTGATCCACTGGCTGATGCGGTGATCATCTGGACGCGCGTGACCACGGAAGATCCGTCCGTTACCGTTTCGTGGAAAATGGCTGCCGACACATTACTAAATAATGTTGTGAAATCAGGTTCAGTTGCAACTGACGCTTCCAGAGATTATACAGTTAAAGCGGACGTCAATGGGCTGCAGCCCGGAACGTACTACTATTATCAATTCGAACTTAACGGCAGAAAATCGCTGATTGGGCGTACCAAAACTGCTCCGGCAGGCGATAACGGGCATATCCGGTTTGCTTTGGTTTCATGCGCTGATTTCGAAAGCGGCTATTTCAATGCTTATGAACATATCACTTTCCGCAATGATATTGATGCGGTGCTGCACGTGGGCGATTACATTTATGAATATGGCGTGGGAGGTTTGCCGGGCAGCGTTGCGGGAAGAGTAACCGACCCCGCGAATGAGATAATCACGCTGGATGATTACCGGGTGCGCTATTCGCACTACCACCTGGACCCGCAACTCAGAGGACTTCACCAGCAATATCCGTTCATTACGATTTGGGATGACCACGAAACCGCCAACAACTCGTGGTATGGCGGGGCTGAAAACCATTCTCCCTCAACGGAAGGCGATTGGTTTGTGAGAAAAAATAATGCAAAAAAAGCATACTTTGAATGGCTGCCGGTAAGGGAATCACCGGTGGACTCATTCAGGGCTTACCGCAAATTCAGTTATGGAAACCTTGCCGATATTATCGTGCTTGACACGCGGCTTGAAGGACGCGACATTCAGGACGGCACAAACAATCAGGACACAAGCAGAACCCTTCTTGGTCACGAACAATTTAACTGGCTTACCAGCCAACTCGATGACACCGCCAGCCAATGGAAAATCATCGCCCAGCAGGTGATGATGGCGCGCCTGGCGGTCGGCAACATCGCGCTGAATGAAGACCAGTGGGACGGCTATCCGCAGGAGCGCCTCAAACTGTTCAATCACATTCTCAGCAACAATATTGAAAATTTTGTAGTGCTTACCGGTGACATTCACACTTCCTGGGCAAATGAATTGAAATTGTCGGGATTGGATTCGGCAGGCGTTGAGTTTGTAACCACGAGCATCACCACCGCCAACGCAGATGTTGTAAGTATTTCATTCAATCCTGCCGGCATTATCCCTGCCGTGAGATGGGCTAACCTCGACCGGCATGGATACACGATTATTGACATTACCAAAAATGCCGTGCAGGCAGATTGGTATTTTGTGAACACCCTCGCGCAGGTTGATACCAGCGTTTCCCGTGCCGCATCATGGTATGTAAATGACGGTGCAAGAACCTTGATCGAAGCGCAGGCAGCAGCCCCTGGTCTCACCGGTCAGGCTCCGCTGGCGCCATTTACGGTAAGCGATCCCGTTGGTGTTGCAGAACAAAATCCTGAGTTGCTGATCATAGGAAGTTATCCGAATCCATTTTGGGATAGGTTTATCATTCAGTTTTATCTTGAAAAATCCGGAAGCATCAGCCTGAAAATCATTGATGCCACCGGAAAAGCTGTGATGGAGAGGAACCTGGGTGAGGGAAATGAAGGCGTGAATTATGCTGAGATCAGCGCGCCCGACCTGCCTTCAGGAAGTTATTTGATGTTGCTTGACAACGGCACTTCAACATTCCAAAAGGCAATCGTAAAGGCGGATTGATGCCGTTTGCGCTTTGTCTTTCGGATTCCGTCCATCCAAAAATTTTATTTTCGCATTTGCCCTGAGTTATGAAAATCGCGCTGGCAATAGCTGCCGTCAGTATCGCTTGCTTTGTTTCCTCCCAAAACCCGCCTGCATATTTGATTCCGGACAAGCCATTCAGCTACCTGCCATACAAAGATTTTCCGCCATGCATTGACACGCTCAAAGTGATGTGGATTAAAAAAGAGATTGACATGGGGCTTGCATTGCCGGAGTGGCACCCGGTGAGGAGCTATTCCGATAATGTCATCTTCGAGGGGAAAGTGATAAAAACTCCGAACAGCATGGCAGTGAATACGCACGTGAGCCAGGAAGACATGCCTATTTATCATTATACATACGATTTCAGCTTCAACGCAATTCCGGATGAGCATCCCGACAATCGTTACAGGAATCTGTTGAGCCTGATTGTTAAAGAGAAAACAGCCGATGGGAAAACCGTTTATGATACTTCCGAACAGGAATATCTGCACATGGAGTGGGAAATAGGGCTTGGAGCCGGCAACAAGAAAAACCTATGCAGCGAAGCCAACCGCAGGGGGAACAGTTGCGGCTTCTGTTCCGCAGGGCATGAACGTGGCGACACGATCTGGAACTGGCCCAGCATTGGCGACTGGGTGCATGTTGAGGGATTGTGGATATGGGATCGCGGCCATCCTCCTGCCGAAACCGAAATTCACCCGATGCGGTTTATTGCAACGCGAAGGCAGCTTCCTGAAAAAATCAGGCATCCCGAAAAACCGGGTGAATACATCTGGGCTACGCGGGTTGACATTTTTGCGAGCGGTGATGGCGGTGCGCTTTGCAATAACCGCCTGAATAATCCCGCATTCGTCCGAAAAGTGGAAATGGGAAAAAAAGATTATTCGCTGAATGTAAAACCGGTTATTGACGCGCCTTCGGCAAATGCTCCGTTGCGGTACGCTGAAGCCGCCCAAAAAGGCAACACGTTTGAATATCCGCTGGCATATTCAATCAGCAAGGAGGGCAGCCTCGGCATTAATATTCCCTGGTATGGAAAACCTGATACGCTGGTGCTTGCCAGGACGGTGTTCCTCTATTGGGATGAGGGCAGCGGAAAAGCTGATGATTTTAAAATACATACTTACAAAATCACTTTGCAGGAAATGAGGTTTCATAATAGAAAGGAATTTTTTTCAAGGCATGAAATGCGGGCTTTCGCTGATGTGGGCGGCAAATGGTTTTTCCTGAATGAATTATTCGGGAAGAAAGATATCATCACTGGCGGCAAAGGCAAATCTTACAGCAAGCGGTGGAAGTTGGGTTTAAGCTTTGTATTGCATGTGCCTTACAATGCTGAGTTTCGCGTGCACGCCAACAGCTTTGAATGTGACGGCATTGACGGCCGCATGGGCATCCTGATGGACTCCTACTCCCCCTGCACTCCTGAGAACAAGAAAAAAATCAGGAAAGCTTTGAATGTAATTTCTCCCCTGCGCTTCAAGGGCTGCATGAACGATCTGATGGGCGAAGTGCATGATTTTCATACTCCGGAAACGATAGAGCTTCCCCTGTCGTGCACCAGCCGCAGCTTCGGTTATGAATATGATGATATTTGCGTCTGCAACAAGGATGTTCAGAACGATGCGATGTCGCTGAAATATACGATTGAAAGAATTGGAGTGGAGTAATGATGAATTAATAATTAATAATTAATAATTATGAATTAGGAATTAGGAATCACGAATTGACTAATGACTAATGACCAATAACCAATAACTATTGACTATTGAAGCTAATTTCGCTCAAACTCCAAACTCCATGACCTACTATTGTTTTCTCAACGGCAAAGTGATGCCAAGCAACGAGGCATCCGTATCAATTTCAGACCTTGCGCTGCTCAGGGGCTACGGAATCTTTGATTATCTGAGAACCTATCACGGCAGACCGTTCCGGCTGCAGGACTACCTTGATCGTTTTCGCGCATCCGCCCATGATATGCGGCTGCCGCTGAAATATTCAGATGAGCAGATTGCAACCATCGTTGATGAATTGCTTGAGAAGAGCGGCATTTACGATGCCTGCGGTATCCGATTGCTGATGACTGGCGGCAACTCCCCCGATTCGATGAGCATTGCCGAACCCAACTTTGCTGTGATTATCGAATATCTTCCTCCCTCTCCCAAAGAGCAATATGAAAACGGAGTAAAGCTGCTCACTTACCCCTTTAAAAGAATCTTCCCATTGTCAAAAACCACCGGTTACATAGTTCCCATTAAAATGCAGCCGGAAGTGAAGGCTCAGAAGGCTTTTGACCTGTTATATGTTCTGAACGATGAAGTTCTGGAGTTGACGCGCAATAACTTTTTTCTTATCAAGGGAAAATCCCTGATCACCGCAAAGGAAGGAGTGCTCGAAGGCGTCACGCGCAAAGTGATCTTGGAACTGGCGCAAGACCATTTCAATTTGGAAGTGCGGAAAGTTAAGCCCAACGAGCTGTTAACCGCAGATGAGGCTTTTCTCAGCGGTTCCGCAAAAAAGATTATTCCCGTGGTTCAGGTGAATGATCATGTTTACGGCAAAGGTGGGCCGGGCGAAGGCACGATGAAGATCATCAGGATTTTTGATGAATACGCGGAAAAGATTTGCCGTCCGAAGGAAGTTTCGCAATCCAAATGACTTGCGCAATATTTAACCGAATCATTACCTTTACGGGAAAGAAACGATAATGAAAAAATTCGGTTTGATATTGCTTGGGGTAATAGCGCTTGGAAGCATTATTGCTTTGCTGGTATTCGGCTATACCTACAGCGAAGGAACGCGCGCAGGGGTGCTGATGAAATTCGCCAGGAAAGGGTTCATCTTCAAAACTTATGAAGGCGAGCTGAATATCGGTGGAATAGGCAACATACCCAACACAGCGCAGGGCAACATCATCTGGACCTTCTCCGTGAAAGACCAGTCCGTGGTTGACAAATTAAAGACGCTTGAAGGGCGCAAGGTGTCCCTGCAATATGAGGAGATTGTGAGGGCAATGCCCTGGCAGGGCGAAACAAATCATTTTGTAATTGGCGCGGAGCAGATTGAGTAAGACGTTTTAATGCGGGACACCAAAACGCGAAGTGTTATCAAGGGCGTCACGTGGCGCATCATCGGCACGCTGGATACGATTTTCCTTTCATGGCTGATCACCGGTGATGTGACCAAAGCCTTGAAAATCGGGGGCTTTGAAGTATTCACAAAAACAATTCTTTATTTCATTCATGAGCGCGCATGGCTTGCCATCGGAAAAAGGCGCAGGCAGGATTCCCGCTTCACCAGCTTTGCCAAAGCGGTGAGCTGGCGCATTGTGGGAACGATTGACACCATCGTGATCTCTTTCATCGTCATCCATTTCACCGGGAGACGGGAGGAACTGGAAGTGCCCGCCATTTTCCAGGCATCCACCATCGGGCTGGCGGAACTCTTCACCAAGATATTGCTATTCTATATTCACGAGCGGGCATGGAACCGGACCGGGTTTGGCAAGAAGCAGGCATGATCTTGCGCCTCTCTTTCCGAAAATTCAACTACTCTTGGTATAAATGATTACACCACCATTTCCGCCACCACAAACGTGCTGCCCCCGACAAAAATCACATCATCTTTTTTAGCGTTATTCAGCGCGCCATTGTAAAACGCCCATTTCACGGATGGATAAACCTCGCCAATCAAACCGAAAGCCTCAGCCTGCTTTTGCAGCTCGCGCGCATCAAGCCCTCTCGGAATATCCGGCTTGCAGAAGTAATATTTTGCATGCGCAGGAAACAGCGGCAGCACTTTCGTCAGGTCTTTGTCATTCACGGCACCGATCACCATGTGCAGGGTATCGCATTTAAGTTCGTTTAACTCAGGCAGCGAAACTTTCAGCCCGTGCTCGTTGTGCGCGCTGTCATAAACCACCAGCGGCCCGTCTTCCTTCCATCTCCTGACATCCCAGCGTCCTTTCATCCTGGTTAACATTTTGGCGGCATAAAAGCTGCTCAGCATTTTGGATTCACTCATGTTAAAACCAAGCTGATTCAGCATCCGCGCAGCCTGCCATGCGGTTGCAATATTCTTCAATTGAAAATTTCCGTATAAATCAGTGCTTATGTTTTCCCTAACCAGCTTCTCGTTTTCATACAGGTCAAAGGTCATTCTCCCAAACATCTTGATTTCCTTTGACTTTAGCACCGCCCGCACATGCCGGTCCGCAAATTCTATAACGGAGTTTCGCTCTTTCGCTGCCTGAATGAAAACAGGAGCGGTCTCATCATCGGTTTCGCCAATCACCACAGGGACTTCCGGCTTGATGATGCCCGCCTTTTCTGATGCGATAGACTGCAATGTATTACCAAGAAACTGCATGTGGTCGTATCCAATATTGGTGATGACGGAAAGAACCGGGGTGATAACATTGGTGGAATCGAGCCTTCCACCCAAGCCTGTCTCGATCACCGCAACATCCGCTCCTTGTTTTGCAAAATAATCGAATGCCATCGCCACAGTGATTTCAAAAAACGAAGGCTTGATCTTCATGTACTCCTCCTGGTACTTCCGGACGAAGCCGATGACCGCTGGCTTTGTAATATATCTTCCTTTAATTTTAATCCTCTCCCGAAAATCCCTGTAATGAGGGGAAATGTAAAGTCCTGTTTTATATCCGCATGATTGCAGCATCGCAGCAATAATATGCGACACGGAGCCTTTGCCGTTGGTGCCTGCCACGTGGATTGTTTTGAATTTCGTGTGCGGGTTGCCGAGCATACCGCATAGCGCGATGGTATTGCTGAGATCTTTTTTGAAGGCTGCCGCACCAATGCGCTGGTACATGGGCAGTTGGGAATACAAGTGCTTGATGGCCCTGTGGTAGGTAAGCGGGTAAGCGGGCGAAGCAATCATGGCGTTATCATTTAACGGTCAAAAATTAGGAGTATCGCGGCTATCGAACGGGTATTGATTTCAACATGAGTTTGAACGGGGAACCGGGAAGGAGATGTACTTATACGCACCGATCACAATTCGTTTTTTACACTTGTTTCGGGATAGCAAGGGTAACTGCAAATAGTTTAACGACCAGAAGTTCAAAAAAACCGGAGAATTTTTTACCCATTAAGGCTCTCAGGTCTATCAGTCCTCTTATCCTTCTCCCGCGCGTGTTCCAGCCCTTCACGCCACCATGCTTTCATTTCTTTCGAGTTGAAAACAAGTTCGTTGTCGGTCAACTGGCGGGGCAGAAACCATTCATTTATTTTCACATGCGTTTTCATGTCGAAATCGGCAATGAGCAGGTTGTTGCGCGAGATTTGATGCACCATAAAATGAGCGGCAGCCGAAGACATCTCGATGATGTTCCTGATTTTTTGCGCTGCTGCGGCTCTCCTTTGAGCTGCAATACAATCGCGTCAATATCTTTCGCGCCACGCCTCACCGCTTCATGTATGGGCGCGCCCACGCCCAGCCCGCCATCGGCATAGAAGCACCCGTCTTTTTGCATCAGGCTCATGAAGGGAATCATGTTGGCCAAGCCCAGAGCCAGTCGCAAAAATCTTCATATCCGCAGTCGTTGCTTGATTTATACTCCAGCTTTTCGCAGCAAAGATTTGACACCGCCACCACCACCTCTTTGCCGCTCGTTTGCAATCGTTTGTAAAGTTCCTTCGTCAGGCTGCGTTGAATGAGTTTCCGCAGGTTGCGGCTTTCCCCGAAGGTGCGCTTCTCCGTGAGGATGCGGCTGAGCAGCACTAAGTAGCTTATTTTAATCTTATACGTTTCTTCCATTTTTGAAAACCCGATGGGGTTCACGTCAAAAATGTCGCTGTGTTCAATGGAAGAGTAGATTTTCCGGATGTGTTCTATTTCTCCCAACGCCAGCAGCGGCAGGAGCAGCGCGCCCGTTGAGGAGCCGACAAACAGGCGATAGTCCCTGTGTTTTTCCGTAATGAGATATTCGGCAACGCCTCCCGCAAAGGCGCCCATGCAGCCACCGCCCGATATGACAAGCGCTTTCATTTTTTCATAACCTGTTAATGGCTTCCATCACGCGTTCGGTCATTGCGTTGCAATAGATGGCGTTAAATTCAAACAACTCACCGGGGGCGTATGCTTTTTCTATTTCGGTTCGCAGCAAAGCCTTTGAGCGGTTGAGCCGCACCTTCACGTTGGCTTCGCTGATATTCAGCGCGCTTGCGGTTTCCGCCACATTCAGCCCGCTGATTTCGCGCAGCGAAAACACCATTCTGTATTCCTCCGGAATTTTTCCGAGTGCATCTTCAAGAATGTGTTTCAGTTCATGGTTTTCGACAATTTTATGCGTGTCGTTATGTGCGTGCTGAAACAGCGGTTTTGAGTTATCGTAAATTTCTTGCATGATTTCATTTTTGTAGCTGTGTTTCTCCTTCTTGCGAAAACAGTTATTGAGCATGATGCGGATAATCCATGTCTTGAAGCTGGAGCGCCCTTCAAACTGCGCCAGATTTTTGTACGCATCTATGAAAG
>CAZCXH010000175.1:0-10501 GCA_964502525.1 uncultured Chitinophagaceae bacterium
GGAGGCAGGCTTATTACCGGAAGATTGAAAAAATCTGTTTACGGTTTGCGTGGTTGCCGTTTACACGTTTGTAGCTGAGTCCAAACCGTACACATGCAGCCGTAAACCTTGCGATGAATATTTGACATTCCCTCTCAATTCAGTATGTTTGGGTTTCCCTAAATAATTCCTTATGGACAGGATAAAAACTTTTGATGAATACACGCGCGCTTATGAGAAGAGCGTGAAAGACCCGGAAGGCTTTTGGGCTGAAATTGCGGAAAATTTTGTCTGGCGAAAAAGATGGGACAAAGTGCTCCAATGGAATTTCAGCGAGCCGCGCGTTGAGTGGTTTATCAATGGCAAGCTGAACATCACCGAGAACTGCCTTGACCGCCATGTAAAAACACATCCGGATAAAACTGCCATCATCTGGGAGCCGAACAATCCGGAGGAGCAGTTCCTGAAGCTCACCTATAAAGAACTGCATGAAAAAGTTTGCCGATTCGCGAGTGTGCTTAAAAATAATGGTGTTCAGAAAGGCGACAGGGTGTGTATTTATCTGCCGATGGTGCCGGAGCTTGCCATTGCGGTTTTGGCGTGCGCGAGAATCGGGGCTATTCACTCGGTTGTATTCGCGGGATTCTCTGCCCGCTCGCTGTCAGACCGGATCAATGACGCATCTGCCTGCATGGTGATTACTGCTGATGGCGGCTTTCGCGGAGCGAAAACCGTTGAGTTGAAAGACATCACCGATGAGGCTTTGCAAAGCTGCCGCACCGTAAAAAAAGTGATTGTGCTGAAGCGTACGGGACAGGAAATAAACTGGACGGGAGGCAGGGACGTGTTGTGGCAAGATGAGTTGAAAAAACTAAACCAGACAGGTCTCAACGACCTGTCTGGTTTCGATGCCGAAGAAATGGATTCGGAGGATACATTATTCATTCTTTACACTTCCGGTTCCACAGGCAAACCCAAAGGCATTCAGCACACGACAGGGGGATTCATGGTTTATGCCGACTACACCTTCAGGAATGTCTTTCAGCACAATGACAGCGATATTCACTGGTGCACTGCCGATATCGGCTGGGTGACGGGACATTCGTACATCATTTACGGTCCGCTGCTGGCTGGCGCCACAACGCTGATGTTTGAAGGTATTCCCACTTATCCCGATGCGGGGCGGTTTTGGGAGGTGGTTGACAAGCACAAGGTGAATATTTTATATACTGCGCCCACAGCCATCCGCTCTTTAATGGCTTATGGAACGGATTTCGTTACAAAGCATGATTTGAGTTCGCTGCGCGTGCTTGGAACGGTGGGCGAGCCTATCAACGAAGAGGCGTGGGAATGGTATCACAAATATGCCGGCAAAGAGCGCTGTCCGATTGTGGATACGTGGTGGCAAACGGAAACGGGCTGCATCCTGATTTCTCCACTGGCGGGGATTACGCGGCTGAAACCTTCATTTGCAACTTTGCCGCTGCCGGGCGTTCAGCCCTGCATCATGGATGAACATGGAAACGAGCTTGGCAAAAATAATGCGGAGGGAAGGCTGTGCCTGAAATTTCCGTGGCCCTCGATGGCGCGCAGCATCTGGGGCGACCACAAAAGATTTCACGACACGTATTTTTCCACGTTCAAAGAAAAATATTTCACGGGCGATGGATGCAGGCGCGATGAGGAGGGCTACTACCGCATTACCGGGCGGGTGGATGACATTATCATTGTGTCAGGGCACAACCTCGGCACTGCTGAAATCGAAGATGCGATTGACGAACATGATGACATCATCGAAACCGCGGTGGTCGGCTATCAGCATCCAATAAAAGGGCAAGGTGTTTACGCATTTGTAATTCCAACCAGCGAGGTGAAAGACCCTGACAAACTCCGTGAGGAGATTAAAGCATTGGTTTCAAAAATAATCGGCCCTATCGCCAAGCCCGATAAAATTCAAATCGTGAAAGGCTTGCCGAAAACACGTTCCGGTAAAATCATGCGAAGGATATTGCGCAAAGTAGCTGAAGGCGATACCTCGAATCTTGGCGACACTTCAACGCTGCTCGATCCGGGTGTGGTGGAGGATATTAAAGCCGGGGCAGTGTGAACGGGATCAATTTAAAGTTGCTTATTTGCAAAAAGGCAAAAGTTAATTTTCTCTTTGGCCATTTGTCTTTTTCTTTGATCTGATTCGATGATTTGAACAGCGGCAAATTCGGCTATCTGGAAGATTAACGGAAGTATTAATCCGTAAACTTATATCCCACGCCCCTGATGGAGTGAAAATACCGTGGGTTTTTCAAGTCTTTTTCGAAATATTTCCGGAAAGAGAGAATGAAATTATCAATGGTGCGCGTGGAGGGGAACACGTCATATTCCCAAACATATTGTAATATCTGCTGGCGCGAGACGGCTTCATTCCTGTGGTCAATAAGCAATTTGAGCAGTTGCGCTTCTTTTTTGGTGAGATGGATCGTGCCGTTAACACCCTTAGCTTCGAAAGTGCCGAAGTTGATCTCGTTGCTCCCGAATTTGAAGGTTTTGGTGCTCAGTTCGTTTTTGGTGCCCTTCATGCTGTGTTTCACCAGCACCGATACGCGCATCAGCACTTCATCAAGGTTAAACGGTTTGGTCACGTAGTCGTCAGCGCCCATCCGGAAGCCTTTTATTTTATCTTCATGGGCATCCTTGGCGGTGAGGAACAGGATCGGCACGTCCATGTTTTCGAGCCTGATTTTTTCGCATACGGCAAAGCCGTTCATTTCCGGTATCATCACATCGAGTATCACGAGGTTGAAACGCTGTTCCTTGAATTTCTTCACGGCTTGCGGCCCGGTGATTGCCGGCTCCACCTCATAGTTTTCCATTTCAAGATTCAGCCGGAGGGCATCCAGGATATTTTTTTCATCTTCAACGAGAAGAATTCGGGGTTTCATGCCAGGTTGATTTTACTTAATGGTAGCATTTAAACGCCACATATTCTGGTGATAGTGTTTCTGTTGTTGCTTTTATGACTCAAAAATGATAAATGTAAGTGGTGATTAGCCTTCTCGCAGCGGAGAAGTTTATATTCAAATTCCTTCCACATGCCTTGTGTAGTTAAACCAATCCAGTTCAAATCCTTTGGAATTATGGCAAATCTTGTAAAGCGAAAGATTTTGATGCGGATAATCATCCATCTTGCTCAGATCATCGCCAAGCATCGTGCATAAGAGGGAGCGGATAGCGCGTCCGTGGCTGCAGATCAGGATTTTATTATGCCCTGACGGTTTCAGAACGTTCTCAATAAACTTCAGTTGCCGCTGTTGCAGTTCCTTCGGGCTTTCTCCACCGGGAATCTTTTCATCCAGCACACCGGAGCGCCATTTATTCAGCATGTCAACATATTCCTTTGACGTTTGCCGGTCGGGAAGCCGGCCTTCATAGATCCCCCAACTGATTTCGTCCAGCTCATGATACGGTGAAATGGAATGCCCTGCGTCCAGAAAAGGCTGAACTGTCTGTTTCGACCGCAGCAGCGATGAGGTGTAAATGATGCCAAAAGATTCATTTCCGAAATGACGGAAGAAAGCTGCAGCCTGTATTTTGCCGCGCTCATTGAGTTGCGAATCAACGCCCCTTCCCTGCACGATGCCGTTTTTGTTCAGGTCGGTTTCCCCATGCCGGATGATGTAGATTTCTTTCTTCATGATGGGAGGAGACGTTAGATTTTAGACGTTAGATATTAGATATTAGATATTAGATAGTAGATATTGCTGAGTGACAGTTGTTGTTATAATAGCAAAGTCCTAATTCGCGATTGTTAAAAAATTTATCCCGAAACAAGTGTAAAAAACGAATGGTGATCGGGATATACCATCGGGTACTATGCAGTACAAGTTCGAAAACTTGTTTACCGATGGTATATACCGAAACAACTCAGGTTTTCGAACAATTGAGCTGTAGAATGTTCGGTATTAACCAAGAGTACGTCTCTTTCCTTCGAAAATTCGACTACTCTTGGTATAACATCTAACGTCTAATATCTACACTCAAAGCCTTTCTCCATTATATTTACGCGCTTTTTCGGTGTAAAATTAATAGCTGACATGCCCTCGATTCAAAAAACAATCAACATCTATCAGTTGATGCGCGAATGCCTTCAGCGGCATTTGCCACTGGCGGCTTTCCGGCTGTCCGGAGAAAAGCGCGTGCACCTCCTGCTACAGGAGTCTCCCAAGCTGAATGTGATGAAGGAGGGGGAGAGCCTTTTCGCGCAAAAGGGATTTGCATTTTTCCCTTTTATTAATTCTGAAATGCCGAAAGTGATTATACGTCCTGATTTTTACCTGACGGATGACGGTCAGTGGTCGGATGAAACGTTGATTGGCATTTTGCGGAGAATCGGCTTTTCAGACAATGGATACAAACGCGACAATCCTTACGTGGCTGACGAACGGGAATACTGCAATAGCGTCAACACCCTGAAAAGGGAGATTTCGAAGGGAACGATTACCAAAGGAGTGCTTTCGCGGGTTTACCTGCACGAGTTGAAGAACATTTTCGAACCGGTGGATTTTTTCAGGAACATGGTGGGGTTGTATCCAGCGGCAATGGCATTCATGGTTTATTTGCCGCATACGGGTTTCTGGATGGGAGCCACTCCGGAATCGCTGTTGCAGACATCCAACGGTGAGTTAAGCACCATGTCGCTGGCAGGCACCAAAAGGCCGCAGGAGTTCACAGGCATCAAGTGGGGCGTGAAGGAATTGCTGGAGCAAAAAATCGTGACGGACTACATCAAAAACTGCCTCGATAAATATTTCGATGATTTCTTGATGAACGGCCCCGACACCGTGCAGGCTGGTCCGGTGGAACATTTGAGAACCACCTTCACGGTAAAATCAAACAGAAAGCACATTGAGCACGTGTTCGATGACTTGCTGAGAGACCTGCATCCTACGCCCGCTGTGGTGGGAATGCCGAGAAGCAAGGCGCTGGAGCTGATTTCAAAAACAGAGAAGCACGACCGCGCCTATTATTCCGGGTTTTCCGGTCCGGTGAATCTGAATAATAAAACACATCTGTTTGTCAACCTTCGCTGCATGGAAGTGTTGCAGCAGCACCTCGCATTATATGTTGGCGCGGGAATCACTTCCGATTCCACGGCTGAAGCCGAATGGGATGAAACCAACCTGAAGGTGAAAACGCTGCTGAATGCGTTGTGAAATTCATTGGGACGAGGGACGGGGGACAAGGGGCGCGAGTAATAGAGCTACTTTGATCTTTCTGTGCAATGCTCAATATAATTTTTTCTTTCACCCGTCACCCGTCCCTCGTCCCTCTTCCCTCTTATGAAGACAACCGACAAAATCTGGATACGCGATATAGCAGAAGTATGCGCTGCAAAAGGTGTTAGCAAGGCTGTCATTTCTCCGGGTTCGCGTTCCGCTCCTTTGGTGATAGCGTTCAACCGCCATCCTGAAATCGAATGCCTGCAGGTGATTGATGAAAGGGTAGCCGCTTTCTTTGCGCTCGGAATCGCACAGCAAACCGGCAAGCCCGTTGCGCTGATTTGCACTTCCGGTTCCGCAACGCTGAATTATGCTCCGGCAATAGCTGAAGCTTGCTATCAGCGCGTTTCCCTGATTGTTTTCACTGCCGACCGTCCTGATGAGCTGATTGACCAGCGTGACGGGCAGACCATCCGCCAAAAGGATCTGTACCATAACTATATCCGCAAGAGCTATCACCTGCCTGTTGCCGGAGTGAGCGATGACGACCGCTGGCATTGCGGACGGATCATCTCCGAAGCAATCAGCAATTCACTGCATCCGGTGCCGGGACCGGTTCACGTCAACGTGCCCTTGCGGGAGCCGTTGTATAATGTGACGGAAGAAAAAGATTATCGCTCACCGAAAATTATTGACAACGTTCCGGTAGTGATGGGATTAGCTGAAACTGAAAGCAAAAGGCTGCAAAAAGAGTGGAGGTCATTCAAGAATAAATTGATTCTTGCAGGGGCTTCTTCAGAAAATGGATTCATGCGGCAGATGAAGGAAATCGCGAATGACGGGTCCGTAGTCATTCTCACGGAATCTTCATCCAACCTGACGTTTAAGGAAACCATTCCCTGCATTGATCCGGTGCTCGAAGCAATGCCGAACGACAAATCTCCGTTCAAGCCGGAACTGGTGGTGACGATTGGCGGGGAGGTTGTTTCCAAAAAAATCAAAGCATTTCTCCGTGCGAACAAACCGGCAGAACACTGGCATGTTGACGTGAGCGGTGACCACATTGACACTTTCAAATGCCTCACGAAAGTGATTGGCCTGAGAACTCCGGATTTTTTGAATGTGATGGGGCGTGCTTCAAAACGGAGATCAGAATATCGCGATCTGTGGATGGGCTTATATGAACGCGCCAAAAAAATCAGAACGGCTGTCTTAAAAAAATCTCCTTTCTGTGATTTAACAGTGTTTGATGAACTGCTGAAGTCACTGCCCGATGGATGCAATCTCCATCTGGGTAACAGTACTCCGATTCGTTACGCGAACCTGTTTGAGGTGAACCCAGCCATCACCGTCAATTGCAACCGCGGCACCAGCGGCATTGACGGCACGGTGAGCACCGCTGCGGGAGCGGCTTACGTCAACGGCAGGCTGACGGTGATCATCACGGGCGACCTCAGCTTCTTCTATGACAGCAATGCGCTCTGGAACCGCCACCTTCCGAAAAACCTGCGCATCATCATCATCAATAATTCTGGCGGAAACATATTCCGCATCATCCCCGGACCGCCATCGCTTGCTGAACTGGAAAATTTCTTTGAAACAAAGCAGGACCAATCAGCCGAACACATCGCACGGGCATTTTCAATTCCTTACCACTGCTGCGGTGATATGAAATCGCTCAAACAGCAACTGAAGGCTTTCTTCAAGCCGAAAAGCAAAGCGGCCATTCTTGAAATAAAAACTCCGAATGAAGTGAGCGCGGGAGTGCTGAAGGAGTATATGAGGATGGGGTAGGGGATCATAGTTTAAAGTTTAATGGTTTAATACTGGATATGATTCTTTCTTGCTAAGTTTCATTCAACTTCATGAAACAGGCATTAGCCATATTGATCCTCTTTTATTCAGAAACAGCTCATGCCTGTAGCTACGTTCCGTGGTCATTTTGCCATACCTGTGATCAATTCCAATTAAATCCTGTAATATCAGGCATTATAACCGATACCGTTTCTCATGGAATCAGGCTTTCGGTTATAGGCGTATTCAGAGGTTTGGAGCAACGTGATACGATTACAATTTGGGATGGAACTGATTTTGACTGCAACGGTCCATTTTCTATGGCTGCAAAAGGACTCGGACATATCTATGGCGAGGATACCACCATCATCGGTGACACCGTTATTGTCGTATTGCCTGCAATTGATTCTATCGAGAATACCTGGGATGTGATAGGAGATTACAGGAGACCGGATTATTTTGGGTACGAGCCAGCCATGTGGGTTAAAGATGACACGATTAGAGGATACATCTCAGGTCCTCATTACGCATCCCTGCCATTTGCTGTGTTCAAAATGGATTACAGTTCCTTTAAAGCCCATTGGTTCTCAAATAATCTGACGTGCAGTGACCTTGTTGAGATAATCGAAATAGGCCACTCAACAAAAATTTACCCATCTGTTGTTAATGACAAATTAATGATCGAAACGAATGAGGCCGATTACTCAATAACTATTTTTTCAGAAGGCGGAATCATGCTGAAGGAAAAAAACAAAACGGACAACTGGATTGATATGAGCAGATTTTCTCCGGGGCTATATGTAGTTGAATTGAAAATTCATAAGGATATTGAAAGAAAAAAAATTATCAAGCTGTAACGTTGGTTGAATCCAAAAAATTCTCACAAACACGAAGAAGGCTTGCTCTTTTGCTCTTTTTATTTGGTTAATGCATTGCTTTCACCCGTTGCCCACAGCCTGTGATTCTCATTCTGCCCATCAGTTATTTCCTTATTTCTAATGACGCTGTAATTGAGATAATATTCCTTGCCATCCGGTGAAATAGAAAGTTCTTTCAATCTTCGCGCAGTTGCAACAACGAGTTTTAGCTTTCCCATTTGCCAAAAATGACTGCACAATTCGCTCGCATTTCCTTCAACGCGCATCGCGTTCACCGCTATTATTTCATCCTGCACGGCTAATCCGGCTTTGTCAGCAGGAGAATCGGGATGGACAGAAATGATTACCGTTTTTTCACCATTCACCTGAACTTTAATGCCCAATGTTCTCTCTTCATAAGGTGTATTTTTTTTAACCGTTAGTTCGTAACCGAGGTAGTTCAGTGAATCTTCCAACTGATGGCTGAAGTTTAATGCGCCCCAGATAAAATCCTCAAAGAAGCGGTCAAGCGGCATCGCGGCTACTTTTTCTGCTGCCGCTTTGTAATCATGCTCCGAATAACCGATATGCTTTTTCCCAAATTGTTCAAAAAGCAGGCGCATCACATCATCCAGCGAGTGTTTGTTATATGTGTTCCTTCGGATAATGATGTCGAGCATGAAGGCGCACAAGGCTCCTTCCGTATAGATGGATGATTTCCTTCCCGGCACACCCTGCTTGTAGCCATCGAGCCACGTGTCAAATGAAGAATCCGCGACCGAAAGGTTGAGCCTGCCAAAATTGCTGAAATGCTTTTCGAGCAATTCGTTGAAGGTTTTCAGGTATTGCTGTTCGCTGAACACGCCTGCGCGAAGCAGCATCAGGTCGCCATAGTAGGTGGTGACGCCTTCTGCAACATACCCGAGGCGCGAATAATTTTCGCGGCTGTAGTCATAAGGCATCATCTCGGCCGGACGGATGGCCTTTATATTCCATGCGTGAAACAATTCATGCGAGCTGACGCCCAGCAAGTCCTCATATGCGCTGCCATTCATCAACGCATAAGAAGGACCCAGCGCGATCACGGTGGAATTTCCGTGCTCCACTCCATGATAAAACTTGTTAGGCAGCCCTTGAAACAGAAAATGATACTCTTTAAACGGAAAGCTTCCAAACAACTTCAACTGCGCCTCAGTGAATTTCTTAAAGTCAGCGAGCAGCTTTTTCCAATCAGGATTGATTTCTCCCTGAAACCAAACGGTGAATATTGTGCGCTGAACGGTGTAATGACTTTTCTGAAGGGATGAACTTGCGATGAAAGGGCAATCAACCAGTTCGTGATAATCGCCTGCAGAAAAACGGAAGGCGCCAAGTTTATTCAGCCCGGTGGCAACCTGATAATTTTTCGGAACCTGCAGTTTCAGCTCGCATGGCTCATTGATTCTGGCGGGAACGTAGAGCAGGCAGTTTACGCCATTAACGTATAGCTGCGACTCATCCAAAAAGGTGGAGCCGGCATTCATTTCATTGGCGTAATATGAATAATGAATATGAACTGTTTTGATTCCATTCGCCTGAATCTTCCAGCTATCTTTTGTGACTTTCCAAAACTTCAGGTTTTTCCCCGATGAGTCTTTCGGCTGAAATGTTTTGATGTTTTGAGCAAAATTTCCGAGTTCATAGCGTCCCGGACGCCAGGCGGGAAGCTGCACCAATACTTCATCCGCATTCACAGAGGGAATGGTGTATTGAATGTCAATAAGGTGCTGGTGGGGATGCCTATAAGATATAATGTAATGCATAACTGCAAAGGTATAATTAGATTTACACCATGTTAAATAAAACAGAAGGCAAGCTGCACGGCAGCAATAATTTATACCTCCGTTTCCAGGAATACCTTGGCGAGTTTGTTTATGGCGGCATTGACGGCAGCGTGACCACATTTGCCATAGTTGCCGGTGTGGCAGGCGCAGGGCTTGACTCCGCCATTGTTATCATTCTTGGCTTCGCCAACCTGCTCGCGGATGGTTTCTCCATGTCGGTGGGCGCTTATCTCTCCACGAAATCTGAGCGCGACCATTACGAAAAACACAAGCGCATCGAATACTGGGAGGTGGAAAACATGGCGGACGATGAAAAAGAAGAAGTGCGTGATATTTTCCGTGAAAAGGGGTTCAGTGGCGAGATGCTGGAGAAGGTGGTGAACGTCATAACGTCCGATAAAGACCGCTGGGTGGAAACCATGATGAAGCATGAATTGGAGATGATACCTTCCAGAAAAAAACCGCTTGTCGTTGGAGGGGTGACGTTTTTTTCATTTCTTTCGATTGGATTTATACCATTGCTCGTATATGTGCTGAATTACCTGGGCGCGATTGGCAAGGATCACCTGTTTTTGAATTCAAGCATTCTAACTTTCGCAGCGTTTTGCTTTGTGGGGTTCCTCAAATCCTATGTGACCGAAACAAGCCGGATCAAAGGAGTGATTGAAACGGTTTTGCTGGGCGCAATAGCTGCGGGTGTCGCGTATCATATCGGAGACTTTTTGGAAAAGATAATCAGGTAGTCGCGCATATTCCGTTAATTTGAATTTTTAACACGCTTCATGCTTTCATCCACCGAAGAAAATTATCTGAAAGCCATTTTCAAGCTTTCCGA
>CAZCXH010000176.1:0-10435 GCA_964502525.1 uncultured Chitinophagaceae bacterium
CCTATTTTTCTGCGTCATCTGCGTTCTATTTTTAATTTTAAACAGTCTCTAAGGCTTCAGCCGAAAACCGCAACCGTTAAACCGGTGTAAAGATAAATGGTTTGAGGAAAAACGATGTTTGCTGATGGACTTAGTTCACGATCAGTTTTCCAAAATAATTTTTCTCTCCAATCAGTTCAATGAAATACATCCCCTGAACAAGATTATCCCTTTTTATTGTCAAGGATTGCTTACTTGTTGCATCATTCAAACGAATGCTTTGAATTTCATTTCCGGTTATGTCAAACAATTTTAATTCATAGCTGCCGCTCGCTCCATCAAGAATTTCAATGGTCGCTGTTTCGCTGAACGGATTGGGGTAAATCTTCAAAACAGCGGGAAAATGGTTTTCTGAAATTCCGACAGACGTTACGTTTATGTCCTGGCAGGATGAATCGGAGCCGCAGGAATTGGAAGCGACCATGCAGACAGTGTAAGTTCCCGCACCCGAATAGTTGTGTGATGGATTCTGTTGTGCAGATGAACTGTCATCTCCGAATGTCCACGACCATGATGAAGGTGAATTGGACGTCAGGTCATTAAATGAAACGCTCAGATCCGTTGCTGTGTAGTTGTACGATGCCGCTGGCGGAGTGCAAGCTTGAACGATTACGGATTGACACACCGTGTCAGAACCGCAGGAACCACTCACCGACAGGCATACGTTATATGTGCCGTATGCTGAATATGGGTGGATGGGGCTTACATCGGTTGACGTGGAGCCGTCATCAAAATCCCAATGGTAAGAGCCTCCCCCTGCGGAGGTATTCGTAAAGCTGACGGTCAATCCTGAGATTGAATGGTTGAATGACAAGGATGGAGCCTGCCCGTCATAAAAGAACCGGGTTGTTCTTGTATTGTTGTCAAATGCTCCGGGAAGCTGCGTAAGCGTCACCACATCATCGTTTGCGTTATAGGTATATTGCCTCTCCAGGGCGTTTGTTCCGGCAGGTATCGTGTTGCCCCCGACAATTTCGTCATTGACAAATGTGATAGCCTCAATGTTATTTGCTGTTGCCGTTTCGAAAACACTGGAAATCCCCTCCACCGGCAGGAGCTTCTTTTTGATGTTGTTTTTATTGTCGGTGGCAGCCGAAAGTTCCAGCGTATCGCTTCCCAAAAGAAGGTTTAGCGAAACGATATTTCCATTCTGCCACGATAAATCGCTGAAGCTTGCGGGGAAATCAGGGTTGCCCGTAGAACTGGCGAGGATGATGGAGCTTATATTTCCATTCACATTATATGAAACAGCATACGTGGTGGTATATTGACCGGTACTGTCGTACACACTGGTTATCTTCCCGCTTCCGTCCCTTGCGTACCTTGTCACTTTTTGCAAAGTGGTAGGGTTGGCTGTATTTACAAACCTGTATTCAACGGGGAGTTGGGAGCCGCCATCGAAAATCACGATTATCGCGCTGCTTGGACCGGATACATTCCCCGAATCGGTATAATATGACTGGGCGATTCGTCCAAGCCCGTCAATAATGTAGTCTGTGAAACCACCTGTTCCGGACCCCGCTGTAACCGAATCGCGGATCACGTTGCCGCAGCCGGGATTTGTTGGAATGTTGGTCACCGTGAAATTGAAAGTTTCAATATCCCTCAGCATATAAGACAGGGAGCCGCAAGGTCCGGCAGTGTTGGTTGAAAGCAATTCGAAGCTGAGCGTATAGTTTCCGGGAGCGTATTGTCCCAGGAAAATTGTGTCTGTTAAGGAACATCCGCCCGTGTTGGATTCATAGCAATAGATAGGTTGCGCGGTAATTGTGTTGTTATTCACCTGGACCGGGTAAGAGGACACATAACTGCACGGTCCCCCTGGAAATGAGAGAGTAACCACCGCCATCACGCTATCACCGGCAGCAGGAGAGGGCGGGATAACGGTGAGCGATGTAACGGTTTGACCGAACAGCTCACAAAACGAAATAGAGAAGACGAGGACACTCAGGAGAATATTTTTCATGTTTAATGTTTTTAGCGGGCGCAAAAATAGAAAGAAAAATGCCGCAGATGCTGGCCGGCATTGAATAAACAAATTATACTGCGAACGGGATAAATTGCGCCATTGGGCTGTTTACGGTTTACAGTTTGGGGTTTGCCACCGCGTAAACCGTAAACATGTAAACTGTAAACAGAAAATGTACGATTTTATCCCGCGCACAGTATAAATATTTATGGCACACTCGGATCCCAGTTGTCATTCACATCGCCCAGCTTGATGCCGATGAAATCCTCGCTGGTGAGGGATTGCTGGAGGTTGGTGTAGGTTTTGGCTGATGGAAATGGAAACGGACTTTGCGGGTCGGTAAAGATGTGGTTGGCTGGAACGAACGACCATAACCTTCCATTTGGAAATGTTGAGTTGTTGCCAAGTATTACCGCGCGCATCAGCAAAATATCTTGTGTGGAAATGCTGTTGGAACCGTTCACATCAGCCGCAATGATCTTATAGGGGTCAGGCAAAGCCTGGATGCCAAGTATGTGCCGCCTGATCAGCAGGATGTCGGCAGTGGTGATCCCATTATTGGTTACAATGTCATTGTTCTTGGAGGGGGTGACTGTATAATTTCCTGCCTGGGTAATATTAAAGAAATAATTTCCGTCAGCAGATGTCGAAACGGTTTGAGCAGTTTGTCCGGAGAGGTTCAGAGTTACCGTGCGAATTGGTTGTCCATTTTGCGTTCTAATACCACCTTGGATAGAGGTCAATGCCGGCTGCATGGTTATGGACTGGCACACGGTGGAATCTCCGCAGAAATTTGAAGCAGTCAGGCATACGGGGTAGCTCCCGGCACCGGGATAAGAATGAAAAGGGTTTTGCAGAGCGGATGTTGAGCTATCTCCAAAAGTCCATTGCCATATTGAGGGATAGTTTGTGGATTGACCTGTGAATGAAACGGTCAGGTTGTTAACGGTATATGTGTATGATGGAACAGGCAAAGCCTGATAGGCATAACTATAAAAGTACTTCCGGGTTCTTGTCGTCATATTGAAAAGTGCCGGAAGTTCTTGCATGGTTTCTACATCGTTGTATGCATTGTAGGCATATCTCCGGTCAATAACTGCAGTTCCTGCGGGAATAGCGTTTCCTGTAATCGTACCCGCTACGGTTGTTACTAACTGAAGAATATTGTTGTTGCTTGCGGCTTCCAATAATCCCTCTGCCCCAAAAGTATTCGGCAGCTTTCGGAATATGTTATTTTTTGTATCAAGCGTTGCAGACAACATCAGAGAGTCGCTGCCAACAAAGAGTTTCAGTGAAACAACATTTCCGTTCTGCCACGTCATGTCCTTAAAACTTCCGGGAAACCCCGGAGGGCTGCCGGTGCTGTTAGCTAAAATAATTGATTGCATGCTCCCATTCGCATCATACGAAACATTATGGGTAATTGTCCCAGAGCCGGTGCTGTTGGAAATACTGATTATCCTGCCGCTGCCATCCCTGTCATATTGTATTGTTTGGATAGGTACAGTAGTGCCATTAGTATTGACAAATCTATACTCAACCGGGAGTTGGGAACCCCCGTCAAATAGAGCAATGACTGCTACGCCCGGTCCAGAAATGCTTCCTGAATCGGTATGGTAGCTTTGAGCCATTCTGCCAAGATGGTCATTAATGTAGTCAGTAAAACCGCCTGCTCCCGACCCGGCTATAATGGAGTCTTTGATTATAACACCGCATTGCTGTCCTTTGATTTCAGCAATGGGAGAAGATGATAAAAAGATGATGATAAGCAGCAATGGAGTTTGATACGTCATGACGATTATTCTTTATGCTTCGAAATATCATTATGAAGGCAATATTGCCTTATGATTGAAGCGGGCATAAATATATAAAGAAAGATGCTACGTTGGGAGGCAAAGGATATCAGCGCATGCTGTTCTCCCTCATTTGCTCCGCCAATTTCTCGCTGAATGATTTCATCTCCCTCACCACGCCTTTTGCACCGGTTGCGCGTTCATAGGCTTCGCTCAGCGAAAGCAGTGTTTGAAAAAAGTGCGTAGTCATTTCGTTGACGGGCATGTCTTTCGTCCAGAGGTCAATGCGCAGGGTGCTTCGGTCGGCTGCGTCCCATATCGAGAGGTTGAAGGCTTTGCATTCCTTTTCAGGCTCACCGGTTTCGCTTGCCTGCCAGGTGATGCGCTGCGGAATTTTTTTGTCGTCCAATTGTACTTTAATGCGGATTTCGGAGGTGCTGCTCACAGAGTTTGATTTTTAAGGTCCTGAATCAGAAAGGGCTTGTGGTTTACAATTGCCTGAAAATAAAAAAGTAAACGCTTGCTTCGTTTTGGTTCCAAAAATAAGATTACAAAGGCTGGCAGAACCTTTATGTATTTGGTTATTTTCGTGCGATGAAATTTTCTCGCTCTTTTTCCTTATTTTTTTTCTCGCTCATCATTCTGTCATCCTGCAGGCAAAAAAACGCCAGCGCTGATCTGACGGCAGACAACGCTTTTTATCCATCATCTAAACCCTGCGCGCGCTGGTTTTGGTTTGCTACGGAAATAAAGAAGCCCGATGTCAAATATCAGTTGGACTGGGCCAAGGAGAACAATTTCGGTGGTGTTGAAGTCATCTGGCTTTATCCGTTGTACCGGTACCAGAATTGGTATGCAAAAGATTACAACCGCCATTATCCCAAAGATACTTCGGCTCAGAAATGGCTCAGTCCCGAATGGCAGGATGTGATCGTCTATGCCAAGCGTTATGCGGATTCCATCGGCTTGGCGTGCGATTTCGGCTTCGGCAGCGCATGGCCCGCGGCTGGAAGCAATATCACAAAGGAGTATGGCTCGCAGATTTATGGCGACACATCGTTCCGCCAATGGCTCACGTTTGCATGGACATGGCCCGAAAAGCAGTTGGTGATTAATCACCTTGACAGCAACGCCTTTTATCGCTTTGCGGAACCTATTGCAGAGGCAATGAAGGAAGCCTTCAGGGGCAGAAAACCTGCCCTGTTCATGGACTCGTGGGAAATCAAGCTCAACGCGAAAAATAAAATCTGGACTCCCGGTTTTGAAAATACCTTTCAGAAAAAGTTTGGCTACGATATTATTCCTTATATGGAAGTCGGTCTTGATTCCTTCCCCGATGTCCGTTACGATTACATGCTGCAGTTAGATGAATACGTAACGGAAGGATTTTACAAACCGCTCGTGAAAAAATGCAGGGAGTTGGGCGCATGGTCGCGGGTGCAGTGCCTCGCTGCGCCCACTGATGTGATGACTACTTATGGGCTTGTGGACATACCCGAAACGGAGTGCATGCTGAACAACCCTCGGTTCGCGCGCATCGTGAGTTCCTCGGCTTGCGTGGCGTCTAAACCATTAGTTTCCAGCGAAACGTTCACCTGCATGTACGGATTTCCCGGCACCTATCTGCGGCAGGAGCAAACCGCTGACCTCAAGATGGTGGCGGATGCGATGTTTGCCCAGGGGGTCAACCATCATTTTTACATCGGCATGCCTTACAATCCCAAAGGTTCGGACACTATTGATTTTTTTACAACGTGTTATTTCGGACCCAACGGCAGCCTGTCGCCCGAATTGCCGGCCTTCAACAGCTATGTGGGAAAAGTTGCCGGCATCATGCAAAAGGGCAGGACTTACAGCGATGTGGCGGTGTATATCCCCTATGAGGATGCGGTGATGAAAGGCGCCCTGCCCCCGGAACGGCAGCGTGTGTGGGTTTGGGGAGAATATGAATTAAGGTATATATACCCGGCTGATGAATTGGAAGGCTATCACCCGCTGTGGATTAACCGCCATTTTCTTGAGCATGCCGATTTTCTGGATGGCAAGCTGGTTGTTGGAGATGCACAATTCTCAACACTTTATGTTGATGTGGAATACATGGACGTTCGGGCACTCAAGCGGGTATTGGAACTGGCGAAAAAAGGACTGCCTGTTTGCCTGAAGCGCCATCCCAAAGAGCCGGGGAAAATTAAATCGGGAGATTATGCGAATCTCCTCAATGAGCTTGTTTCACTGAAAAATGTTTCCGGAGATTTAACCCAGGTGATTAACCAACCGCCTCTCATTGCGGGTGACAGTATTCCCGAATACTGGTGCAGGGTTGATAAAGACGGCACCCATTACCTGTTTCTTGCGCAATGGAATTCCAAGGACCTGAAATATCCGGTTTACTCAGGGCAGTCTTACATGGAGCAATCGGATTTCAGGGAGTTGACGCTCAACATCAATGGAAAAACCTTCACGCAAAACTTTGAATTCAAACCCTACCAATCGCTGATGCTCAAAATCACGCCTGACGGCAAGATGGAGTTCATGGATATCACTTTTATTCCCAAAAACCCGGTTATTCGCCCCCGTGAGCCGCAGAGAATGTATTTTTAATTCATTTATGCGATTACTTTTCTTTTGCCTTGCTGCATGTTGCCAAACTATGCTGTTGGCAAAGGATTATAATATCCTTGACTTTGGCGCAATACCTGATGGAAAAACGCTCAACACCATCCATATTCAAGCCGCTATTGATGCCGTGCGGGAAAATGGCGGAGGCCGGGTGATAGTGCCTTCGGGACGCTTTCTGTCGGGGACAATTCTGATGAAATCAGGAGTCGAATTGCATTTGATAGAAAACGCGGTTCTTTTGGGCAGTACCGACCCCGCTCATTATTTAAAACTGAACAGGTGGAAAGCGCTGGTCATGGCTGACGGTCAGGAGAACATCGCTATAACAGGGAAAGGAGAAATAGACGGACAAGGTCGTCAGCTTGCCCTGCACATTGACAGCCTGTTTCATGCCGGTCAGATAGACAGTGCCGACTACAACTTTGTGGAGATGCGGCCTATGCATTTTATACGGCCTCAGCTTGTCGAGCTTGTGGACTGCCGGGAAATAAAGGTCAGAAATGTTACCTTAAAAAATGCCTCATGCTGGGTGCTGACGCTTGATAAATGTGAAAACATTATTATTGACAGCGTCCGGATTGACAGCGATGCATACTGGAACAATGATGGCATTGATATCTGCGACTGCAAAAACGCCCGCATCACGAACTGCTTTGTCAACGCTGCCGATGACGGGATTTGCCTGAAATCACATTACAAAGGTTACTACTGCGACAATATTCATGTGGCAAATTGCACGGTGCGCTCCAGCGCCAGCGCCATCAAGCTTGGAACAAGATCGCATGGCGGTTTTAAGAACGTTACCATTGAGAATATCAAGGTTTATGACACGTTCCGGTCTGCCGTTGCCATCGAAAGCGTGGACGGTGGGATCCTCGAAAATGTGCTTGTGGACAATGTGCAGGCAGTGAATACCGGCAATGCTGTTTTTATCAGGTTGGGTGAGAGAAACTCCGGCTCCGTATTAAGGAATGTCACAATAAAGAACGTCAAGGTGGAGGTGGCTTTCGAACGGCCTGACTATGCATACGAAATAAGAGGACCTGACCTTCCTTTTTTTCACAATACATTTCCCTCGTCAATTACGGGCATTCCCGGACACCGCGTTGAAAACGTGGTTCTCGAGAACATTGAAATCAACTGTCCGGGAAGGGGCAATAATGGATTGGCTAACATGCCGCTTTCAAGGCTGGATGCGGTGCCGGAGAAAATAAAAGACTATCCGGAATTTTCCATGTTCGGAGAACTGCCGGCATGGGGGTTTTATGTAAGGCATGTGGATGGCCTCACCATGAAAAATATTAAACTTACCGTGGAAGCAGCGGATTACCGTCCTGCTTTGGTGTTTGACGATGTTCGAAATCTTGACATGAAGTTAATGACCATTCAGGGTGAAAGCAAGAACAAGCATGTTATATTATACAATACTGAAAATGTTGAAATTGACAATGAGGAGGCAGTATTGAAAAAGTAGCTTTTGATGTCTAATGCGTTGAGAACGTTTCAATTTTTCATCATTCCGTTATTCCTATCTTTTTTTAGTTGTAACCGGCAGCCGCGCAATATGCCTGAGATGGACCACAACAGGACGTTTGAATGCGATTCTGCTGCGGGCAGTGATTCCTCAAATTTTGAAATGCAGCGTGTGTGCCGGGAGATGAAGGGGGCTTTGCTTGGGACGAGGTTTAAATCTTTTGAAGAATTAAAATCTGCAGTCAGTATTGAATATTTCAATAATAATAATGCAGTTTCGGACAGCTCAATTCCTGCAAATGCGCGGGTTCGCGTAAGCTATTGCTGCAGCGGAACGGAAATTATCAGCGTGTTGGAATCGGGTGTGAGCCAGGGGGATATTTACAAGGCAAGATTTGGTAATATTTGGGACCGCCTAAGACTGGTTTTTAATTCCCCTTATTCGATTATTAACAGAACGGACGTGGAGAGGATATATGCGATGGCAAGATGGAGGCCCGAATGGTTTGGGGAGGGGGATGTTGCATTTTATGACCTTGCGGAAAAATCGGTGGGTAATATTAATACGGTAGATTTGGCATTCAGGCATCCCAGGGACAGCACTGAAAAAGGTTTTCTCAATACATTCAACCACATCACCGCGCAGGCGTTCATCACTTCCTGCTTTTCGGAAGAAATGGCCGATTTTATCGCTGATGTGCATGAGCGTTATCACCATCCTGATTTGATAACCG
This sequence comes from uncultured Chitinophagaceae bacterium, assembly GCA_964502525.1. GTDB lineage: Bacteria > Bacteroidota > Bacteroidia > Chitinophagales > CAIOSU01 > DATLYB01. The sequence continues at coordinate 8,628 of CAZCXH010000176.1, forward strand.
GAAAATTTACCGAAGCCAAAATTAAAGATCTGGAAGAGGGTCCGGTGGATAATTACGTGGACTTGATAAATAATGAGTGCGGGCAGGAGCTGGGCAAGCAGCTTAAGGAAAAGTATAATATCAGCCGTGATACCCATTGGACGCCCGAATTAATGGCCAACTATCTTAATGACCTGCAAGGCTATTATAGCTGGGCTTTTCAAATCGGGTTTATGCCATTCAGGCCCGGGGATGAAATAGTTGTCAGATTTTCCGGGAAGATTAATGCAGCGATGAAAATGGGGCGGTGGAGTTACCGAAGGAGCGGATAGGTCAGGGAGGCTTGATCAGTTCCGGATTTTTTCCAAACGGTATATTGATTCTTTATATCTTCCGGCAGTATCATCCGCGATTCGGTACCCTACCCGGATTTCTCTGGCTTCCGCTATCCGCCATTCATTCAACTTTTCAAACCAATCCTCTGCTTCTACCGATGTTCTATCCAGTTCTGTTCCTGCCAGATTTGCCTCGCGCAAGCTGACCTTTCCCAAATTCGCTTCGTTTAAACGCGCCCCGCTCAAATTTGCCCTTGCCAGGACTGTTCCTTTCAAATCCACGCCTGTCAAATTTGCCTCATTTAGCAGGACTCCGTCCGCTTTCGCCCATTGAATGGTTGCGCCACTCAGATCTGCCCTTCTTAATTGCGCATTCGTCAGATCTGCTCCATCCAGATTTGCTAATCTCAAATTTATCCCATTCAAATCTGTCCAGCTCAGATTCGACCTTCGCAGGTCTGCCTTATTCAAATTTGCATTGTTCAGATTTGCCCCCCATAAATTCGTTTCCTTCAAATCAGCCCCGCTCAGATCTGATCCGCTCAAATCCGCATCCTGCAAATCCGCGCCTTTTAAATCTGCACCGCTAAAATCTGCGCGCTTCAAATCCGATCCCCTCAAATCAGCACCGGAAAATGACGTATTCGATATTATTTTGTTATAAGAAGCTGAATCAATTTTCATTGCTGACAATGCCAGCAGCAACTGTCCCCTTTCCGGGCTCAACTCATTCTGCGACAGGCTGTCGCCCAACCAATGCCTGCAAGGTTTAAAAGAATAATTCACCGTGGCGGTTATCCTTGCAATGGTTTCATCACTGAGCGTTCTCCCTGGATTATTTTTTAATTCATCATCCACTTTATCCAAAACGCTGCTCAGCAATACAATCAGTCCGCCCCTCATATCCGCCTCGATCACTTCCGATATTTCCCGGATTTTATCATCCTGGTCTTGAAGCCTGGTTTTAAGGATCCTGTTCTGTTTAAATATCAAAAAGCTTTTTACCCCGCCATAGATAATGGAAGCCGCAACTAAAATCGAAATAAGAGCAGGGGCAAGGGGCGCATTTGCAACGCTGGTTTTGGCGTCTTTGCCAACCATCCGGAACGGAAGAAAATTCCCGTTCAGGGCAAGGAACAGGAGGATTCCCAATGCCGCGAATGCAAAGCATGCGGTAAAACCTACCAAGAAAGAAAAGTTATTTTCTATATAAGGCAAGCGAAGAAAACCCAAGGCCCAGCCAATCAGCCCGCCAAGAATTATTCCGATGAGAAGGTTGCTTATTGCTTTCATGGTGAAAAATGCGCAACTATTTGGTTAATTGCCTGCTTAGTTCTTCAAGAGATACGCCCTTTGTTTCCGGCATTTTGAAACGTACCCAGCATAATTGTCCCGCCATCATAAAGGCAAAGAAAGCAAACACTGCTCCAGCGCCCACGGTTGAAAAAAGAACCGGCATAAATGATGGGATAGCGGCTGCCAAAACCCAATGCA
>CAZCXH010000177.1:0-10348 GCA_964502525.1 uncultured Chitinophagaceae bacterium
CAAACGTAAAAATATTTTCACGAAAAAGCTTGGTTTTTATGACAGTACCTTGCGACAACCGTGTGGGTGAGCGATGCAGCGAATGTGCGTTTCACCGCTGCCGGAGAAACCTCCTACACGCTCAAAGTGCTCGACATCACGGGAAGAGTAGTGTCGCACACCGCAGGCATTGCCGCAGCCGGAGAAAATAAGCTGACGGTTGATTTCAGCTGGTACAAAGCGGGAATGTATATGGTGATGCTGAGAAACGGGGAAGGAGTGAAGACGGTGAAGGTGGTGAGGGAGTAGCGTCATTGCGAGGGAGCGGACAGCCCAGCGCGTTACCGCGAACCGAAGCAATCCCCTGATGATAGTTACTGTATTGAGGGGATTGCTTCGACTCGCAAAGCCTCGCTCGCAATGACGGGAAACAAAGCGTCATTGCAAGGGATGACGAAGCAATCCCTAAAGAAAAAATTGCGGATTGCTTAGACAGGGCAATTTGCACAAAATGTTGGTCTTTATTAAAAAATGCTGAAAAAATGCATTCACGCAAGCAATCATAAAAAAATTTCCAACAATTGCGTATTTTTTTTCCATCAATTGTCGAACTCACGAAATTCACTGAAATCAACAGCTTTGAGGCAAACCAAACTATATATGTCTCCGATTTTCATTGACATATATTAATTGGTGTAATGAAACATTATTCCCATGCCTTGGCTTTTTATATGTTTGTCCGGTAAAATCTTTAAAACATCAAAACCCTTACCTATGAAAATTTTTCTCCAGCTTAAAACAGTATTGCTTGTATTGGCGATATCCTTTGCAAGCACCGTTTTCGCTAATCCGGATAACAACAACAATAACAACGGCAGATGCAGCAGTGTAAGCGATTGCAATGACCATGATCCCTGCACCAAAGACTGGTGCAACCACGGTGATTGCTTTAATGTGCCGATCACAACAGGCAACTGTGGTAATGGCAATAATAACGGTAACGGAAACAACAATAATAACGGCAGATGCGCGGGCACAAGCGATTGCAATGACCGTGATTGGTGCACCAAAGACTGGTGCAACCGAGGTCAATGCTTCAATGAGCAGATAAGAAACTGTCAAAACGGAAACAGCAACAACAATAACAGCAACGGCAACAACAATAACAATAATGGGAATTGCAACGCCAACTCAAGAGTTTTTTCTCCGCAGTCACATGCCTATGGCAACTCATACGCGCAATGGAGCGCGCGCTGGTGGAGATGGGGGATGGAATTTCCGGTGAGTGGTCATCCCTTTGTTGATGATCCCGCTTTCAGCGTGAGCGCGGGGCAATCAGGGCAAGTATGGTTTCTTGCCTCGCCTTTCGGCACGGTGGAGCGCAACGTCACTATTCCATGCGGCAAGGCGCTGTTTGCAGGATTGCTGAATGCCGAAGCCTCTGACCTCGAAGGGTTAGGCGCCACCGCTGCCGAGCAGCTCGCCAACGCCAATTTTAACGCTGACCATATCCGGAATGTGGCAGCCAGCATTGATGGCTGCCCGGTTAATGACATCGGCTCGTTCCGCGTGGCTTCACCCCAGTTTACGTTCACCGCCCCCGACCCGTGGATTTTCTCTCCCGCTCCCAGTGGTGCCGGCTCTGCAGTGGCTGACGGTTATTATCTGTTCGTGAAGCCGCTGACACGCGGCAACCACGTCATCAAATTCAGCGGTGACTTCCATTTTTCTGTTGCCGATGGCGATGGCTTCGACTTTGATGCTTTTGTTGATATAACTTATAATATCTCCGTAACCGGAAATTGTGGGAATGATGATGATGATGACGGAAACAACAACAATAACAACAGCCATAAAACAAGCGGTGATACTGAACCGGCTGCCAATGAAATGCTTAATATATTCCCCAATCCGAACCAGGGTGAATTTCAAGTTGTGCTGAATCTGCTGGAGGAAAGCCGGTTGAATGTGAGATTGTACAGCGCTTCAGGCCAGAAGATTTTTGAAGAGGCAAAAACAGGTTACCGGGGCATCTATGACAGGAAGGTGGACCTGACGGCTCATCGAGCCGGCATCTATTTCCTGGAGGTGAACGTCAATGGCAAGTCAACGATCGAGAAGATTTTGTATAATCGCGACTAACAGCTAAACTTACAGGACCTCTATAGACAGAGAGCCGGGTACGCTTATCAGCGTACCGGCTCTTTGCTTATAATGACGCTTTTATTTTATTTCTTAGCCACCTCACTCTGGCGCGATTGGCGCGTGGCATTGAGCAGAGCTATCTCGTACCATGCCAATCGGTAAAATAATTAACTTTCATAAAACTGAACGATGATGTGGCACGAGGCATGCCCTCAAAATCAACGTATCATTCTCGCGCCAGAGGGGCGGGCTGTGGGGAGATATTTGGGAGATAGCGTAAGAACAGGAAAATCACCTTGCCCCGAGCAAAACCTTGCTGCTGAAAGTTTTTTTGGAGGTAACAACCTTTACAAAGTAAACCGCCCCAGCCAAGCCGGGAACAGAAACCTTTTGAATGTCGTCCGTTACCAACGTTTGGGAGCGCAGCAGCTTGCCTGCCACATCATACAAATACAATTGGGCATCGGTTTTTTCGCGGAACCAGAATTCAATCATGATGGATTCATCGCTGCCATAGATACGGAGGTCATCCGTTTCTTCATTCAATCCTGATGACTTAAAGTTGCCCTGAAGGAACCGCATTATTGACGCTCCCACCGACACCTGCTTCTCAACGGATGCTTCACAGTCGTCATTCCACGAACGGAGCTTCACGTCAAAAACTCCTGGATAAGAATATGAATGAGAAGGCTGGACAACATCGCTTATCAGGTAACCATCGCCAAAATCCCACTCGTTGTAATCTGCTCCGAGAGATTCATCAATGAAAACAACATCATCACCCGGCTGGATGAGTTTGCGGGAATATACAACGCGCATGTTCGCATCCACCGGCTGCTTTGCGCGCACTTCGATATTTCTCAGCACGTGATACCCATAAGCATCCGTCAAAACAAGCGAATAAAAACCGGCAGGAACGGTTATATCCGCTGAACCGGCAGACAGGCTGCCCGCCCGCACTGAACCATTGCTGTTTGACAGGTTGAAATTCCATATCCAGTTTCCGTTATGAACAATCTCAATATTTCCCGGTGTGCCGTCACATTCCTGCGGAATGGAAATGACCTCTACCGGAAGGTCGAAATGAAGCGTGAACCTGTTGTTGTATTCTCCGGCAGGGCTGGTGAAAGCGTATATGGGGTTTAGTCTTAAACGCGTGAACGTTCCTGTCATCTTATCTTCCAGCGTCACAGGCACGGTTTCATCCAGTCCTTCTATATTTTTCAAAGATAATATGTGCACTCCGGGCTTGCCCGTTTTGAATCCAAGCGGAACCACTTTTTCCCGCTCCAGCGGTGCGAGCGATTGAATGGCGTAATTCCTTCCACAGAGGATTGAATAAAAAGAGATTTCAGGGTTGCCGTTAATTTTCTTTGCATCATATTTAATATCAATGCTGTCGGTAGCATCATCCAAAAATGCAATCAGCGTTTCGTTGTAGCTGCTGTCGGGGTTGATGAGGCTTACCCAGAGACGATTCAGTGGAGCCATGCGGAAGAACGCATTGTTGGATGTGGTTCTCATCGTGTTATTGAAGTTGACGGTTGCAACACCGTCTCCGATTTTCTCCACAAAGAAACTTTGGCAGGAAGCGATGTTACCGTTGAAGAGCATTCCGCTGTTGGGACCGGCCACCAGGCCTGCGCTATTCCACACCGCATAATCCTGTGCTGAAATCCAGCCGCTGCCGCGCGAGCCGTCATCATCCCAGAAATACAGCGCGCCTGTGATGACTCCCGTGCCGCCCGGTCCGTTCACATTAACAAATTTTTGCGCATCAATCGCTGACGGAAACGGGTTGCCGATCAGGTTCCACGGTACATTATTGCTCACGTCATGATTTTTCTCAATGATCGTCAAAACCGGGTTCGCGTCAGGGCCGCTATTGGGAATTCCTTTGAAAGTAACCGTGCCTGAGCCATCAGAGATGTACCCCGTTCCCGGCTGCATGACACCGGAGGATGCAACCATCCAGCCTTTTTCAAGCCCCGGAACCGTGGTATCGAGCGCGCTGGACGGATCATAGTAATACCGCTGGTTATTTCCCAACGCGCTCACATTGATATTCCCGGCAGGAGATGACCAATAATTAAAAACCTGCAATTGAGAACTGCCCGTCCGCTTAATCGCTACATTCCCAACAACATTGCCTCCCCTGCCGCCCGGAGTATCCTGCCCGTGCATCAGCGATCCGCCCGATTCGATGGTCAGCATGTTGTTGGTGACCAGCGTTGAACCTGTTTTTACGCTCACCACCCCTTTCACCGACACAGGATTATACAGCGTTACCGTGGAGTTATTATCAATTTCCAGGTCGTTGAATGTGAGCATACCATTGTTATTTTGTGGCGCGATTCCGTTGAGAATCACTTTTCCCGCTCCTGCAATAAATGCTCCGGAGTTCTTGACAAAATTTCCGCCCACATACATTAACGGGGAAAAACCCGCCACGCTGCTGACATTCAAGACGCCACCGTTGATGATAACCGAGCTTCTGACAGTAAGATCCGCCCCGGGAACCAGGTTCATCTGCCCTCCGGCATTCAGCACCAATATGCTGATTTCGATATCACCCGGATAAACTGCCGGATAGTGCGGTCTGTTTCCTGAGATGGTCACGATGGAATTTGCCGTTGGCACCGAATAGGTGTTCCAATTTAAAGGGTTATTCCAGTCTGATGATACACTTCCCGTCCAGAAAATATTATTATTAATCCAGTTTGACGGAGTCACCTTTATTACCAAAGGAGCTGAAGAAACCACCAGGTCCATCACCCCGGAAGCATAAGCGGGAAGCGCTGCCTGCTCTCCGGTTGCGGTTAATCCGGTAATCATCCATGCCGAATCCGGTCTTAATGTCGTATTCAAACTGATTTGCATGCTGCTGTTATCATCGCCTTTAATCGGGCGCCATGCAACGATATGCGTTGGGTTTCCGGCTGAATCTCCGAACAGATAAATCCATGCGCTGTTATCCTCGCGGAGCGTGTCAAGGAAATAACTGCCGCCCAGCAAATGAACGAATGACTGGAATGAATACAAGGCTTTTTTAGGGGTGTAACCGGGCGGCTGTCCTTCCAGCCCGGAACGGCTGAACAGATGTCCGCTTGCCTGGTTGCCATAGAAATACCACGTGATGCGATCTATACCGAGCCGCATGAACATCATTGCGCCACGCACTGCGTAAAGCGCCTGTTCGTTTTCAGATACGCATTCACCGAATGTGCAGCCCTCCCCTGCGCCATCGCTGTCCCATCCCCATTCTGACAGATAGATTTTCTTGCCTGGGAGATTTGCATTGCGGAAATTAATATCATTAACAACGCCTCGCATGTCCGACTCGGGATGTTCAGGCTCCACGGCAATCCTTGTTCCGGCTTGATTGTAGGTAAAGCTGTAATGATGAACGTTGATGCCGTCAATCAATGGCGCTTCCGTTGGAGTAAGTCGCGCGCCCAGCCAGTTTCCACCGAGAGCATCTTCGGTTGAAGGGTCTCCGGCTTGCAGAGCGCACGGCAGCAGTTTCAGAGCAGGGTCACCGGCATTGGCGCCAGCCAGCATGCCGCGCAGCACTTCAAGATAAAATGAAGCAGGATAGGTCCACGGTTCATTGCCGACTTCCATTACGTCAACAAGTCCGTTACCGTAGGTGGGGCCGAAATGGCGGGCAAAAGCGAATCCATAATTATAAGCAGCCAAATAGGGATTGTCCCAATTTGCCATTCGCGTTGGAGGAGTCCACTCGCTGAACTGGATGCTCGCCTGCACCTTCAACCCTGCGGCATTCCATGCGGCATACTCACGGTCCCAGTCGAGCCACCACTGCGCAAGCCCAAACGGTTGATTGGCATAGTCAGGAATATCGTCAGGGTCGTCAACGTCCCAATACATATTATGATAATTTCTTCCGTGTGAGGAGAATGTGCTGAAGCGCGTGGGTCCCTGACCTTGCGGAATAGAATTGGAGAACATGTTATGCCCCCATCCCCATAATCCATTCACGCCCAGGATGTCCTTCACCGCAAGGGTTTGCGGCTGGGGAGCCGGGAATTTACCATAGGGTCCGTGCCGGTCATATACTCTTACTTCCCATACGCTGCATTTTGCGTAATCCCGTTCCACTAAGGAAAGCTCAATTTTAACGTATCGCGCCTGAACCGGAACGGGAGGCCTTACAATCACGGTTTTGAATGCATAAGGATTCAAGGTGTCTGCCAGCGTCCATGAAGAGCCGTTGCTGCTGAGATAAATGGCTCCTGCCACCGCTGAACTGTCAGACCAAAAACGCGTCTGTATATAGCCCACTTCCCTGCTCTGAAGCAGGTCAACAATCAAGTACTCAGTGGGGAATGCAGCCATCGCACCTAACTCGAAAAGAGAAAAACGGGCATTGCAGATAAGCTTGATCTTAATGACAGAATTTAATAACGGAGAAAACTTCTTAGTGGCAAAATTGTCGCCAGTCGTCAGTGTGGCGATCAACACCGAGTCAATAGCGCTCCTGTAGGCGTAAATGCGGATGGATGCCGGCACTCCGCATTTGACGGTGAGGGTTCTTAGCTCTATGGGCGAAATGAAGTCATAGCTTGCCCAGGCATTGGAACCGGCTATGGAGATAGTGGAAAATGAACCGAGGTCGCCATCCGTGGTTTTCAGGCTGTTAGCGCTTGCGGAAGCATGGAATCTTGATGTTGAACCAACTCCATATAAAATATTGAGGTCCTGGCGCGCCAAATATCCCAGCGGCAAAGCTGCATTCGGATTGCCTGATTGCCACGCGGTGTTGTTATCTCCGTCAACGGCAAGAGCGGCTGAACCTCCCGATGAAGTAATGAGGGTTGCGCCCTGAGTCAAGGAATTCACCACACCGGCATAGGGATTCCACTGCGCCCAGACAAATTGGGCAAGACAAACAATGTATGCTACGGATGCAAGTTTCATAGCTCAGATTTACACACACAGACAGCTTGGCTATCGGATATGTCTGACGAGCCGAAGATAAAAAAATACCTTCAGGAGAGCTACGCAATTAACAGAAATAAGTATTGAAATGAATTATTTTTGAATGTACCAGAAATCCTGCCAATAAAGGATTTCAGGTCTTGGCAGGGGCTTTATCGCGCAATTATTATCTTCCCGGACCAGCTTCTTTCATCTGTTTCAATTTTAATTAAATAAATACCGGAAGGGAACTCGCTTAGCGCAATTTGTCCGTCCGGGGAAATAACGCGGCTCCGCCAAATTGCCATCCCGCCATGATCTGATAACGAAACCCGGAGTGGTTGCTTCATCTGATTTTCAAATTGAATCGTTACTCCGTCATTCGCGGGATTAGGAAAAATCCTGACAGGATGCTGCAAATCATCATCCCCGATTCCCGTTGAGGATATTTGAATTGCTTTGCAGGTCGTATCAGACATGCACCCGTTGGACGCAATAAGGCAGACGTTGTATGTTCCGCTGGAGGCATAGGTATGTGCGATGGCAACGCCTGACCCATTGAAACCGTCATCGAAATTCCACGCCAAGGAGGCGCTCCCTGTAATAGTAGCAACATTGAAATTCACGGTGTTTCCTGATATGGTAAAATCGAAGTCGCTGGATACGAGATCGCATAATGTCACCGTCCGGGTGATGGTGTCGTTGTTGCATGCGCCAAAGCATATCAAAGTAACGTCATAACCCGATCCCGCCTGGAACGTGTGAAGAGGGTTGGTGGCTGTGCCGGTATTGCCATCTCCAAAAATCCAGTAACTTGAGTCCGCATATTCCGACAGGTTGGTGAATGTCACATCAAGTCCGTTAACAACATAGGAGAAATCGCTCAATGTATGCGGATTGATGGTCGTGGTTTGCGATTCTGTGCAAACTACTGACCATCCCGCCATATTTGCAGTCATCACCACTTCATAATTGGTCCCTGCCGTGAAGGAATGCATGGCATCCTGCACGAAGCCGAGCGGGCTTCCATCGTCATAATCCCACGTATAAACCAAGCTGTCTGTTCCTGAAAAAACATATTGATTATAAAATTTACTGTTGAGTATCGCGCTCGATCTGTTATCAAAGACCACCGCACCGCCTGCGGGGAGGCAATTTGTATCTGCAACAAAGCTCGCATCAATGTCATAGGTGACGATCGGCTGAAACAGGAAATCGGCATCAAACAGCGCACTTCCAACATTCACCTCATAACCATGCAGCCAGCCTGAAGATGAAATGTGGGCTGAGCCCAGCCATTCCATGCCCCCATCCAGTGAATCCCAATCGTTGGCGACCACTGAAACTGCAACAGGTGAAGAGGTTTCTATCATCAGCACGTAAGGCAAATTGATTAACACCGGGCTGGTGAACATAACGGTTTTTTCAAGGATGGAAAGATTGCCGTTGCCAAACGTGGTGTCCACCTTCACCAGCCCGGATGCAACAACCGCTGTGGTAGGCAATGAATCGCTGCCGGCAATCACAGCGCTGCAAGTGAGCGTCACGGTGTCGGTAGTGCCAAAGCCTTGCCACGCAAAAAAGGTGAAGCCATGCAGCATCATCGGCTGTGGCGCGTCAAACCACTGGCATACTTTATCCGCTGAAGTTACCGTGTTGATGTTTAGCCCGCGCAAAGAGGTTGCCTTGCCATAACCGTAATAGACCGTATCCTGCCCGCATTGGGTTGTCCGGGCGGTGCCGGAACTACCCGGCCTGACCGGACTATGGTTGAATTTTTTTCCCGGAACACCTCGGAATGCAGCAGGTTGAACCTGGGCTGAACCTTGAAGGATGAATGCAGTCAGGATAGATGCGGTGATAATAAATGCGCGCACGGCAGAATGTTTTCCGCAAGATAAAAAGATATAAGAAAAATTCAAAAATTAGATTACGGAGAAATTCAGCGAATCTGAATTGACCCTGTCACTCCGTCCCTTCCCTCTTTCGCTGTTCATATTGCCTTCTCGCCCTTCCGAGCCACATTTCCGGATTCCTGGCAAATTTGGCGTTCATTTTCAGCAATCTCATGGGCAAGAATCGCTGCATGCGGAACAGAAATTTTGCCTGTGGCGGAAGAAGCACGTAAAACCTGCCTTTTCCAACAAGATTCAGGGCTTTCACCGCCACCTCGCTGGCGCTCGCCTTTGAGCCATGAACCATGTAATATGAAAGCTCGCTCCTGCCTCTGTTCCCGCGGGCGTGTTGCGTGATGTTGGTGCGGAAAAAAAATGGCATCATCACGGAAACTCCGATGTTAAATTGATTTAATTCTGAATACAGCGTTTCCGACAAAGCTTTTACGGCAGCCTTTGTCACATTATATGCCGACATATATGGCGCAGCCGCCACGGATGCAATGCTCGATACATTGATAATATGCCCGCTCTTTTGCTTCTTCATCACCGGAATAAAATAATGACATCCGTAAATAACTCCCATCTGGTTGACGCTTACGAGCCACTCCCAGTTATCAAGCCCATACTCTTCAAACAAAGACCCATCACCCACTCCGGCATTATTTATCAGCAGGTCAATGCCGCCCGCTTCCGCAAGAAATTTTTTCGCCACCTCCTCATAGCCCTTGCGATCGGATACATCAAGCATGTAAGGAACAGGTTTGCCGCCAACTTTGGCAATAATGCCCGCGCTTTCGGTCAATCCTTTTTCAGAGATGTCGCAGATGCCGATGATCCAGCCGTCTTTGGCAAGTTCCGCGCAAAGTTCCCTGCCAAGTCCTGAGCCTGCACCGGTGATGAATGCGCGCTTTTGGGGATGTTGTTCCGAAAGTTTATAAATCACAGCACGATTTGCCGTCTCTTAGAGACTGTTTAAAATTAGGAATAGAACGCAGATGACGCTGATAAATATGATTTACACGGACGAAAATCTGTGATTATCAACTGAGTTCGGGATAAGCAAATTGACAAAAAAGATCGCCCCGCTGGGGCTTGAATATTTTGACGAACATATTTTCTACCAAAAGGTCGCCCTTGCAGGGCTTTCAGAGTTCCGTCAGGAACGATCTTTTGGTAGAAAATTAACTTCGGATATTGTGCAAAGCCCCATCGGGGCGACCTTTTAAAAAGAAAGAAAATCCCTATCCCGAACTCACGTTATCAGCCAATCTGCATTATCAGCATTCCATTTCTTATTCGGATTATGATATTTTGTGAATTTAAACAGCTTCTAAGAGACTGTTTAAAATTAGGAATAGAACGCAGATGACGCTGATAAATATGAT
>CAZCXH010000178.1:0-10275 GCA_964502525.1 uncultured Chitinophagaceae bacterium
TGATTAATGCCCCTTTAAAAAAAGCCGCCTGATGCGACAATTTGGTATGCACCCACTTCTATTGATGACTACTCAAGTTCAAATTTTTTCAGCATCATAGAATACACGATTGTGCCGTGATTAACCGATGTACCCGCGAGACGTTGCGGGAAGGGAGGAGGCGTTGGGCTATGAGCGGGCAGCAAATTGCGGGTGGGCATATAAGGATGAACATTGAACAGATGAACAAGTGAACAGCTATTTTTTTAGATACCCATTTACTGATCCTAGTGCGAGCCCTGTTTCTTCAGCTATTTCTCTTTGTTTTTTCCCAAGAGCTGCGAGCTCTTTCACCTTTTTGATCTTAGCTTCAATTTCAGTTATCTGTGTGTTCAAATGTTCATGTTCATCAGCATGTCCTATATGTTCAAATTGAACAAAATTCTCAGGCTTGGTGATTCTACACAAACAAACATTCCTTGAGTCGTATTTCATTTCAGTGCTTCTCACCTTTACCTGCTTCAAATAGCGCAGACTCTTGTCTTGTGTGCTTTCCACAATGGCAAACGCGCTGTCGCAAAGATTGATAAGCATCTTGCTTCCCTGAAGATCGTTTTTGTTAATCGGTCTGGTCAGGTCCCTCTTAGGTGTATGTGCAAGAGCAAGAATAGAAAGATTGAACCTGCTTTTGAGATCCTTGAGTTGCTTTATCAATGGCAGAGCATTCTTGGATTTTTCCGTTTCGTCCTTCAAATAAGTGAGGTTGTCAATGATTAACGCCTTTGATTCAAATTGTTCCAGCGTTTTCCTGATGTATGTCACAAGTCCATTCTCATTATCCATGTCGGGGTCGTAGAAGTCCGGATTGATTTCAGCCCGATAGAAGTTCTCATTGAAGGAGAAGTGATTCCGATAGTTATTCGAATACCTCCCCTCGAACTGTTTCGGGCTTTGCTCGAAATCGAAATACAATACCTTCTGAGCCTGACTTCCGAAGCTAAAGCCATCTATTGGCGTTCCTGTGCTAAGACTGTTGGCAATTTGAACCGCTAGGATTGATTTGCCAACATTGGTATCGCCAAAAAGAAAAGCTAGCTCTCCTTCAAGCCAGAATTCATCGAATAACATTTTGGGATTTGGCAGTCTTTTGGAAGACTCGATCCAATCGTTTGCCGATTTGATTTTGAAGAAGTCTGTTTCCATGATTATACATTGGGACTCCCTTCCAACAGTTTTTCAATCTCCTGAATGTCGAAGTAAAGTATTCCCTCAATTTTCCGAGGGTTTAACAATCCCTTAGTCCTATAGCTTTGTAGGGTGGAGTAAGAAACATTGAGAACCTTCAAAGTCTGTTTACTCCGCATCCAGCGAACAGGTCTGGTATTTTCCCCGTTGATCAACTGTTTGATTTCCGCAAACAATTCCGATTTGAATTGCTGCAAGTCCTCGGTTGTAAGGAAAGATATCGTTTCCATTTTGATTTAGTTTAAGGATGATTGAATGATTTGCGACACGCTGCCTCCCGGCAACTGTTATCGCTTAAGATATCCAACTTGCAACAAGAGCAAGAAAGGAAAATCTAGATCGGGTATGAATATGATGTAGTTGATTCGCAAAGAATCTCGTCAAAGCTAATGTTTTGCTTGTGTTCGTTGCGGAATTTGTTATCAACAGGCGTTAGATGCCACCAGATTTGTGTTTCTCCTCACCGGACTACAGTTTGAGTTTCAGCTTGCTCATATCACCGCTAACCTTCTTGTCAACCACCTTCGCGTATAGCTGCGTTGTTTTTATTGACCTGTGACCAAGCATCGAGCTGCCGCTTTCTAATGCTCAAAATCGTTCAGGAAGCGTCTGCTTAGCTCAGGCAAGCGCAAATCGCTTTGATGGGAAAACCCACGATAAACTCCCGAACGTGCTTAAAAGCGGTCTCAAAATGCTTACAGGCGGGCATTTCCAAAGTCAACTCCAATCCTTCTCCTTCATCTGCGTGTTGCGACATCAATCAGTCTATTGTTTTTCATCCTTATCGGATAAATGTTTTTGATGTTTTCTGATGTGATTGCTTGCTCTGCCTTACCGGATTGCGGTGAATATCATTCAATTTATGCTTGATGATGTCAATTTATAGTTGGGGCTTCTTTGCATCTTCCCTGCGCCTTTGGCATGTCCTTTCGTAAGCGGAGTTTCCTTCACATTTTCTGCTCAGGATGCAAAATTCTCTATTACATATTCTTTATACCGGACATCTTGTAACCCTGATACGACTGTACTGTGTGTACTGTATGTACAGTATGTACTGTATAAGTATATATCCTGCATCGCTTGCAATGGCTAACTATCAGCTTTATCGCAATAGCCACCCCTTGTTTTGCCCTGGTTGGTGATTGACGGGTTAGAATAATTTGAGGCGATTGGGTATATTTGGGTGATGGATACAACGCTTATCAAACCAACAGCTATGAAAACAACACCCATAATGATGATGGCGGTGTTAAGCAGCGCCTCCATTTTCGCCCAGGATGGCGGGCTTGATTCGACTTTTCATGGTGACGGAAAGGGAATTTATCCGCTCGGTATGGGGACTGCCTCTATGATTCTACAACCCGATGGAAAGATTGTCGTGGCAGGTGGGGGATACCCTCCTGACTTCCTCATGGCGCGTGTCAATTCCAATGGCTTTTTAGACAACACATTTGGGCAGGGAGGCAAGGTAGGTCTTCCCTTTAGCTATTCAGAAGGCATGAGCGGATCAGACCGATACTATGTCTACGATGGTTTGGCGGTTCAAAGCGATGGGAAAATTCTGGTAGCAGGGACGATAGCGATTTCGAATCTGGACAGGAACAATGATTTTGCGGTTGCCAGATTCAACACTGATGGCACTACCGATAATTCTTTTGGCAACAGCGGCATGGTGTCCATTGATGTTGCGGGTAACAATACGAATGACGAAGCCTATGCGGTGGAAGTGCAGGCTGATGGAAAAATACTATTGGCGGGGTATGCAAGTAATGAAGCCTTTGCGGTGGTCAGATTCAATACAGATGGAACCATTGACAATACGTTTGGCTCAGGCGGCATAGCGTCAACTGTGATCAATGCGACACGCTGGTCAGTTGCCATGACTATTCAGCCTGATGGAAAAATTCTTGTTGCCGGGACTGTAGGCTATCCTGCAGATTCAGCAGATTTTGCAATCGTGCGATATAACATTGACGGCACCCTGGATAACACATTCGGTTCAGGAGGCAAAATGGTAGATGACCTCACTGGCACTGATGATATAGCCTATTCGCTGGCTTTACAGGCGGATGGGAAAATTTTGGTGGCAGGACATGCACCCGGTACTTTCAACTACGGTTATGTACTAGGCGAATTTGCGCTGGTTCGTTACAATCCTGATGGTATTCGTGATAATTCCTGGCTTTCGCAAACTACCGTTGTAAATGATGGCGCAAGGGGCATATCCGTGGCGATACAGCAAGATGGGAAAGCCATAGTGGCAGGCGCTTCAATAACTTCTTCATCGGGTGAAGAAGAAAACTTTGGATTGGTGAGATATAACACAGATGGCACCTTGGACAACACCTTTGGGTTTGGTGGTATTATTACAACAGACTTTGACGGGTACGAACAGGGTTATGATATAGCCATTCAGCCTGACGGTAAAATCGTGGTGAGCGGAGAAGAAGATGAGAATGATGCTATCGCTATTGCCAGATACCTATCCGGGTTGAATGTCGGGTTGATAGACTTCGCTGACCAGGATAAGTCGGTGCTGATCTACCCCAATCCTGTTCAGGGCGAACAGATGCTGGAATACACCCTTGAGAAAGATGAGTTACTCTCCATTGAGTTGTATGATGCCGGAGGGAGGCTGGTGAAAACCTTCCTCGCAAATCAACCCAGAGCGAAAGGCTCTCAAAAGGAGTTGCTGCGGTTTGATGAGTCATTGCCGCCCGGCAATTATGTGCTTGCCCTCACCAGCGGCTCCCGAAGCGTGAGCATCAGGGTGGTGAAGCGGTAGTTCTCCACCCCCTCGCTCCCCCGCCAGCGGGGGATACCTTCGCGCGATGCCTTGCCTGCCCTACCTAATCTTCGACTATCACAAACCACGCGCAATATATTGATTGATTATCACCCGGCTACGCGGGCGGGCTGTCCCCCGCTGGCGGGGGATGAAGGGGGTGGAGGCTTGGTTAATACCGAACATTCTACAGTTCAATTGTTCGAAAACCAGAGTTGTTTCGGTATATCTGATCTCCTCGTAGTTTCCACCCCCTCACTCCCCCGCCAGCGGGGGATACCTTCGCGCGATGCCTTGCCTGCCCTACCTAATCTTCGACTATCACAAACCACTTGCAATGCAATGATTATCACCCGGCTATGCGGGTGAGCTGTCCCCCGCTGGCGGGGGATGAAGGGGGTGGATGGTTTACCTTGGTGCTTCAAGATTTTCAATCACCATCTCCAATGCCCGGATCACATTATCCATATCCTGCAATACCTCCTCATCGCTGAACCGGACCACCTTAAAGCCCGCCTGCTTCAGATCTTTTTCTTTCTTTACGTCTTTTTCGAATGTTTCCTCCCAATGATGCGTCACTCCATCAACTTCAATTACCAGCTTCAATTCTTTGCACATGAAATCGGCAATATAATTCAGCACCGGTCTCTGCCTCCTGAACTGGTACCCTTTCATTTGCCGTGCCCGCAACACGTATTTCCACAAACAAGCCTCCGCCTTGGTCATTTCCTTGCGGAGTTTGCTGGCAAAAGGCTGCAGGCGTTTGTTATAGCCGTAGTTGTTTGTGTTGTCGGCTTTCATATTTGTTTCTACACTCTTTTTTTGGGCTTCCACCCCCTTGCTCCCCCGCCAGCGGGGGATAGTCCGCGCTCAATGCCCGGTTTAATTCAGGCGGCTCTGCGCGTTGGCTGTCCCCCGCAGGCGGGGGATTAAAGGGGGTGGAGGGATTTATCTGAGTCTCCTCGTAGTTTCCACCCCCTCGCTCCCCCGCCAGAGGGGGATAGTCCGCGCTCAATGCCCGTCAATTTACGATTATCATAAGCCACCGCACAACAACATGTTCATTACCCGGTTAAGCGGGCGGGCTGTCCCCCGCTGGCGGGGGTTCGGGGGTGGAGGCTTGGTTTGATCAATTTATACCAAGAGTAGATCGAATTTCCGAAGGAAAGTGACGTACTCCTGGTATATTATCGCCTCACCCTGCCCTCTGGGATAGGCGTTTGCGGGCGTCACGAAATTCCTGGAAAATAAATTTGCATCTGCGCCTGTCCGGAATTACATTGCTCTCATCTGCCTGAAGTTCTGCACATTTCCCACATCTGTTTGTTCTTACGTCTGTCTCTGCTCCTTTAAGAATCACAAGGAAAGAATGTGGTTCGATTGTTAACCCATCAAAAACTAAAACGATGGACAACGGATTCAAAAGAGCGGGCATGACCTTCT
Source organism: uncultured Chitinophagaceae bacterium (assembly GCA_964502525.1). Classification (GTDB taxonomy): domain Bacteria; phylum Bacteroidota; class Bacteroidia; order Chitinophagales; family CAIOSU01; genus DATLYB01. Next base: position 5,453 of record CAZCXH010000178.1, read on the forward strand.
CGATGATGCTTATCTGCATCCTGGCATTTTCAAACGCTTATTCGCAAGCCTGCAACGGCAGCCCCACCAGCATGACGCTGGACGATGACGGGGACGGCTACAAGAATGGCGATGAGACGCAAAACAACACCGACAAATGTTCGGCTGCGAGCGTCCCCTTCGACTATGACGGTGATTTCACCTCCGATCTGCTCGATTCGGATGATGACAACGATGGCACCGCTGACGTGAGCGACAAGTATCCGCAGGATGCGGACAACGGAACGTCAACGTTGATACCGGCCATTTTCAATTTCGATGGCGGTGATGAGGGCGGCATCCGCGGCTGGGGCTTCTCCGGCTTGATGAGCAACGGCTCTGACTACATGGATCTTTTCACCCCCAACGACATCACGGTTGGCGGAGCTGCAAAGAAATTCGTGGTGGAAGATGTTACCGGCAATGACGCTCTTGGAGCAACGAATGACCAGGAGAACGGCTTCCAGTTTGGCGTGAACGCGGGCGCGTTTCCGTTCAGCTTCGTGGTGAACGGTCGCGTGATGGCTCCGTTCGAAGGATTGACTCCAACTGATTTCCGCTCCATGGGTATCTTCATGGGCAATGGCGACCAGGACAACTACCTGAAGATGGTGTGCGCTGCGAATGGCGGTGCGGGCGGCATTGAGATCGTGAAGGAAGTTGCAGGCGTTGCCACGTCAACGATGTATAATGTTTCCATCCTCGGCTCAACGCATGTGAATCTTTATTTAACCGTGAATCCTTCCAACAACACCGTTCAGCCTTCTTATTCCGTTGGCGGTGCGGCTAAAACAGATATGGGTCCAGCTATCTCGATTCCTTCTTCATGGATCAGCAACGTGCTGGCTGTTGGAATTATATCCACTTCAAGAGGTTCCACTTCCTTCCCCGCAACCTGGGATTACATTGCAGTGCAGCCGGTGGAAAGCGCTGGCAACTGGGTGAATGTGAACACCGGCAATACCTGCACCGCGCGTCATGAAACGGCTTTCGTGCAGGCTGGCACCAAGTTTTACCTCCTCGGTGGCCGCGGCTCCAAGCCGGTTGAAATTTACAACTACAGTTCAAAGACGTGGTCAGCAGGCGCTACTCCTCCGATACAACTGCACCATTTCCAGGCCGTTGAACTGAACGGTTTGATTTATGTGGTGGGCGCGTTCACCGGAAATTTTCCGGGTGAAACACCCGTAGCGAACGTCTATATCTACGATCCCGCTGGCAATGTGTGGCATGTCGGTCCGGAAATTCCGGAAGCGAGAAGGAGAGGATCTGCAGGCACAGTGGCATATAACGGAAAAATTTATCTTGTATCAGGACTTACCAACGGACACACTTCCGGCTGGGTTCCGTATGTGGATTCTTATGACCCGGAAACAAACACATGGACAGCGCTGCCGGACGCGCCACATTCGCGCGACCACTTCCATGTAGGCTTGCATGGCGATAAAATTTATTGCATTGGCGGAAGGAATACGGGCTTTGGCGGAAGCACTTTCGCGGAAACTATTGAAGAAACAGATATTTATGATATTTCAGACCAGTCATGGATCACGCTTGCTTCACCGGAAGGCGACATCCCAACGGAACGCGCGGCTTGCGCTATTGCCGTGATTGGCGATGAGATCCTTGCCATCGGTGGAGAGAGCATGTCGCAGACTTCAGCTCACAATCATACCGAAGCGCTGGATGTAAACACCGGTTCATGGAGAACAGTTGATAATCTGAATACCGGTCGTCATGGAACGCAGGCTATCGTTTCAAACTTTGGCGTTTACGTGGCGGCAGGCTGCGGCTCAAGGGGCGGATCGCCTGAACTCAACACGGTGGAAGCGTTTTATATGTATGGGACGACAAACCCCACCGGCACTTCCATTAACAAAGGAGCGCTTGCCGTTTCCACCAGCAATATGAATTTTGGCAATGTTGATTTGGGATCCACCACGTCACAGACACTGACGATTACTAATCCGAGCGGCAACCAGGCGCTCCTCGTCAAGGTGTTCCAGTTGTCAGGTGGCGGGAATTTTTCATTCGATTTTCCTTCCGAATTGCCGGTAGCGCTCAGCCCCGGAGAGTCGCTTGCGGTGAACATCAATTTCAATCCGGCTTCATTAGGATCAAAAAACGGCACTTTCTCCATCACTCATAACGGAACTAATGGCGCCAATACTATTATTAATCTTGATGGCACCGGCACTTCTCCTCAGAACTCTTCGCAGGGTTACCTGACGTCTGTGCCGGCTCCGGTGGTTTTCCCGGAAACGGATGTGAACGTCACTTCAGCGCCAATTACGGTATCACTGACAAACACGGGCGGTGCTGCTTTGACCATCAACAGCGCTTCCATCAGCGGAACCAATGCTTCCAACTTTGTTCATAATTTCTCCGGACCGATAATAATTGCTGCCGGCTCAACACATACGTTTAATGTTACATTCACTCCGTCAGCCTCTGGCGCAAGAACCGCCACGCTTTCGGTAAATCACACCGGTGTCAACTCTCCCTTGAATATTGCCTTAAACGGAACAGGAAGCGCTACTACCGCTTCGTGCGGATATTATGTGGAGCAAAACGGGTTGCTGGTGGTTGAAATCGAATCCGCTCCTGCTTCCGATGGCTGGACTCCTGAAACAAATTATCCTAACTACACGGGAACGGAATACTATACATGGAACGGACCCAGATACCTGCATGAAAAAGGTCATGGAATGCTGACGTACCAGTTCAAGATCAACGACCCCGGAAAATACCGTTTCAAGATGCGCACGCGCAATGGCGGTCCGCTCAACACGCATAATAATGACGTATGGGTGCGTTTCTCCGACCATGGCGTCACATTTGAAAAGAATGGCGCGTTAGTGCAGGAGCAATCAGGCTGGTGGAAGCAGTGGCAGAATAACCTCGGTGTTTGGACTTACAACACATGGGCGGGAGAATCAACTTTCTGGGAAGTTTATGTTACATTCCCGTTTGCCGGAATCTATACCTTCGAAATTTCAGGACGCGACCAGCTTTACAGCCTTGACAGGTTTGTGTTATACAAACCGGATATGATGAGTGATTGGTCAGCGACAGCGGCAAATCCCCCGCAATCGCCCTGGGAAAATTGCCCGGGCACCCCGCTCACATGGTATCGCGACAAAGATCTGGATTACTATGGCGATCCGCTGGTTTCCATGCTCTCCGTTTCCAAGCCCGCAGTCGGTTGGACGTGGAACAATACGGACTGTGATGACAACCGCAAGAGCGTTTATCCGGGCGCCCCTGAACTGTTGGATGGTAGGGATAACGACTGTGACGGCACGGTTGATGAAGGCGCTTACCTGTCTGCTCTGAACATCAACTGCGGAGGTTCAACATATACCAGCGTGGCGGGAGATGTATTTGAGTCCGACAGGCTGTTCACCCCGCTGAACTCCGGTGCGAAATATTACAGCGGGCTTGGCGATGTGCTGAATACGGATGATGACTATTTATACAAATCCGAGCGCAGTGTCGGCAACAGCAACAATTATCTGAGCTACAACCTGCAGTGCACTTCTCCGAGCGCATATGCGGTCACGCTTTACTTTGCAGAAACAGGCACTGTAACAAATCCTGGCGAGCGCGTGTTTGATGTGCTCATTGAAAACAATGTCGTATTGGACAACCTTGACATCATCGCTACGGCAGGATACATGACTGCATTAAGCTATACATTTGAAGTTCCGGTGTTTGACGGACAGTTGAACATCAGGCTTCAGGATGTAGTTGGCAAGGGAAAGATCAACGCGATCAAAGCCTCCAAGAAGCCGAATACTCCTCCCACCTTCACGATCAGCGGAGCCTCCACCTTTGATGAAGATTTTACGGGAACAAAGAATATAACCGTGACTCCCAACCCGGTTCCGCCCGGTGAAGCTTCATGGCAGACTACAACTTATTCGTTGTCACCTGCCTCTGTTTCGTTCGCAAATGTTTCCATCAATTCAACTACCGGGCTTGTCTCAATCACCTCGATTCCCGACATGGTTGGACAGCAGTTGTTTACAATTACCGCCAATGACGGTCAGTCGGATAATAATACGGCAACAAAAACTTTCACGCTGAAGGTGAATGCTGTGAACGATGCTCCCGTTTTCAACCTCAGCGGCAACGTAACGGTGAATGAAGATTTCGCGGGAACGCAAACGGTGACTGTAACTCCGGCAACTGTTCCTGCGGACGAAGCCGGTCAGTCGGTGACTTACAGCTTGTCGCCTTCATCGGTTGCATTTGCGAATGTGTCCATCAATAGTTCAACGGGTGCGGTAAGCATTACGGCTGCGGCTGATAAATCAGGTTCGCAACTGTTCACGGTTACCGCCAATGACGGACAATCTCAAAACAACACACATTCAAAAACTTTCACCTTAACGGTGAATGCAGTGAACGATGCCCCCATAATGAATGTAATTTCCGATATGACGATCAATGAGGATGCGGGAATGCAGACTGTGAATCTGAGCGGCATTAACGCTGGTCCGCTTGAATCGCAGACGCTTTCGGTTTCAGCGGTTTCCGACAATGCCTCTTTGATTCCGAATCCTTCGGTGAGCTACGCTTCACCGAATGCAACAGGTTCGCTGAGCTTCACCGCGGCTGCGAACAAATCTGGCATTGCGAATATTACCGTAACCGTCAGCGATGGCAGCCTTTCATTCAACAGGATGTTCAAGGTAACGGTGAATTCCGTGAACGATGCACCGGTATTTGCATTGAGCGGCAGCATTTCGGTGAACGAAGATTTTGCCACTTCGCAACAGGTGAGCGCAACTCCGGGATTT
>CAZCXH010000179.1:0-8679 GCA_964502525.1 uncultured Chitinophagaceae bacterium
TCAATGGATCGCATCCATCAGTAGTACAGGCATCTCCGTCATTGCAGGTGATCGGGGTGGTGGTGCAGCCTGTCAATGGATCGCAGCCATCAGTCGTGCAGGCATCTCCGTCATTGCAGGTGATTGGGGTTGTTGTACAGCCAGTCAATGGATCGCAGCCATCAGTGGTACAGGCATTCCCGTCATCACAGGTGATTGAGGTTGTTGTACATCCCGTCAATGGATCACAGCCATCAGTCGTGCAAGCATCTCCGTCATCACAGGTGATTGGAGTTGCTGTGCAGCCCGTCAATGGATCGCAGCCATCAGTCGTGCAAGCATCTCCGTCATCACAGGTGATTGGAGTTGCTGTGCAGCCCGTCAATGGATCGCAGCCATCAGTCGTGCAAGCATCTCCGTCATCGCAGGTGATCGGTGTTGCGGTGCACCCCGTCAATGGATCACAGATATCAGTCGTACAGGCATTCCCGTCATTGCAGGTGATCGGAGTTGTTGTACAGCCTGTCAGCGGATCGCAGCCATCAGTGGTACAAGCGTCTCCGTCATTGCAGATGATCGCAGTTGTTGTACAGCCTGTCAGCGGATCGCACCCATCAGTCGTGCAGGCGTCTCCGTCACTACAGGTGATCGGAGTGGTGGTACAGCCCGTCAATGGATCGCAGCCATCAGTGGTGCAGGCATCTCCGTCATTGCAGGTGATTAAGGAATTCTGGCATGTTCCGCCCGCACATGTGTCGTTAGTGCAGACATCTCCGTCATCGCAATCAATCAGGTTGTATTGGCATGAACCTAAAACACAAACGTCTACAGTACACGAATCGCCATCATTGCAAATGATAGAGGTATTATGACAAACTCCAGTGCTAGCACTGCATGAATCAATTGTACAAGCATTTCCATCGTTGCAGTTAATGGGACTGAAGACACATCCGGTGAGAGGATTACACTGGTCGTTGGTGCAGAGGTCGCCATCAAAGCAAAAAACCGGATTAAACGCGCATCCTGTTGCAGCTAAACACGTGTCATCCGTACACGCGTTGTTGTCATTGCACGGAGGTATGGCGGTATAAGAACAACCGGAGGCAGCAAGGCACGTGTCATCCGTACACGCATTATTGTCATTACACGGTGGTATTGGCGTGTAAACGCAGCCGGTTGCAGGTATGCAATTATCATTCGTACACGCGTTACTGTCATTACACGGTGGTATCGCTGTATATACACAACCCGTAGCGGCAACACAGCTATCATTTGTGCAAGCGTTGTTGTCATTACATGGTGGTATGGCGGTATAAACACAGCCGCTTGCAGGGACGCAATTATCATTAGTACAAGCGTTATTGTCATTGCACGGAGGCAACGCTGTGTATGAACAACCTGTAGCCGCCAGGCATGTATCTTCGGTGCAAGCGTTGTTGTCATTGCAAGGAGGCAACGCTGTGTAAGAACAACCGGTAACCGCAAGACACGTGTCATCTGTACATGCATTATTGTCATTGCATGGAGGATTTGGAGTATAAACACATCCTGTAGCCGCCACACAAGTATCGCTGGTGCATACATTATTGTCGTTACACGGTGCAATCGCGGTGTAAACACATCCCGTGGCTGGCACACAGTTATCATTGGTACACGCGTTATTGTCATTGCAAGGTGGAATGGCGGTGTAAACACATCCGGTGGCAGGCACACAATTGTCATTAGTGCATAGGTCATTATCATTGCAAGGCGGTATCGGAGTATAAATGCAATTCGTTCCGGGATAAACTGAAACACAATCATCCGTTGTGCAAGCATTATTATCATTACACGCTGGAGATATATAAAGAACCGTTGTAACAACGCTGTCACACCCCCCCGATGCCGTCAGGGTATCATTATAGTGGAAGGGGGGAAGCGATGGTGTTGTATGGCAAACGCTTCCCACACAATAAGTGTCACCCGCACAAATAAATACTGTATCAAAAGGACCAGAAAGAAAAGGCTCAAACCATAACCATGCCGTTACAAAGGAGTCGCATCCTCCGGAAGTGATGAATGTATCATAATAAGGACCCGAAATCGTCTGCCAATCGCCTGCAAAAAAGAAACTGTCGCCACTGCACAGATAAATGTTGGTATCAATAACCAGTTGGGCCAGCTCATCAACAAAGATTGAAGCCGTGATAGTGCAGCCACCCTGGTCAGTGGCTGTCACCGAATAGGTTCCCGTTGGAACTCCGGTTAAATCTTCCGTGGTAGCCGAACCGGGACTCCATGAGTAGGTATAAGCGGGAGAACCATTGGTAACCGTCACGTTAACCGTCCCGCTTGAATCTCCGCTGCACTGCGCAGGTGTTGATGAGATGGTGATTCCCAGCGGAACATACGGCACCACAGCAGCCGTGTCAATCGCCACGCAACCTTTGCTATCATGCACAGTTAAATAATAATTTCCCGGAAAAAGCCCGGAGATCGTGTTTGAACTTCCTCCCGGTGGACCCCATGTATAAGTGTAGGGAGGCGTGCCGCCTGCGGGAGTAGCAGTTATTGAGCCGCTGCCGGGACTGCCAGCGCAGTTGGCGTTGATGATGCTGAAGGAAATCTGCACCGGTGGCAGTTCAATAATGTCAACCGTGTCTTCTATCTTGCAGCCATTTGTATCCATTACAATAACATGGTATTGTCCCGCAGGAAGCCCTGAAAGGAACATGGTCGTATCAGGCAGTTCAAAGGGAACCGAATCCGTTACTATAAAATAGTGTACCGCATAAGGCTGAGGTCCTGGCACAGGTACGCCTCCGCTTGCCGTAACAGTAATGCTTCCGGTGGAGTCGCCAACACAGGCAACATCCTCATGAGTGATGTTCCCGGTGAATGGCGGTGGCTCATTCAGGGTGATGCTTTCAACGTCTGTGCAGCCGGTGGCATCGGTGACCGTTACGGTGTATGTTCCGGCCGGCACCCCAGCGAGCGTATCATCCGTTGTGCTGTTTGGGTCATCCCACAAGTAAGCATATGGAGGAACACCGCCCTGCGTTATGACTTTAACGTAGCCGACTCCTCCATTGCATTTTACTTCATATCCATTGCGAACAACGAGAGAGATGATAGTGTCAGCAAGTGCCGAAGGCATAATCAGCACAGCATTATCCGCAGTCTGGCATCCATTGAGATCAGTTACCGTCACTCCGTAGCTGCCAGGTCCGACTACTATCGAGTCAATAGTTGCACCGGTTGTCCATGAATAAGAGTAACCCGGAGTGCCATCATAGCCGACTGCCCTGATCGTTCCCAATCCACCTGCACCGCAGTGAGGCTGGGTGATAATCAAGGAGTCCTGAACCGGTGTTGGCTGACCAATGGAGGCAGGTATCCAAAGGCTAAGGCATCCGAGCGAATCCCTCACCCTCACATAATACTTGCCCGCGCACAGGTTTCCAAGAGAATCAAAGACACCGCTGGGAATATGAGTGTACATTGAATCCGCCCATTGGTAAGTATAGGGAGCTGATCCGCCCGTTGCCGCAGCCATCACAGAACCGTTGCAACTGCCGTTGCATAAGGCGTCAATGGAAGATGTTGAAGGCACAACGGGAGGCGGAGCCGTTAAGATGACGGGCGGCAAAACGATGGAGCATCCGGTGCTGTCCGTAATGGTGATGTTATAGCTACCCGCGCAAAGATTATTAATTGTAGGTCCTCCGCCATTTAGAATCGGATTTCCGAGATTGTCCTCGAACGAGAAGGTATAGGGGGCCGCACCGCCAACACCTGAAGCTGTGATGGAGCCATTGCAGTTATCGCTGCAACTGATTGGACCTACTGTGGTATTCCCGGAGAAAGCATAATTGTTTACCGTAACATACGCTGTATCTTTACAAAACGATTGATCTGTTGTAATAACGTGGTAGTTGCCCGGAGGCCGGTTTGCCAGAGTGGTGGCCGAGATAGAAAAATTATTATTAAGGCTGTCATACCACCTGTAACTTAAGGTGCCTGTGCCTCCCGTTGCAGTGGCAAAAAGCTGCCCGTCATTCACGCCTATGCAACTGACACCGGCTGCGGATGCCGTTACTGCGAGAGGATTGGGTTCGCCAAATGAAACGGTATTGATGCTGATACACCCCGCAGGGTTGGTAACCTCTGACAGATAGGTGCCGGCACAAAGGCCATTAACCTGTGGGGTATTTCCGACATTTGTTCCGCTGTCGTCCTTCCATACATAAGTACAGCCTACGCAACTGCCAGGAGGATTATCCTGAGCCGTTGCTATGCCAAAGCAATCTCCTGTGCATTTGATATTACTGGTATCCAAAATCATATTAATGCTTGCAGCACCGGCATTTGGAATTGGAACAGTAAATTGCTTGGTGCACGAAAAGGTGTCAATGACCGATACTAAATTAACTCCGCCACATAACCCCGTGGCGGTTTGACCGGTTGAGCCGTTGCTCCAGGAATAAACTAACGGGCCGGAACCTCCGGAGCCTGATATGGTAGCCTGTCCGTCACAATTGCCGCACGTTGCGCTGTCAATGCCTGAAATAGTTGCGGTGATTGGGGGATTCTGTTGGATATCCACGCATGTATCCCACGTGCAACTGTGAAAATCAGTAGCCGTTACGCAATAGTTGCCCGCTGTTAGTCCAGGCACCGAATCATCCTGCGAGTGGTAAAAATTGTTCCAGAAATAACCGTATGGCGGGATGCCTCCATTCATGGATAGCATGGCCGTTCCGGTTGCCTGCCCGTAACATCTGATATGAACAAGAGTGACACTGCCTACGAAAGGATTGGGCGAAGTGACATTTATTGGCGGAAGAACAACCGAGCAATTGTTTGCATCGGTTACAGTTACCGTATATGACCCCACGCACAGGTTATTTGCCGTAGGGGTGGATTGCTGAGCCGGGTCGCTCCATTTTATTGTAACCGGCTGAACAGCCTGGTTGATATTGATGCTTGCCGAACCTTTGCAGTCGTTGGCGCACTGCGTGCTCGCTACGCCATAATAACTCGCATAAACCGGACAATGAACAGTCGCATTATTCGTGAAACTACTCTGGCATCCAAGATTATCGGTTACTGTAAGCCTTCCCCAATTATTAGCAGGAACACAATAAAGGAATTTTACAGAAGGGTTCTGCTGAGTGCTGGTGGTGCCGTCTGAGAAAGCGTAATTATAGGAAACAATAGTGCTGGGTGATGTAAAAGAGAAATTTGTAGTGTCGCCCAGGCACACCGGTGCGCTGGTCAGATTCCCTGTTGGCGGGCAAAGGACAACCACCTGCTTGACAATAGTATTCGTTCCCGTGGTGGGGCAGCAAAGGGTTTTTGCAGAAATAGTAAGCGCTACATTAAAGGTGCCGCAGGTATTGTAGGTATGGGTAGGGCTTGGAGTTCCCTGTGAATTTGCGCCATCTCCGAAGTCGTAATAATAGTTATGGTTGATTGTTCCGGGAAAAAAATAGGACTGGTTGGTGAATGTGGTGGGAGTTCCCAGGCATACCGTGTCTGCCTCAAAATCAGCCTCCAGCGAATCTGAAATTGACGTAACCGTTACGGTTCGCTGAATATGGCAGGTTTGCCTTGAAAAAATACTGTGGCAATAACCCCTGATGGTCATGGTGATGGTGTATGTTCCCGGATTTTGATACTGATGGCAAGGCATTGAATTGGGGTTGTTCGGATCGGCATAATTAACCGTGCCATCGCCCCAGTTGAATGAAAGGTCGGTTAAATCATCGCAGTCACTGATAAGGAGCGAGTTATTATTGCCAGCGCATATCTGGTAACATCCGCAAAACGGAGCGTAGGTCACGGTGAACGATGAGCCGGAGCAGCCGTTGGCGCTTGTTTCATTCCATGCCGCGCAGAAAACCAGCAAGCTGAGGATTAATTTTAGGGAAGCCGCAGGAAATTGCAGATGAATGGCAGACGATTGCCGGCTGACCATCGCCAACCGCAGCTTTCCAGTTGATGAATCTTTTTCAAGCAACCTGCAGTTCATCTTTTTCTATTATTTATTTATTACAGCTTAGTTACACAATTTCTTTATCCGCATCTGCCGGCTCCGCCCGCTAACGTTATTGATATCGGCTCTTTTGAAATCCGGTGGTATGGTTCCCGGCTTCACCTCCACCGATGTCAATCCTTCAATGCCCTTTGAAACAGGTTCAAAATCACGCGCATCGAGCGTGATGCCTGTGCTCAGACAACCGCTGTTGCCGCTTAAATCCGACTTCAGCAACAGCACATCGAAACTTTCGCTGGGCACGGATGATACCTCTCCCGTGATGACGATTCCGTCAGCAGTGAGAGCCATCCTGGTTCCGTTCTCAATATTTTTTCCTCCGATGGCTTTCGCCCAGAGCAAGGTGCCGTTATTGGCGATCTTGAAAAGCAGGGCATCATCAAAGCCATTGCCATAGCTTGCCGTCATCCCGCAGATGACGAATCCGCCATCAGGCATCTGCGCCACATCCGACACGGATTCGAACTTTGCGCCTCCCAGCGTCTTTGCCCATTGCACAGTACCGTTTTCGGACAGGCTCAAAACACAAATGTCAAGATTATTTGATTCATCAGCAGTCGCGATTCCGGCAACAAGAAAACCGCCTTCCTTTTTCTCTATCACCGCAAATCCTGCAGTGATGCGGTTTGCCGAATATTCCTTCGCCCACAAAAGCGAGCCGCCCGGAGATACTTTCGCCAAAAGCATATTCCTTGCCTCACTGCCGCTTGCAGGCTGCGCCTGCCTTTCGTCCGGGTGTTCCGTTCCTCCGCTCCTGCTGATGTTGCCGGTTACGATATAAGAGCCGTCACGGGCGGCAATAACCGATACTCCCGTTGTGGCTGCACCGGGAGACGAAGCGAGGTTAAACCGCCTCGACCATATCTTGTTTCCGGCTTCGTCAACTTTCAGCAGGTAAAGACTCTGCCCTTCGCCACCTGAGTTGAAAAATGCATTAGAAACCATATTCATGTTCTTCACAATGCCTGTGATGATATAGTTGCGATCGGGGGTGGCTGCCATTCCGAACCCTTCCGTCTCATTGCCGTCTTCATCGAACATCTTCTTCCACATCAGGCTGCCGGAGGCATCCGTTTTCAAAATGGCGAGCGCTTCGCCCTCTTTCCTGTCGGGCTGGTATTTTTCACCCAGCGCCATGAAGCCCAGGTCGGTGGTTTGAACGATGTCATTGATCACCTCGCGCTCAGGACCGCCAAAAGTGCGCGTCCAGATGGCATTTCCGCCCGCATCGGTGCGGATCATCAGCAGGTCGCTTTCCTGCAAGCCGAAGCTCACTTCCGTTTCTCCTCCAACGATGAACCCACCGTCAGGAAGCAACCGAAGGGCGGTTCCTTTTTCAAATCCTTCCACGCCTATGGCGCTTTGAAACGTGCCCTGGGCGCTGGCCGCAACAGAGCATGCTGCAAAAGCAATCAAACACAAACATCCACCGCGCATAACTCGCGGAAGATTAAAGGAAACGCTGCAGATCTTGTCTGACATTGGGTTACATCTTATTTTTTTGAATGTTCTTCACAGGCGCAAATTTCCTTTTCCCAAAAAACCGCGCCCTAAAATCGGGTATAATAGTAACCTTTTTTAATAATACTCAGAAATTTCTTTCCACATGATAATAACATCTCAATTCACATAATGTGAATAACTCCAAGCCGGTACAATAAAGGTACAAAAAGATTTTTTCTTTCCAATGGGGCGCCTGAAAAATTCCGGTTTGAGCGCCTGCTTTCAAAAACTCTATGAGCGAAGGATGCGCTCCTTTGCCAGTCCATAAACCTGCTCCAACTGGTCTTCGGGCGTAATGCGCGTGTTGTCAATCTCGATGGCGTCAGCAGCTTTTTTCAGAGGACTTACCTTGCGGGTGGTGTCAACATGATCGCGCTCCCTGAGATTATTTGCTATTTCATCCTTTGAAGCTGCAATGCCCTTTGCCTTCAGTTCCTCATAGCGCCTTCTCACCCGCTCATTGAAATCAGCGGTGAGGAAAATCTTCAGCTCCGCATGAGGGAACACCACCGTGCCGATGTCGCGCCCGTCCATCACGATGCCCCTGCCCTCCCCTATCTGCTGCTGGATGCGCACCATCGCTTGGCGCACTTCCTTGATCTTGCTCAGCTCGCTCACCCTGTTTGAAACCCTCATGTCGCGGATGTCCCTCTCAACATTTTTTCCGTTGAGGCACACTTCGTTGGTGCGCGTTTTGTCATTGAACTGAAAGGTGATATGCGCCCCTGCCAATCCTTTCACCAACGACTCATGATCATTAAAGTCAATGTTATTTTCCAGGAAATAGAGCATCACCGCGCGGTACATCGCACCGGAGTCAATGTAGATGTACCCGAGCCTCTTTGCTAATTGCCTTGCCATCGTGCTTTTGCCGCACGAGGCGAACCCATCTATTGCAATGATGATCTTGGCTGACATGTATGTCTGCAAATTCGAAGCACGAATGTCGAAATTCTAAACAATATCTAAATGGGAATTTTTCAAACCAAGCATTTATTTCATCCCTTCGGGATTTAAAGAAAAGACATTAATCATTCTATAAAAATTACACCCCTTCGGGGTTAGCGACTATCTGAATCCCGAAGGGATGAAATTATTATAGAAGCTTCGGGATTTAAAGAAAAGACATTAATCATTCTATAAAAATTACACCCCTTCGG
>CAZCXH010000179.1:8779-10160 GCA_964502525.1 uncultured Chitinophagaceae bacterium
GGTTAGCGACTATCTGAATCCCGAAGGGATGAAATTATTATAGAAGCCGGCATTAATCACAGAATGAATCCCGAAGGGATGACATAAAAGCCCCATCAACTCTTCTTCTTTATCCACTCATTAGGATTGATCCCAAGAGAAATGAAGTTAGACGCCCCCGCCACATGGTAGCGCGCGCGGGAGAAGCCGATGGATATCTGCTTGATATTGATCGTTACGCCAAACGAAAATCCCGCAAGCCCTTTTTTCGTCTCGAAAATCATCTCCTGCCTGCGCTGGTGGTTGTAGCCGAAGCCGACTATCACCGCCTTGCCGAAATAGAACTCACCGCCAAAGATCATGTGGCGCGCAATCTCATCAAACACATCGCCAACGGTGGTTTTGTCTTCCACCGTATCGCCCGTGAGGAAAGCGTTATCCTCCTGCATCTCAGGGTCTTCATAACGGATGTTGAAATTCTGCAAATCATGGAACACCACGCTCACGCGGAACGGCAGGTGCTTGAACCGTTTGGAGAATCCCGCCTGCAGCTCAAACGGTATCGGCTCGCGGTTGCCCCCGTAATAGGGCTTGAACTGCATGCCGATGTTTTTGATCACGATGGTTGCCGTAAAGAGCTTTGCCGTGTCATTATAAGATGCCGCCAGGTCGAGCGCTGCGCCATGCGAGCGGTAGGTTTCCAGTTGCGACAGCATGTATTTCACGTTCGCACCGAAAGTATATTTATCCAGGTTCCATGCCCCGCCAACATTCAACGCATATTCGCCCGCGCTGAACCTGCCCTGCGTTTGCCCGGTGACGTCCGTGCGCTGCATGGAGCCGTAAGCCACGTATTGCAAGCCCGCCTGGAAGGTGCCGATGCTGTCGTAATGGCGCACGTAATTAACATTTCCATATATAATATCCGCAAAATAGATGCACGTGCCCACGCTGAAGCGGTTGTGCATGCCGCTGTTGAGCAGCGAAGGGTTTTGGTACGCCAGGCTCACGTCCTTATCCTTCACGGTGATGAGGCTGCCGCCCGTTGCCACCGCGCGCGATGACAAGGGCAGGCTCGCGAAACCGTAAACGCGCTCCCCGCCAAGCTGGGCGAAGAGGATGCCGGGCAGTGATATATATGAAGCTAAAAGGAGGCTCCGCAAAACGGCTGATCTTTTTTTGGACGGGCTAAGATACGACTTAACGCAGGAAGGGTGCGGATAGTACGTGGCGGGGGTGGTGGCGCGTACTCATCTCCTTTCCTTCGCTTGTCGCATTAGCAGCGAACTCGTCAGGAGGGTGAGGGAATCTATTGGCTTCGCCCGCGCTCGCGTCCCCGCGGGTGCCCCCCTTAACTGGCGCGAGAATGTAGCCAAGCCATGAGCGTCAGGTTCTCGTGTCC
>CAZCXH010000180.1:0-10150 GCA_964502525.1 uncultured Chitinophagaceae bacterium
CGGAACTTACAACTCGGATTTCCCGCAGCAAAGCCAGATGTGGAATTTCGGAGACGGATTCCATTCCGCGAATCAATTTCCCATTCATGCATACTTCGAAGGGGGAACGTATTCCGTAAACCTGAGTGTAACAAATTCAATGGGATGTGTTGCAAGCGCTGACACAAGCATTACCGTCAATCCAAGACCTGAAATTATTATAACTGCCGATACAGCAATATGCATGGGCGACAGTGTTCAACTCAACGCGTTTGGTGCCGATTTGTACTCATGGCTGCCAACCGATCATCTGAGCAGTCCTGACATTTCCAATCCGGTTGCAAAACCTGCTTCCGATATTCAGTATAATGTGGCGGGCGTATCTGCCAGCGGATGCCTGAATCACGCTTCAATAAACATCACAGTCCATCCCTCGCCTGATTTGCATGTATCGGATGATGTTGCTGTTTGCCCCAATGGTTCTGCCCTGATTTATGCCGCGGGAGGAACAGCATATTCGTGGTATCCTCCTAAAGGGTTGAGTGATGATTCTTCTCAGTTCGTGGCAGCCGCCCCGCTGTCAAGCACGACTTACCGCGTCAGCGCAATGAATGAATTCGGATGTTTAGCTATGGATTCGGTTCATGTTGAAGTTTATCCAAAAACTGAATTTAAGGTTGGCCCGAACGGAGAGATATGCAGAGGGGACAGGGTTGAACTGGCGGCAATTGGCGGAAAACAATATCGCTGGACGCCTCCTTACGGATTGAGCTGTGATGCGTGTGAGAGTCCCATCGCCTCGCCCGGAGTCACGACAAGATATTCGGTGGCAGCGACAGACACTTACGGGTGCAAATACGATGATTCGGTTTCCGTATATGTGAAGGATTTTCCGACTGTAACAACCATTCCTGACAAGACGATCTGCAGGGGCGAATCTGTCTTATTGGAGACGATTGCAGCAAACGCTGCTGGTTTCAGCTGGCATCCTGACTTGTATTTGGACAATCCCCCAACCATGAATCCTGTCGCATCTCCGGACACTTCTATCACGTATGTTGTTTCGGTGACAAATGACCTCGGATGCAGCGCCTCGGATTCTGTCCGGCTGAATGTGATAAACAAAGTGGATGCTGATTTGACAGGCAACACGGATTGCCCCGGAGAACGGGTTCAACTCAGGGCTGCCGTGAATGGCGCAAGCGACAACGGCTATCAAATTCAATGGTCGCCTGCCAATTTATTTGATGACGCGCATGCGGCAACTCAAACGCTCAGGCCGCTTCATGATATGGAGGTTTCGGTTGTTGTGAGCAGTCAGACCTGCGATGCGGATACGCTTTCTTATTATATCAATCTGCACGATGTGCCGGAAGTTGATGCCGGTGAAGATAAAATCGTTTACCTCGGTGAAAAGGTGACCCTTTCAGCAAGTTCAGGCTCCGTCATTAGTTATTATAGCTGGTCTCCTTCGGACGGGCTGGAATGCGTGGAATGTCAATCAGCCGCATGGATAGCGGACAGGCCGCAGACATTCACCGTTAACGTCATTGACGAAAACGGCTGCGCTGCAAAGGATTCAGTGACCTACCGCGTGGTTGGCAATTGCAGGGATGACGTGTTCGTGCCGAATGCTTTCACGCCAAATGGGGATGAAATCAACGACCGGTTCATGGTGCGTTCGCAAAATCAAATCAAGCTCAATCATTTCAAAATTTTTGACCGCTGGGGAAAAGAAGTTTATTCTTCAAGCGATATTGAAGAAGGATGGGATGGAAACTTTGCTGACAAAGAAGCCGTTGCCGGTGTTTACGTTTATCACTTGATAGCCGGATGCCGCAATGGGCAGTCTGTTTTGGTGAAAGGGAACGTAACGGTAATAAGGTAGGCTTCTTATCTTTGCGGCATGAGACCGCTCACATATATCCCCCGCTATACGGTTAAAGATTACAATATGTGGGAAGGCGATTGGGAATTGATTGATGGTATCCCCTATGCAATGAGCCCCTCGCCAGTCAAAAAACATCAACGGTTGGCTGCCGAATTGCTTTATCGGGTGGTTGATGAGTTGAAAAAAAATAAGGAGAAGTGTAAAAGCTGCGAAGCCGTTTTTGAACTTGATTGGATAATTGATGATTCAACTGTCCTTCATCCCGATATAGCTGTCATCTGCCAAAAGACCGGAGATTTCATCACTTCACCTCCTGTTTTAATCATCGAAATACTTTCAGTTTCAAGCGCTCTCAAGGACCGCCAGGTAAAGTTTGAGATTTACCAGGAACAGGGCGTACAATATTACATATTGGCTGACCCGGAATTAAAAACTTTTCAGATTTTTCTTCTTGCAGGCGGCAAGTACCATGAAAAAAATGAGATGAAGAAATTTTCAATTCATGATGATTGTTCGATTATCTTGGATACCCCATCTGCATTAGTTGCTTTGGAGTAAGGAGCTATAGCAGCAATTATCTGCATACAAACTGCACCGTATCCTTGGTTTTTTGCGTGATAACAATCTCCTTTCCCCTGGTAAGTTCGTTCACAATTTCATCGTTGTAATGCCGAATCGTGAGCACCTCAACGTTTTTGTCAATGCCGACATTGAAATGCGGGTTGAGGAAGCGGGTTAGCTCCGCAAGCTTCTCTTCATTGAAATCAATCACCACCGCCATGCTGATTGCTGCATTCTGCATCACATTGGTTTTTACCCGCAGCCTGGCGAATTCTTCAATGATGTCGCCCAGGTTATCTTCCGCCATGAAGGAGAAATCTTTGGTTGAAAAATTCAACAGCGCCTGGTTTTTCTTGATGACAATAATGGGCGGAATATTTTTCGGAAGCGGATCGCTTGAAACGACAGTCCCTGTTTTTTCGCTCTCAATGAATGAACGCACGTGCAGCGGAATATTTTTATTCTGCAGCGGCTTGATGGTTTTTGGGTGAATGACCTGCGCGCCATAGTAAGTCATCTCCACCGCCTCTTCATAGTTCAGCTTGTCAATTTTCACCGCATCCGGAAACAGCGTGGGATTGGCGTTCAACACACCGGGCACATCCTTCCAGATCACTTGCTCTTCGGCTTCGAGGATATTTGAGAAAATGGCAGCAGTAAAATCCGAGCCTTCCCTGCCAAGCGTGGTGGTGTAATTGCTGGAAGTGCTGCCGATAAATCCCTGCGTGATAACGATCTTGTCTTTCAGCAGCGGCTTCACGGTGTCTGTGATTTTTTCGCGCGTTTCATCCCAATTGATTTTTGGCTCGCGGTAGTTGGCGTCTGTTTTAACAACAGTTCTTGCATCGAGCCACACGGCAGGGATGCCGATGCTTTGCAAATACGCGGCCATGATACGGGTAGAAAACAGTTCACCCATCGCGACAACCTGGTCGTAGATGAAATCAAAATTTTCAGGTTTATAGTATTCAAGCGTGTTGCGAAGCAGGTCGAATAATTTTTTCAGCTCCTTGAAAAGCGGGTTGCCCGATTCTTTTAACAATGCCTGCGCAATTTCATGGTGCTGCTTTTCAAGCGCATCAATCTTTTTACCGGCTGCGGTGAGGTCTTTTTTAAAAAATGCCTGTGCGATTTCCTCCAGCGCGTTGGTGGTTTTACCCAAAGCCGAAATCACCACTATCAATTGCAGGTCTTTATGCCTGCCGATGATTTTGCCCACATTCGCCATCGCAGGAGCATCTTTGATGGAGGCACCTCCAAACTTGAATACTTTCATTCAGATAAAGATTTAGACTTTAGATTTCTCAGGAAAAGGTTTGTACATCTTGCAATCCACCCATTCGTCATCAAATACGATATTATTATGACGTTTGTAAAACCGGATGGCGCCTTTGTTCCATCTGAGCACTTGCCACTTCAATACGCGCGCATTCTCTTTTGCCGCATAGCGAATCACTTCATCCAACAACAACTTGCCGATGCCTTTATTCCTATGCTCATTTTTTACAATCAGATCGTCCAAGTAAACCAGCTTTCCCTTCCAGGTGGAATACCCTGTGTAAACCAAAGCCATCCCAACAACCTCGTTGCTTAATTCCGCGACAAATGTTTTGAACAATGGTCTCTTTCCGAATCCGTCCTTCTTCAAATCTTTTACCGTGACGATCACGGCATCAGGCGCTTTCTCAAAGATTGCCAATTCCCGGATAAGCCTCAAAACGGCAGCCATATCGCGCTTTTGAGCTTTTCTGATTTTCACGATGCGCCTTTTCCCTTCCTTCTTTTTCATTGATTTTGATGGTCAATTTTTCTATTTTGAAAAAAAGCGTCCGCAAAGATAATTGAGTATTTTTGAGTTCCGCAAGACCTAAAAATTAGTTTATGGGAGAGAAAAGAGTTGTAGTTCTTGATGAGTATATCGTCAACAAGCAGAAGGAATTTCCCCGCGCCACGGGCGACTTGTCAGCCATCCTGCGCAACATTGGCGTTGCAGCCAAGATGGTGAACCGCGAGGTGAATGCAGCGGGATTGGTGGACATTCTGGGCACCATCGGCAGAACAAACATTCAGGGTGAAGACGTGATGAAATTGGATGAATTTTCAAACAAAGAGTTCATCTCATCCCTGGCGCAGAGCGGATTGTGCGCGGGAATTGCATCTGAGGAAGACAAGAACATCATCACGATTAACAGCAATAACAAGGCGAAATATGTTGTCTGCATTGACCCGCTTGACGGCTCATCCAATATTGATGTTAATGTTTCCATCGGAACCATCTTTGCCATTTATCGCAGGCTGAATACGGAAGCAGTTTGTTCAGAGAAGGATTTTTTACAGGCCGGAACCGCATTGATGGGCGCGGGCTACGTTATCTACGGCTCGTCCACGATGCTCGTTTATACGACCGGCTATGGCGTGAATGGCTTCACGCTTGATCCTTCAATCGGTGAATTCTGTTTATCCCATGCGAACATCACTATGCCTAAAACCGGCAGCATTTATTCTATTAATCAGGGAGCCTATTCAAAATTTTCTGAAGGAGTGAAGGCGTACGTTGATTATTGCATGGGCTTGAACAAGGAAAATCCCAAGCCTTATTCGCTCCGTTACATCGGCTCGATGGTGGCTGACCTGCATCGCAATCTTATCAAGGGCGGCATTTTCATTTATCCCGCGACTTCGGATGCGCCAAAGGGAAAATTGCGTTTGCTGTATGAATGCAACCCCATGTCGTTCATTGTGGAGCAGGCAGGCGGCAAAGCATCTGACGGGCATAAGCGCATTCTCGAAATCCAGCCGAAGGAGTTGCACCAACGCACTCCTATTTTCATTGGCTCGGAACAGATGGTGAAGAAGGCGGAAGAGTTTATCGAAAAGCACGAGGCAGTGGGGGCTTAGCGCACCTTCAAGACTCCCAAGACTCCGCAGGGATTGGTGCCGCTGTTTGTGCAAATATAGGCGCTGCATTAAAACAGCAAGTCGTGTCACGACTGCCAACCATCAAGTAACTTTTTTTTCTCCCAAACGTATTTCCGGTTTAGAAAGATTATCTGGACTACTCTGAAACTCCACTATCAAAGCCCTTGATGCTGAATCCGGCACAAGACAATAGCTGAAATTTTAGAGATGTCCTTCATTAAAAACCCAATTCAATGAAGACTCTTTTTTTCAAAGCGTCACTGAACACGGCAAAGTTTTGCCTGCTTCTCGCATGTTTCCTTTTCGCAGCAAGATTTGAAGGCAACGCGCAATCTTATCCATCATCCTGCGGGTTAGGAGTATCCATTCCAAATAATTCCTGCGCGGTCGCACCGCTCATTTATCAAATTCCTGTTGGCGGTGCTGCGGGTTCGCAGATGGGCGTGGATATTGCGCTCGCACGGGTGGATATTGTCATCAGCCACACTTTTGATGCCGACCTTGAAATCTATCTCCAGTCGCCATTTGGTTCTGCCGTTGAGCTTTCTGTCGGCAACGGGTTTGGAGGTAACAATTTTGGCGACCCGCTTGACAGTTTCTGCGCGTCAGTCACCAGTTTCACAAGGTCTGCAATGCTTTCCATCACTACCGGCAGCGCTCCTTTTATCGGCTCGTTCCGTCCGCAGGGCGACTTCAGCAATTTTGACGATGGAACCGACCCCAACGGAAACTGGAGCCTCATCATTTGCGATGGATTTCCCGCAGATTCAGGCACGCTTGAGTTCGTGAGCCTGCATTTCGCCCTTCCCTGCGGGCAGCCTTCTTTCACAGGGTTGCAAGCCCAACATTGCCCGAATGACAACCCTGACACATTGCTCGGAACTCCGGCAGGAGGCGTTTTCTCCGGTATCGGTGTGAATACGTTTGGCGAAACGCGGGACACTTTTAACTATACAGGCAGCCCAGTTGCAATAATGGATACGGCAACAG
Source organism: uncultured Chitinophagaceae bacterium (assembly GCA_964502525.1). Classification (GTDB taxonomy): domain Bacteria; phylum Bacteroidota; class Bacteroidia; order Chitinophagales; family CAIOSU01; genus DATLYB01. The sequence goes on from CAZCXH010000180.1 coordinate 6,341, forward strand.
TTGAAGCTTCACAAACGGTGACCGGGATATCGGGTGTTTTAGGAGAAGATGCGCTACTCGAAAGCGTTTGTTTTAAAATACAACATTCCTATGTGGAAGACCTCCTTGTCTCTTTGATTTCACCCGATAATGATTCAATCGTACTGACGTCAGAACCGTGCGGAAATTTCAGCGACCTCGATGTTTGCATTGTTCCGGGAGCCGGCAACAGCATGGATAACGCGGTCTGCAGCAATTCATCACCGGCACTTTCCGGTTCGTTCACGGCTTCATCGGATAATGGACACGATCTTGGTTTCTTTAACACCACATCAGCCAGCCCGAATGGAGTTTGGAAATTAAAAGTTCAGGATGCGGTTTTTGGCGTCACCGGACAGATTGAAGAATTCTCGCTCAATTTCCGTTCGCTGGGAACCACCACTTTTCATCCAGGCGTTGCGGGAACAGGCGCTCACAATATAACTTACACGTTTATCGGCCCTAACGGATGCACCGATTCTTCAACTATTTCAACATCTGTCGTTAATGCTCCGGTAATGACAATTACTCCCGACACAAGTGTTTGCCGGGGTGGAAACCTTTTGCTTGCGGCTTCTGGCGGAGTGTCGTACAATTGGAACAATGGCGCAACAACGGATGCAATTACCGTAAATCCTCCGGTCAATACTGATTATTCCGTTACCATTACTGACGGGAATGGTTGTTCCGCTGATGATACGGTAACGGTGACGGTCTTTCCACCCGTAACGATTGATGCCGGGTTGAATCACGCCATTTGCTCAGGACAGGCTGACACGCTAACAGCTACCGGAGGGGTCAATTATTCATGGAGCACGGGAGATGTGGTGCAGTCAATAGTTGTCACACCGGTTGTATTAACCACATATCGTGTAACCGCAACTGACGCCAACGGCTGCATGGCAAATGATTCGGTTGTGGTGGATGTGCATCAAAATCCGACAGCGATACAGGGGCCGGATGAAGAAATCTGCGTGCATGACACGGCAATCATCGCGGCATCGGGGGGAACTGCTTATACATGGAGCGATGGCGTTATTACAATGGTTGGCGCGCGTCCGGTGAATCCGCTTGTCACCACCATTTATCATGTAACGGTGACGGATGGAAACGGATGTTCCGATACCACCTCCGTGACAGTGAGCGTTCATCCGCTTCCAGTTGTAACGATGGCGGGGTTGGATGCCGCCTATTGCAACAACGCTCAGCCCGACACACTTTCCGGAACACCTGCTGATGGATTTTTTGCCGGAGCCGCAATGACCGGCAACGTATTTTCACCTCCTCTGCTGTCTCCGGGCACACACACAATCACATACACTTTTATTGATTCATTTGGCTGTCAGGCAAGTGACGACCGCCACGTTTTAATACATCAGGCGCCTCTCAACACCTTCATAATCGGACTGAGTCCCGACTATTGCGTTGACACCATTGCCATACCGTTGTCAGGCTCCCCCGCTAATGGCGCGTTCAGCGGTCCCGGCATCAGCGGGAACACATTCATACCGTATTACGCGGGACCGGGAACACATGACATTATTTACACCTATAATTCAGGCGGGATTTGCGCAGGCCGCGACACTCAAACCGTATTGGTCCGGGCGGTGCCTGCCGTCAGCATAGCGGGGCTGGATGAAGCCTATTGCAGGGATGGCTCGCCCGATTCGATAATTGGCGTTCCTCCAGGAGGAACTATTACCGGCAGGGGAATATTCGGAGATGTATTTTATCCGGACCTGGCGGAGGTTGGCGCGCCCTCTATCATTCGCTATGAATATTTCGATTCGTTTGGCTGCCGCGGGGAAGCCGAAAGCATTACAACAGTTTACAATAACCCCGAACCGGTCATCATCAACCCCGGACTGCTTTGTGTTAATGGAGGCATGGCGCCCCTTGCAGGTTCTCCGCCCGGAGGCACGTTCAGCGGTGTTGGAATCAGCAACAATATGATGGTAACCGCCCTTGCGGGAGTTGGCGTTCACAAGGTGGACTATGTTTATGTTGACCCAAGAGGGTGCACAGGCGACACAACCCTGTCAATTACAATCAAAGATGTTCCTGAAGTTACGTTGTCGGGGCTTGACTCTGAGTATTGCTTCGACCACGCTGCCGTAACGATGAGCGGCTTGCCAGAAGGCGGTTACTTTTCGGGAGAGGGCGTAGTTGGCTTCAGCTTTAATCCATCACAGGCTCAAACAGGCGGTCCCTATCATATCACCTATACCTACACCGATCAGGATGGATGTATTGCAACCGACACCCAATCCGTTACGGTTAACAACTCTCCTTTCCTTGTGCTTTCAGGATTGGAAGAACTTTATTGCATCCATGACGCGCCTGTTGCCATACATGTGCTTCCCGCAGGCGGCACACTGCTTGGCGCGGGCGTTTCGAATGAGATGTTTGATCCTCAATCGGCAGGAATAGGCGCCCATGTGATTACATACACCTATGCCAATTCAGCAGGATGCGCTGCGCTTGATAGGGCCTCTGTTACGGTGGAGGCTTGCGTTGGATTGAATGACCCGGATTTGGAAAACAAAGTGGAAGTTTATCCTAACCCAACGGAAGGAAAATTCACCATTGAAGCAACCGGGCTTGATAATGAACATGCCGTTGCCAGAATCTATAATATGACAGGCAAGCTTATGATTGAGGAAGATTTTTCAAGTGAAAAGAACTACGCCAGGGAATTTGATCTCTCGCTTTTCCCAAAAGGCGTTTACTATCTGAGAATCAATTTCAGCAGCGGAATGGTGGTGAAGAAAGTCGTAGTGCAATAATAGCTGCATCATGCGGCTTGCTTAGCCGTTCTGGCCGCTTTCTAACTTCACCACGACATTATCGCCTTCTACGGAAGCCGGAAATGTGTCGAGATCGCTGATTGCAGGGCCATCAGTAACATGTCCATCCATATCGAATTTGGAGCCATGCCGGGTGCATTTCAGCGCGCCATTTTTCTCCACAACCTTCCCGCCACGATGGGTGCATTTCAATGAGAAAGCGCGGAAGGCGCTGCCTTCCTTTTTCGTGACCATGACATTTCCCCTTTTACCGGAAAATATTAAAAACTTTTTATCATTAAAGGAAGCAAGCGGAATTGTGATTTTATCGCCTTCGTATGCGGGCAAGCCGGCAGTGGCGGAGCACCTGAAAAACAAGCTCCCTCCCGCCAGCACCAAACAGGTTTTGCCGGCTTCATTGAGAAATTGTCTGCGTGTTTTCATGCTTCATGGTTTTAGTTCAACTTATAAACCCACTGCCTTTAGCGGTGGTTATGTTCTTTTGGCTTTGCCTTCACGCTTTGCTTCGCTCTGGTCTCACATAATCCGTAGAGAAGGTTACGCTTGTATGTTTATTAAATCGGTAGCAATCTAAGAAAGTATCTATGAATTCTCCAAACAGAAATTTTTTTCACACTTGTTTTGGGATAAAACCTGATTTAGTTTGGTATTTAGAGACTGCTTAAAATCAGGAATAGAACGCAGATGACGCTGATAAATATGATTTACCCGGACGAACATCTGTGATTATCAACTGAGTTCGGAATAAGCAAATTGACAAAAAAGGTCGCCCTTGCAGGGCTTTCAGAGTTCCGTCAGGAACGATCTTTTGGTAGAAAATTAACTTCGGACATTGTGCAAAGCCCCAGCGGGGCGACCTTTTAAGAAGAAAGTAAATCCTTATCCCGAACTCGCGTTATCAGCCAATCTGCGCTATCAGCATTCTATTTCGGTTCATCGCAAAAATGCGTACCTATACATTAAATGATGCGCTATTCAATGACAC
>CAZCXH010000181.1:0-9998 GCA_964502525.1 uncultured Chitinophagaceae bacterium
ATTGCCCGAATACGGTAATTCGTAATTTATCTATCCCGTTTTCATTATACCTTCATACCTTCTTTTATGTCCACCCAAAGTTTCTTACCCCCATTGCTGAAGGCAGGGCTGCATGACGGCTATCGCTACCAGTTGTCTTACCGGTTAATTCATGTTTCTGAGAATGCGGTGCGAAATGAATAATTTCTGTGTACCGATAAGGCGCAGCCGCTTCCTGTATCAATTACTATCAAATATTCGTTTCTGCAAAGTTTTTGCTGGCATCACCCCAATCAGGCGGATTGACGATCTTGGGTTGGCGCGTGGCTTCCATTTCGCGGGTGTCGTCCACAAACCTCCTGAACATATCGCTGATATCCTTGTTGCAGTTGAATTTGCTCTCAATGATATTAGTGTCATAACGCCTTTCATGGTCCTGGTGGTAGATGGGCCACCGGAGAATGGTTTCCTTTATTCCGGCCACTTTTGCCATTACAGTGAAGATAGCGTCACAATGAGTGGATATATACGTATCCTCCGGATAGCCGCGCAGGCTGAACCAGTCATCGCGGTGCATGAGCATGAAATCACCGCTTGCGTTGGTGTGATATTTCAGTATCAAACTGTCATGATTGACCTTCATTTGCAACAAATTGGCGAGAGATTCGATCTTCACAAGATTGAAATTAAGGAAGAGTTGAAAGGAGTTTCTGAGCCTCGATATCTTTTCTTCAATAATATTTTCCCCCCATCTTACGTGGTAGTCATAGCCTCTTAGCAGCAAGCGGAAGACGTTTCGCTGTATCCTGCGGAGCGTGGCATGAGGATTGTTGAAATCATAAAATGAAATCCTATTATAATCAAAACGAAAGGTGCGGTAATAGCAGTTCATATCGGGCCTCTTGTTCGCAACAAACCCGATGATGGAGGGATGAAACAGGATGTCCGCATTGGTGCTGAGGATGTATTCGCCCTTTGCCCTCCTTATCGCCATGTTCTTGGCGTTGAACTCGAACACCGGAACGGTCTTCCTTACACGTGGGTTGACCAGCGCCTCGTGGGTTTCATTGGGCACATGAAGGAAACGGATGGCCAGGTAGTTTCTATTTTCAGGCCAGTCGAGCATTCTGCTGAGTGGTTCGTTTTCTGGAACCGGGTTATAATCAACGATAATAAGCTCGGCAGGCAGCTTATTCCTTTCCACCAGGCAGGTAAGCCAGTGCACTGAATTATGCAGGCGTTCGTTGAAGCCACCGCTGTAGTTGTCATTGCGCGCGACAAGGATAATACTCAGGTATGGAGCGGGAAAGGGCATTAAGTTATCAATAATGTGAGTTATGGATTCAAAACTACTTCGCAACCGTCTTCATTGCCGTAACGGATTCTACGGTTATGCTGTGAAAATAAGGTTAGTTTGCCATTGAAAAACAAGATAGCGCTTCAGATTCTGAAAGTTGCTGTAGTCGTTTTGCAATCGTGTTGACCTTATGTATTTAGCCGTTGGCACATCAGCAATCGCGGTTGTCCCGGAAATGAATGCCTGTGACTTTTCTAATCAAAAATAAAGCGCCCTTGTGTTAACTTGCGCACGTTTGCGGAAATTATAGAATAAAAAAATAATAAACATGGCATCCAAAAAAGAAGAAAAGGTATTTCTGAAAGACCTTCATTTTGAGCACAGGCTTTATCTGAACGAGCTGAAGTTTTATAAAGAGGAACTTGAAATTTTTGAACACCGGCTGGATGAACTGGTAAAAAAATATACTACAAAGAAGGTGCTTGCCCGCCTTGAACAATTCCAGAACAAATTCATTCATCAAAAAGAAGTGATTCACGATTTGAAACACCGGATAAAAGCTCACGAAAAGCAGCTTGCTTATTTTGCTGAAAATCATTCCATAGCCGTTGACCATCAGCATTTCAAGGATCATGCCGGACTGAGAGAGGAAATGATTGACTACCGCAAGATATTTTCGGAGTTGAAAGAAAACTTTCTCCGCTATCTGGCGGAATGGATGTGATAATTAGCCAATAAGCAGATGAAGCGGATTAACGATCATTTACACTGTGCGCGGGACAAAATTTTACATTTTCTATTTCTGTTTACGGTTTATATGTTTACGTTTTACTCCAAATTGTAAACCGTAAACTGTAAACGGATCAATGGCGCAATTTATCCCGTTCAAAGTATAATAACCGGTTGTTCGCTAATCAAAAAATAATCGAATTATTTCTCCTTCTGCCGTTTCATCAACTCGTCAACCGACAAAGGTCCCGATCCGTAAACCAGGAAGAACACGAGCAACAGCAGGATGATGATTGCAAACAGCAGTTCGGAACCGTTCACCAAAAATCCATCCCATTTGTGCACAAACACGATGGCTCCAATCAGCACCGGGATCTGAAACAGCACCGCTACGCGCGTTACCAGCCCGGCTATGATGAGTGGGCCTCCAGCCAGATGTACCAGCGCCACATAATGAGCAATGAAGATGGAAAGCCAAGGGAAGCGGCTGCCGGCAATGATTTGCCGCAGCCCTTCAATGTTGCCGACAAACTGCACGCCTTTAATAAGCAGCACCGCGCCCAGCGCCATGCGGAGCAAGTCGAGCCACCGGGGATGCTGCGTATCGCCATAATGCTCGATTTTTTGGATGACGGTAGTATTCATAAACACCTCCTTTTTTACAATTAAATTAACCATTATTTGTCAACCGGAAAAACCTTCTCCGCTTTATTTATCTTTATCGCTGTAAACCCAATGCAATGTCCCAGAAAGTTTCAAAAGAAAAAGACAATCTGATTACTCCCGAAGCGGAACAATTTCTCGCACGCTATATCAACAACCCTTCGCCCACGGGCTTTGAGGCCGAAGGTCAAAAGATATGGCTTGGTTACATCAAGCCATACATTGACGACCATTACGTTGACAATTACGGAACCGTGTTCGGCATCGTCAACCCGGGCAAGGATTATAAGGTTGTGATAGAGGCGCACGCAGACGAAATCTCGTGGTTCGTTTCATACATCACCGATGACGGGTTTATTTACGTGAAGCGCAACGGTGGCAGCGACCACCAGATAGCGCCTTCAAAGAGGGTGAATATACACACCAAAAACGGGGTGGTGAAAGCGGTGTTCGGCTGGCCTGCGATTCACCTGCGCAAGCCAGATAAGGAGGAGCCGCCTACGATGAAAAACATCTTCCTCGATTGCGGCTGCCGTTCCAAAAAGGAAGTTGCCAAGATGGGCGTGCAGGTGGGCGATGTGATCACCTACGAAGATGAATTCATTATTTTCAACAAGCGATACTACCTGGGCAGGGCGCTCGACAACCGGATTGGCGGGTTTATGATTGCACAGGTGGCGCGATTGCTGAAGGAGAGCGGCAAGAATCTTCCGTATTCATTGTATATCGTGAATGCCGTGCAGGAGGAAGTGGGCTTGCGCGGAGCAGAAATGATCGTGGAAACCATCAAGCCCAACGTAGCGATCATCACGGACGTTTGCCACGACACTACCATACCGGGTGTTGACAAGAAGGCGGAGGGAGACTTTGCCTGCGGCAGAGGTCCTGTGGTTACGGTAGCGCCTGCAGTTCATAACAAGCTGCTCCATCTTATTACTGACGTTGCCGAAAAGAGTAAAATCAATTTGCAGCGCGATGCTGCTTCGCGCGTTACAGGAACGGATACCGATGCTTTTGCCTATGCCAACGGTGGAGTTCCCTCTGTGTTGATTTCATTGGCGCTGCGCTACATGCACACTACGGTTGAAGCCGTTGACATCGAAGACACCAGGAATGTTATCAAGCTCATCTATGAAACCCTGCTGAAGCTGAAGCCGGATTTTAATTTCAAGTATTTGTGATGAAATGCTCATTCTCCCGTTGCGGGATTCACGAAAGTGTTTGCAGTTTGCGTTGTTACGGTTTCTGAAAAACACTAACCTGTAAATCGTAATCTCTAAACGTTTCACTTTTGGTAACAATAATTCATCCCGAGTTAAGTGGCAAAGTTATTTCCCGTGAAAGATTCCGGGAAACCGGCCCGCTTTGGCATAAAATGAATTCCCGGCTACTACAATTAGCTTAATTATAGTATTTTGCAGCCATTATGAACAGGTTTTTGCAATTCAAGGCAGCATTTATTGCCATCATCTCATTGCTGCATTTTGAGATGAACGCGCAGGATATCCACTTCTCCCAGTTTTATGCCTCGCCTCTCACTCTCAATCCTGCGCTCACCGGTCACATCATCTGCGACTGGCGCGCAGCCGGCATCTACCGCGACCAGTGGCGCACCATCTCTCCCGCTTTGATGACCGCTGCCGCCAGCTTCGATAAGGCGTTCTATCTCCGCAATCACAAAATTGGCGGAGGCGCAGTGCTCGCTTATGACCGTTCCGGCAATGCCGACCTTTCCGTCACGAAAATATTTCTGTCAGGGGCTTATCATAAAACCTTCGGCATTCACGCATTGTCCGGAGGATTGCAAATGGGCTTTGTTGACAAGCGCATGGACAAAAGCTCCCTCACTTTTGACGATCAGTGGAATGATGACCCTAACCACGCCAACGGTGGCACCTTCGACCAGGGCATGCCCACCGCGGACGAGCAAATGGGTGAAAGCCTTAAATATTTTGACATGAACGCGGGCGTTGTGTGGAGCCCCGTGACGGAGAAGCTGGAATCGCAGGTGGGTATCGCTTTTTTTCACATCACCCGCCCCAAGGAGTCGTTTTACGAAAAGAAGGAAAAACTCAAGGCGAGATACGTGCTTCACGCCCGTCTGAAATGGAATGCTACGGACAGGTTTTATGTGCAGCCCAACTGGCTTTACCAGTTTCATTCCGCCTCGCGCGAGTTTGTGCTTGGCTCCAACTTCGGCTACCACCTCAGCGGAGATAAAATGAGCGGGGTTTCAATATGGGCTGGCCCTATGTTCCGTTATGGACTGACCGCGCGCAATGACGGCAACGATGTTTCCAACCGCACTGACGCCCTCATTGCGGTTATTGGCGCTGGCTTTAAGAATATTGATGTGGGGCTTGCTTATGATATAAATATGACCGATTTGAAGAAAGCCACCAAGCATCAAGGCTCATTTGAGCTTTCGGTGGTCTATACTTCGTGCAAGCCCAAGCTTGAAAAAGAACAAATTCCGTGTGACAGGCTATAATACCATTTGGAATTTAAAGTTGTCTCATTTTGCAAGAACGCAAAAGTCAATTGGCAAAGAACAATTTGCTTTTTGCCTTTTGCTCTTTGCCTGTTTTTTCGAGATTGTCTCAATTTCCGGATGGCATAAGCCACTGTTTTTATGAATTTCAATTTAATAAATACGTGTAAGCTTTCTCCGCTGACCGGGATGAAGGGGTCGTGCCGAATATTTAACGGACGCTCTTTGATTGCCGGTGGACTCTTTTTCATCCTTCCCCTCTTCATGTGGGCGCAGGATGATGCCGGGAAGCCATCTCCGCCCGATCCCAACAAGCCGTGGGAAGGCAAGAAGCCCAGCCAGTTGAAGACCTACGGCATTACCGCATTGAAAGCAGGCGACTATTACACTGCGGTTGATTTCCTCGAGCAATATTGCCGTTACCAGCCCGAAAATTTCAGAATCGCATTAAAGCTTGCTGACGCTTACCGCTTGTCACGCGATTATGAGAACGCGGAAATATGGTACGCAAAAGTGTATGAATCAGAGCCTGAGAAATATGTAAATACACTCTTCTATCTCGGTCAGATGCAGAAGGCTAACGGCAAGTATGATGAAGCCGCAACATCTTTTGCCAAGTTTTACAAATCGGTGAAGGGGCAGGATGATGATGAATCGAAAGACTTCAGGATTTTGGTGAGCAATGAACTCAAGGGATGCGAGCTGGCTAAAGCGCTCATGGACAGCATGCCGTTGAATGTCAACATCGCTCACCTCGACACTTCCATTAACCGTCCTTATGTGGAGATGTCGCCCCTTCCTCTTGGTGATTCGGTGTTGCTGTACGCCTCGCTCAAGGCAGATAAAAGCGTGTATTATTCAACGGAAAAGGATACGGTTAAGCGTCCGGTGAGGAAATTTTACCATGCGGGCAAAATGGGTGCGAAATGGGTTTTCGAGAGTGAAATGCCCGGACCCTTCAACCTGGATGAAGTCAACACCGCCAATGGCGCCTATTCGCCCGACAAAAAACGGTTTTATTTCACCCGTTGCGAAAAAAATGGCAAAGGCAAAATGATCTGCTCCATCTATGAGAGCCGGCATTCCGAAGGGCGATGGCAGGAGCCGGTGAAGCTCGATGAGAACATCAACATGAGCGAATACACTTCCACCCAGCCTGCTGTCGGCACGGATTCAAAAAAGGGGAAAGACGTATTATATTTCGTTTCCAACAGGGAAGAAAGGAGCAGGGGCGGGTTGGATATCTGGTATTCCATATTTGACAGCAGCAGGAATGCCTACTCTCCCGCGCGCAATCTCGGTCCTAAAATCAATTCCCTGGCCGATGAGATGACGCCCTTTTATGATATGAAGACACGCACTTTGTATTACAGCTCCACCGGCTTCCCGGGACTGGGCGGAATGGACATCTTCAAGTCAACAGGCGAGTTGAGCACCTGGTCGCCCAATGAAAATATCGGCTACCCCGTCAATTCGAGCGCTGATGACATTTATTACGTGCTCGCTGATAAAAAGGAAGATGGTTTTTTCGTGTCAAACAGGAAGGGCGCCATTGCGCTCAGGCACCCCACCTGCTGCGATGATATATTCTCTTTCAAATATCTTGATTTTATAAACATTGCCATTCAGGGCCAGGTATTCGAGGTAACCGAAGATTCTTTTGCCGCACAAGTTGTTTCTGATGTTGTCTTATCGCTTTATCTGGTTGACTCTGAAACCAGGCAGCCTATTTTCGCTGCGAGCGACACAACCGGCAAACCGGGAGCATACCTGGTTCAGCTTAATGCCGGCAAGGATTATAAATTGGTGGCGAGCAAAGAAGGATACCTGTCAACGCCCTACAATTTCAGTACAAAAAAAATTCATGTTTCTGACACGCTTGTAAAAGATTTCACCATTCCGAAAATTCCGGATGAGCAGAAACCTTTCAGGCTTGAAAACATATACTATGACTTCAATTCTGCCGAATTGACTTCCGCTGCCCGCGCCTCCATTGACACCACTCTGTATGTGGTGATGGTTGAAAATCCGGAACTCGTTATCGAGCTTAGCTCGCATACCGACAGCGTAGGCTCTGACGGTTATAACATGGCCCTTTCGCAGAAACGCGCTGAAAGCGTGGTGCGCTATCTCATCACAAAGCAAATTCCTAAGGAAAGGCTGGTGGCAAAAGGCTACGGTGAAACCCGGTTTGTTGCGCCCAACTCCCGTCCTGACGGCTCCGACAGTCCCGAAGGCCGCCAGCTTAACCGCAGGACTGAATTTGCCGTGATCGGCAAAATAGAAATCAAGGAAGATGACAACCCGGAGGAAGATTAGGTGATGGCGGTTTCGCCATGTTGAGCGCATCATTTTTTTTCAGGCATTCTTTCAGCAAATGACATTAAGATTCTTCGCCACCCGTCAAACCTTTCTCAAAGGAGGATTGCCTGCACGCATTTGCTTCTTCCTTAAGGGGGATACAGGGAACGAAGCCCTGCGTGTCATTGGCAGCGAAGCGAAACATCTCCGGGCTTCGCAAGAAGCAGGTTTTTAAAAGAATCATCATCCGATGGAGGAGGAAGACAGAAAAAAACTCAAAGATTTTGACGATGTGCTTCAACTGCTCAACGATATGATCAGGAATATTGACAACCTGATTGAAACGATGGATGCAAAGCGCCCGATGCAGGAGAAGAATCCAAAAGATAATGATGGCGACAGCAAGCAATCCGGCTAACCGCATTTTTCTTCTATGAAAGTTTTGGTTATCAGCGACTATCGCGGGTTTCACGCGGTGAGACCGGAAGCTGAGCTTTTCATCAGGCTTGCGAAAATGGGTGTGCAGATTCACATAATGACTTATGGTAATGGTCCTTTTGAGAAAAAGTTTGCGGAAGCGGGCATCCGGGTGATTGATTTCCATCCGGAAAAGAGGTTCAGCTGCACTGAAATTGGTACTATCCGGAATCACGTTATCAAAGAGAAGGTGGATATTCTCCACCTCTTCAACAGCGTTGCCATCATCAACGGCATCAGGGCGGCAAGGGGACTGCCGGTGAAAGTGGTGCTCTACCGGGGACATCCCGGGCATGTTCATTGGTATGATCCTTCAGCGTACTTCAAGTATCTGCATCCGCGGGTGGATAAAATCATGTGCAATTCCGAAGGCGTGGAAGAAAATCTTCGGAAAGCCTTGCTCTTTCGCAAGGAGAAAACGGTCACCATCAACAAAGGGCACAATGTGGACTGGTATGCCGCCACCCCGGTTGATCTTCAAAAGGAATTGGGAATCCCGCAAAAGGCCTTTGTGCTGGTAACTGTAGCTAACTACCGAAAGGTGAAAGGAATAGCATATCTGCTGGAAGCCATGAACCGGGTTCCGCATGATTTGCCGATTCATTTGCTTCTTGTTGGCGGAGGCATGGATTGTCCGGAAAATCTTGAAATCATTGATAAGGGAACAAATAAGGATAAAGTTCATTTCCTGGGATTCCTTGAAAATCCATCCGGCATCGTTGCCGCAAGCGATGTTTTTGTGCTGGCTTCCATCAAGGCTGAGTCGGTAACAAAGGCGGTGGCGGAGGCAATGGCGCAGGGCAAGGCGCCCATCATCACTGCGCTTCCGGGCAACCGGGAACTGGTTATTCACAATGAAAGCGGGTTGCTTGTTCCCGCGAGAAATGCAAATTCGCTGTTCAAGGCGATTATGCAGCTTTATGAAAACCCTGATTTGCGGGAGCAGCTTGGAAGAAATGCGAAGGAGCGGATAAAAACCCGGTTCAGCATCGAGCAAACAGCAATGAAGGTGAAACAACTGTATGACGGTCTGGTTGGTAAAAGTAACGGGTGAATCCGACACGGGTAAACATCACTCAGCATCGGATCGCTCACAATTTTCCTATGCTTCACCATCTTCTTCGTTTCCACCGCCTTGCCGTCAATCAGAAGCGAATAGCTGTAGGTGCCGGTGCTGAGGCTGGGGGCAAACACCGTCATGATGCCGTAGCCTTTCTGCACTTCAACGGTTTTGAGGATTCTGCCCGTCAGGTCGAAGAACATAATCTTGGCTGCACCTGCCTCTTCGGGAATGAAATAGCCGATGGACGTTTGTTCCGCAAACGGGTTGGGCACGTTCTGGTCGAGCGCAATTACTTGCAGCGAACTGAGTTCAATCGTCATGCGCTGATTCATCTTCATGGTTCCCTTCGCCTGTCATGCGGTATTGAACGTCATCTTTCGCTTCGAGGGCGGTGAGCCTTGCGTTCTGCGAGTCAATCAACGCCTGCTGTTCCTGGATGGCGGGATCAGATAGGGTATCAGTTCAATATAATTGATGCCCTTGTAGCTCATAGCGGGACTCACTATTTCGCCCTTCAATCCTTTGCCCGTGCGCTCCCATTGGGCGGGGTGAACGATATTGTGCATCAGAGCAGGCAGGGTGTTCTCCAGTTCATCGGCTATCAGCCCTTATCCATCAATTTATGCTGTCAACAATCTCATTGATCAAGAGGAAATAACAAATGGAATTGTTCTTTGCCGCGATGTTGATGCGGATATAAATGTCATCTATTCGAATTGAAATTTGATTGCGTTGGAACTGCCATATTTATGATCTTTAAGGGATCAAGGGGAGTTAGTCTTCCGCCAAATAAAAACCGTGCTGGGATTTGACATCATTCGGTTTACCCTCCAAAAATGCTACTACTACTGAACTTATTAAAGATATTCGTCAAATAGTTAACTTTCTGAAACATCAAATCAGAGGTGAAATTTTGTCGAGCGAACTTGGAATTGGATAGCTGAACTAAATTACCACCGACAAATGTCGGTGGGTTTGTAAAACTGGTCGGCAAATGC
>CAZCXH010000182.1:0-9525 GCA_964502525.1 uncultured Chitinophagaceae bacterium
AACAACAACTGGAACAATAACAACAACTGGAACAATAACAACAACTGGAACAATAACAACAACTGGAACAATAACAACAACTGGAACAATAACAACAACTGGAACAACAACAACAACTGGAACAACAATAACAACAACAACGGAAACAAAAGGTCAAGCCCGGACATTAGTGAAGGCATCAGAGTTTTTCCAAACCCAAACCGGGGCGTGTTTGATGTTACGTTGAACCTGGAAAAGGCTTCTGATCTGGGAGTGAGATTGTATGATCTCTCAGGCAAGATGATTTTCGCGGATGTGAGAATGGGTTACAGCGGCAGCTACGAGAGGAAAGTGAACATCTCCTCGCATCCGTTGGGCGTATATCTGTTGTCAATAGGCGTCAACGATAACATAACAACAAAGAAGATACTTTATACAGACAAATGATGAAGTGATTTTCCCTTTCACCCGATAAGCGGAAATGGAGAAAGCCGTCTCAAAGCCAATTTGAGGCGGCTTTTTCTTTAGGACATTTCTAAAAACCGCTTTTACCCTCTCCGATGGAGAGGCGTATGTGTAAGGATGAGGCGATGAAAAGTGCAATTTTAAAACTGCCTTAAGCTAAACTTTATGTCAGTTTTGGTGTCTTAAAAGCTTTAAAGTCTAGCGGAACTTCGGTAAAGTAGCCTAAAGAATTGCTCCACTCATGCCGGACTAAGTTTGTAGCTGGCTTGTATTTCAAATTACCTGCATGGTTAGGATAGAATTTGCCTTGATTGTCTTCTGTACTGTTTTCTTTTCTCAAAACATTTTCGCTCAGCAAGGAGAAAAAAATAATCAACCCTCCATTTCGGGAAAAATAATTGACGAAGACGAACATCCCTTGTCCTACGTCTCAGTGGCATTATTCAATGCCGGTGACTCCTCCCTCGTCAGCGGAACAGCCACGGATAATGACGGCCAATTTACCATCGCAGCCAAACCGGGCAACTATTACCTGAAGATCACCTTTCTTTCATTTCGTGACAAAATGCTGTCAAACATCAACCCCAACTCCGAGGACATGGATGTAGGCAAGATCGTTCTTGAGCCTGACGTCCTTGCGATTAAGGAAGTGGAAGTGGCGGGCGAAAGAAGCTCCATGCAGTTGCAGCTTGACAAGCGGGTATTCAACGTAGGCAAGGACCTCAGCAACACCGGCAACAACGCATTGGAAGTTTTGGAGAATGTTCCTTCCGTTACGGTTGACATTGAAGGCAACGTCAGCCTGAGGGGAAGCCAGAACGTGAGGGTGCTTGTTGACGGCAAACCCTCAGGATTGGTCGGCATCGGCAGCACGGAGGCTCTGCGGCTTTTGCAGGGAAACATGATAGAAAGCATTGAAGTGATCACCAACCCGTCAGCGCGGTATGACGCGGAAGGCGAAGTGGGCATCATCAACATAGTTTTGAAAAAAGAACGCGAAAAGGGAGTGAACGGATCCTTCGATCTGTCTGCCGGCTATCCTCACAACTACAGCGCTGCTTACAGCATCAACTACCGGAAGAAATGGGTGAACTTGTTTTCGAGCTATAGCGTCCACTACCGCAAGTCGCCCGGCAAAGGCAACACTTTCCAGCAATATCATCTTCCTGATACTACTTATGCATACAGTAGCGCCAGCGAAAACACCAGGGGCGGCTTGGGCAATACGCTGAGAATCGGCTCTGATTTTTTCATTGACGACAAGAGCGCCCTGACCGTGTCGGGGCTGTTTCGCTACTCGAAGGGGAACAATGGCTCCGAAACCATTTATGACGACCTCGATGAGAACGGAAACGTGATCCAAACCACCGTGCGCAATGACGATGAAGAAGAGACGAAGGTGAACTGGGAGGCGGCAGCGCATTATCAGCGGGAACTGAAAAAGAAAGACCAAAAATTTACCGCAGATTTTCAATGGTCCAAGTCGGATGATACCGAACTGAGCGGCATCACCGAAGAAAATCTGAACACCGGCAACATCATTTATCAGCG
The DNA here is from genome assembly GCA_964502525.1 of uncultured Chitinophagaceae bacterium. GTDB lineage: Bacteria > Bacteroidota > Bacteroidia > Chitinophagales > CAIOSU01 > DATLYB01. The sequence goes on from CAZCXH010000182.1 coordinate 1,996, forward strand.
CAGCAGCAATGTTGAGAACGAGCAAAACTGGATGTTCCAAAGCGACTATATCCATCCGTTCAAACAAAAAGGAAAGTTTGAAACGGGCGTGAAAGGCAATTTCAGATATATAGAAAATGATTACATGGTGGAAGAGTTGGACAACGGTGCCGGATGGGGAACGCTGCCGGGATATGACGATGATTTCACGTATGGCGAAAATATTTATGCCGTCTATGCGATGGCAGGCAACAACATCGGCAAATTCAGATGGCAGGGCGGCTTGCGCGCTGAATTTTCTGACGTCACCACCGAATTGCTGAATGCCGACACCGTCAACAACCGTGTATATTTCGACCTGTTCCCCAGCGCGCACGTCTCGTATGAATTCAACAAAAGCAACACCCTGCAGTTGAGCTACAGCAGGCGCCTCAGCCGTCCATCGTTTCGCTGGCTGCTGCCCTTCTCAGGCTACAGCGATTCAAGGAATTTATGGAGCGGCAACCCCGGCCTTGATCCCGAGTACACCAACTCTGTTGAACTCGGGCATCTTAAATATTTTGAAAAAGGCTCCTTGCTGTCGAGCGTTTACTACCGCTACCGCACGGGCGTCATCGAACGCATCACCGTTGTTGACACATCGGGCTACAGCCGCAGGATGCCCGTCAACCTTTCCACGCAGCACGCGCTGGGATTGGAGTTCAACATGAATTATGATGTTTTTAAATGGTGGAGGCTCACCGGCAGCCTGAATTTTTACCGCGCCATCTCGCATGGCGAGTATGACGGAGAGGATTTGGACAGCGATACCTATAGCTGGACATGGCGCTTGTCATCAAAAATGACCATCGCTAAAAAACTCGACTTCCAAACGTCATTCAACTACCAGGGTCCGGAAGAAACCACCCAGGGGAAGAACAAAGCAATGTATTGGTGGGATGCGGGGCTGTCCATGGATGTGCTGAAGGGCAAAGGCACCGTCACACTGAACGGCAAGGATATCCTGAACACGCGCAAGCGCAGGAGCATCACCGACACCGGTGAGATTTATTCCGAATCAGAGCATCAATGGCGCTCCCGTCAGATTTTGCTCAGCTTCAACTACCGCCTCAATCAAAAGAAAAAACGCAGCGAACCGAGAGAGGGCGGATTTGATGAGGGAGAGTTTTAAGTTTTTAGAAGGAATACCGCTTATAATGAGAGGAGAGAATAGTCGGAAAACGACAAAGTTGATTTTTGGCTCCTGACCGATGAACCTTTTGACCGATCCCGCTTTGCTCGGAAAAAAGAGGAAGGTGTGTTCGGGCAATCGCTGATTGTATCAGCGCCTCGAAGATACTATCATTGCCAAACTCAAATGGGCTGAAATGACAGGAGGAAGCGAAAAGCAGTTGATTGATGCGCTGCGGGCCTGGTAACTTCAATTTCCAAAATTTGATTTTGATTTGCGTTGAAAGCTGGATTCAAAAACTCCTTGCTTAATCAACCGGTTTCCGGATTAATATTTCAGTCAAACCACTTCAATTCAAGCTCCTGAAATCCACAGGCACCACGCGGGATACACCGGTTTCAGGCATCGTCACCCCGTAAATCACGTCCACGCTTGCCATCGTCTGCTTGTTGTGCGTGACGAGGATGAATTGCGAGTCTTTGGAGAAATGGCGGATCGTTTTGTTGAACTTGTCAATGTTGACGTCATCCAGTGGCGCATCCACCTCGTCAAGAATGCAGAATGGAGCTGGTTTCAGCAAGTAGAGCGCGAACAGGATCGCCAATGCTGTCAGTGATTTTTCACCGCCTGAAAGCTGGTTGATGGTTTGGGGTTTCTTCCCTTTGGGCTTTGCGATGATTTCGATTTCCGACTCGAGCGGATTTTCAGGATTCAGCAGAATCATATCGCACGTGTCTTCTTCCGAGAAAAGCGTTCGGAATATGTTCTGAAAGTTTTCACGCGCTTTTTCAAACGATTCCATGAACTTTTCCTTCGCGGTATCTTCTATTTCGCTGATGGTTTCCATCAACGATTTCTTTGCTTCGAGCAGGTCGTTCTTTTGCGCGGTGATGAAGTCAAACCGCTTCTGCATTTCATCAAACGCTTCCACGGCCATCGGGTTGATTTCACCGAAATTGTCAAGGCGCGATTTCACCTTCAGCGCTTTTTCGCGCACTTCCTCTTCAATCAATCCCTGCTCAGGTTCGCCCTCCATCAGGTTGTCAAGGTTCACATTAAACTCCACCGAAAGCCTTTCGCGCACAGCGTTCAGCTCGATGCGCATCTCCGTTGACTTGTCTTTGATTTCGTTCAGCAGCATGTCAATATGCGCCCGGTTCTTCTGCTGCGTTTTGAGTTGCTCTTCCAATTCGTTGATGGCTCCGCGCGCGTCATAATATTGCATCTCCACCTGACTTAGGTTCTTTTCGAAATTTTCTTTATCAGTATAAGATGTGATCAACTCCTGTTCAAGCACTTCGAGCTTCAACCGCTGTTCTTCGGTTTTCTCTTCATCCACTTTTATCTCCTGCTGCGCCTGCTCTATGCGCGCCCGCAGTTCACCAATTTGCCTTTCAGCAAAGCCAGCCTCCTGCTCCAATGAGTTGAGGAGGTTTTGCTGGCGGTGGAATTCGATGTTTTTTTCGTTGTACTCGCCCGTGGTTTGGGCAAGTGATTCGCTTATTGCATTAAAACGCTCAAGCAGGGTATCATAGTCGCCTCCGCTTTTTTGCTTTTGCCCGAGCAGGTCATCCAATTGCACCGCCAGCTTATCATTGTCGGCTTCAAGCTGGCTGATTTTCGCAGTGATGCCGCTGTTTTTGGTGATGTTCTCCGCGATGAACGATTGGAAGTTTTCGATTTTCGTCAGCAGGGAAACCAGCTTGGGACCGCTGACAGCCAGGTCATCGCGCACTTCCTGTATTGCCTGCTGATTGGAAGATTTTTTCAATTCATTCAGGCGTTGCTGAAGTTCCGCGTCCCGCGATTCATGATTTTTCACCTGCGATTCCAGTTCGCGGATTTCATCCTTCAGCTTATCCAGATTTTTGATTCTTCCCAGCCTCATCCCTTCAAACAATCCGAGCGCGCCACCCGACAGGGAATACCCTGTCCTGATATATTTTCCGTTCACCGAGAGGAGGACGGCATTTTCAGCAGCCGGTTCGCTTTGGCTGAATTGAGCTTCCGGCACGAGATAAACATTGTCGAGCAGGAATGCCGCAAGGTTTCTGTACTTATCGTCAATCTCCACCGCATCCAATGCAGCAACAGCATTCGGAATGCTCTGCTTCGGCTTGCGCTGGTAGTTTTCAAATTTGGCGAGGATGAAAAAATTCGCCCTGCCCATGGAGGCATCCGAAAGCAGGTTGATTGACTCATAAGCCTCCGTCATGTCATTCACCACAAAATAATTCAGGAACGGCTCCAAATAATTTTCTATTGCAGCGCGATACTGCTCCCCGCAGTAAAAAATGTCGGAAAGCATCTGCGCTTCGCGGGCGCGTTCCGATTTTTTCTTGAGGAACTTGATGGACTCCGGAAACCCTTCGAGGCTGTCCACAAGGCTCTTGTTCAGGCTGTATTCATTTTTCTTTGAGTCGAGCCTGCGGCTTTCTTTTGAAAGCGTTTGCTCCAGTTCCCTTAAATCATTGCCGGCTTTCTCAATTTCGGATTGCAGTTGCTCTTCCTGCTTTAATAACTCTTCCAGTTTTTTGTTCTTGCCGTCCATCTCGGTTTTAACCGCCTCCGATTCAGAGCGTAAATTCTTTATCTGTTCTTCCAGCTCCGTGTTCTTGATTGTGTTTTGAGAGATAGCGCTGGAAAGGTTGTCTTTTTCGGCAGTGTTGATTGCAGATTTCTTCTCAAGGTCGTGAATTTGTTTTTCCAGCGTTTGATTCGATTCGCGGAGCGCATCCAATTCCGTTTTCAACTGATCGTTCTGCTGCCTCACGCCCGCCACTTCCTGCTGCTTGGTTTCAAGATCTTTTACAAACAATTCGAGGCTTGCTTGTTGCTGCACCCTTTTTTCGCTGACTATATCCAGTTCGCCCGTCAGTTTGGCGATGCCCGCTTCCGAATCGGTGTTTTGCTTTTGCAGTTGGGATATTCTTTCATTCAAAAACCGCACCTGCTCATTTGCCAGATTTTTTTCGCTTTCTTTTTTGGTGATGGAATTAATCAATTCATTCAGTTCCTTCTGCCGCGAAGTGAGGTTCCGTTCCTTCTCAATCAACGCGGTCTTTTCTTTGGCAATCTCCGCTTCCAACTGCGTGATGCGCGTTTCGATTTCAAGTCGCCTGTCATCCTGCTCCAGTTTCTGCGATTCAATCTGCTGAAATGTTTCGCGGTGGCGCGCCACCTGCATCCTTGAAAGTTCAAGGCTCAGAGCCTTGTATTCATCTTTCAGGGCATAATAACGCTTGGTTTTCCTCGCCTGCGATTCGAGTTCTTTCAGATTGTTTCCGATTTCAAACAATAAATCTTCCACCCGCGCAAGATCGGTGTCGGTGAGCGTGAGTTTATTCAGCGTTTCGCGCTTGCGGATTTTGTATTTGGAAATCCCCGATGCCTGTTCAAACAAACGCCTGCGCGAGTTTTCGCGGTCGTTGAGAATTTCGTCAATCATCTTCAATTCGATGATGGCATACGAATCGCTCGCCACGCCCGTATCCATGAACAAGCCGGTGATGTCTTTTAAACGGCAGGAAACATCGTTAATGCGGTATTCGCTCTCGCCATCCCGATGCAGGATGCGGGTGATGGTGATGTCCTTGAACTCGCTTGGGATAAGGCCCTTGTCATTTTCAAAAGAAAGCGACACTTCCGCCAATCCTGAAGACTTGCGGTTTTTGGAGCCATTGAAAATGAGGTTATCCATTTTTTCGGAGCGCAGGCTGCTCGTTTTCTGCTCGCCCAAAACCCACCGGATGGCATCAACGATATTGGATTTGCCGCTGCCGTTGGGTCCCACCACTCCGGTGATGTTCTCGTTGAAATGGATGGATGTTTTCTCCGCAAAGCTTTTAAAGCCTTTGATGTTAAGCGCTGTTAGTTTCACTTCGTTGGTTTAGTTAGTTATCGGTTTATAATAAAAGTTTCCCGTTTACAGTTTACGGTTTAGGTGTCACATGTTGGGCAACTGTGAACCGTAAACAGGAAACCGTAATCCGTTTTTCGGTTGCCCAAAATAAAGGCAAGCCCGCCTGTGGCTGAACATAAATTTTCCACACCAATGGAATTTCTTTCCAAGAAAAAATTCAATCTAATTTTGAATGATGAACCTGCACGACTCAGGCATCGGCAAATTGCTGTTCATCAGCGGAGGGGTGCTGATCATTATCGGCCTGATTGTAACGCTGACTGGTAAAATTAACGGATTCCCGAAACTTCCGGGCGACATACTTATTAAAAAAGATGGCTTTGCGTTTTACTTTCCGGTCGTTTCATCCATTATTTTAAGTATCTTGCTGACGCTCATATTAGCGCTGGTCAAGAAATTCAGATGAGAATAGCAACGATCAATCCTTGTGACAACAGGGTTGTTAAGAAATTCAAGGAATTGAGGGACAGGGAACTTGATGATTGCATCAAAAATGCAGCGAATGAATTTGAAGTCTGGAAAAAAACGCCTGTTGCGGCCCACAGCCGCTACCTGAAGTCACTTGCGGGTTTGCTTCTTACCGAAAAAAAAGAACTTGCATCGCTGATTACGCTTGAAATGGGAAAACCGGTGCGGGAAGCGGTTGCAGAGATTGAGAAGTGCGCATGGGTGTGCGAGTTTTATTCGGAGATGGCTCCGCAGTGGCTCGCAGAGGAAAAAATACAAAGCGATGCGCCCAACAGTTATGTCAGTTATGAGCCTCTTGGAATTGTCTTTGGAATTATGCCCTGGAATTTTCCGTTCTGGCAGGTGTTCCGCTTTGCAGCGCCTGCCGTTGCAGCAGGCAATGTGGTGCTGCTGAAACATGCGCCTAATGTTCCGCAATGCGCGCTCGCTATCCAGGACATTTTCAGAAAGGCGCAATCCGGAAATATTTTCCAGAACCTGCTTATCAGCGAAAGGACTGCACGGAGAGTCATCGCCCATCCCGCGGTGAAGATGGTGTCCCTCACGGGAAGCGACCGTGCCGGATCAGCCGTGGCAGCGCTTGCGGGAGAATATATTAAAAAATCAGTGATGGAACTCGGTGGCAGCGACCCTTTTATTGTGCTTGATGATGCGAATCTCAAATCGGCAGCGGAAACGGGCGTGAAGAGCCGGATGCAGAATGCAGGACAGAGTTGCATTGCCGCGAAGAGGTTTATCGTTCGGGCTGAAGTGATGGAGCAATTCGTTGAGATGCTTGCCCAGCTTATCAGCAAAATAAAACCTGGCAATCCGGCTGAAGAGGAAACAGAAATGGGACCTATGGCGCGCGAGGATTTGGCAAGGGAAGTCATGCGGCAAATAAACAAGTCAGTAAGAAGAGGAGCGAAAGTGGTTCTGGGCGGAACCCGTCCGCCACGGAAAGGAGCATTCATGAACCCAACATTGCTGACGGAAGTGAAGCCGGGGATGCCCGCGTTTGATGAAGAAGTTTTTGGTCCGGTGGCTTCCATAGCGGTTGCCAGGGATGATGAAGAAGCTCTTTATCTTGCGAACAAAACCATATACGGACTTGGCGCCTCCATCTGGTCGGAAGATATTGAACGCGCAGCGAGGCTGGGCAAGCGGCTGAATTGTGGGAGTGTATTCATCAATGGTATGGTTAAATCAGACCCCCGGCTGCCCTTTGGCGGTGTGAACCGTTCGGGATACGGGCGCGAGCTTTCCATTCATGGCTTGCGCGAATTTGTGAATGTGAAGACGGTGTGGGTGGGGTAATTAGCTGATTTGATATACCGAAACAACTCAGGTTTTCGAACAATTGAGATGTAGAATGTTCGGTATTAACCAAGAGTACGTTTCTTTCCTTTTCGGAAATTCGACTACTCTTGGTATAATTCGGTGATTCGATAATTATGCTATAATTTGGTTTTAGAAATTCAGTTTCACGTATAATTTTAGTTAAGGCAAGTGGACGATCTGGAAAATATTATCTACGTCATTCTGATAGTGATTTACATCGCATCGCGGCTATTTCGCAAGGCAAAACCGCGGCAACCCACGCCTGAAATGGTGCAGCCCCCGGTGGAAAAAAAACCGGAAAGCTTGTTTGATACCATCCGTGAAGAAATAAAAAGACAACAGGAATTAGCCAAAGCGCAACAAGAGGCGAAAGAGAAACCTCCTGTTCAGCAAAAAAAACCTTCCAAGCCTGCCCGCAAAAAAACTGTTCAGCCGGAACCGGCATTGGTTGAAGGCGAACTTACCCTGGATACTGTCGAGGGCGAGGGAGTAAGTTCGCTTGACAAAAAAATTAAAACCGCCTTGTTGATTGAAGAGAAAGAAGAATCTCCTGCCCTCGAGTTTGATCCCCGCGAGGCGTTCAGGATCAAGACGCTGCTGGAAAGACATCCTTTTATTTAGTTCAAATTAAAAACCCACCGCCTTTGGCGGTGGTTATGTTCTTTCGGCT
>CAZCXH010000183.1:0-9471 GCA_964502525.1 uncultured Chitinophagaceae bacterium
GATATGCATCTTTTTCGCAGATTCCCTAAGTCTCAGAAAGTGTTCTTTCGGCTTGAAAATTCTTGTGCCTCCCGGTGTTGAATATGCGCGGATGCCTTCAAACACGCCATTTCCGTAATGCAGGGTTTGATTGAACAGGCTCACGGTTGCATCCTTTGCCTTGACGAAATTTCCGTTGACGAAGACAACGGTTTTGGGTGTGAAATACATTGATTCCGGGTTTTTGCCTTTACAAAATAAGAGAGCCGTTCTCGGTGAAAACGGCTCTCAGAATTATACGCCACCCATTCTCACCGCTGTCGCGCGTTGAAAGCCATGATAAGAATGAATAATATGCGATTCACAATAGTTACAGTCATGGGCAATTCTAAAAATTGCTCTTTTTACCGCCTCACCCCCTTCCCTCTCCAGAAGGCTCCAGAAGGAGAGGAAGTAAGTGGTAGAATTTTTAGAACTGTCCTCCTGTAAAAATAAGCCAACATTCCCGGATTGCAAAAGCTTCCTGTGGCATCCGGAAAGATCGGGCAGGATGGTGGGGTTCGTTCGCTCCAGTCATCAGACACAGGACAGTACTATTATTGATAAAGGGCATTCAAAAAATTTTCCAATGAAGCGGTGAGACAATATAAAAAAGCAATTTCAGAACTGTGTAAATACAATAGTTCGGTAGTTTTTTTACAGATCAGGGATCAGGCCAAAGCCATTTAGAGACTGTTTAAAATTAAAAATAGAACGCAGATGACGCAGAAAAATAGGATGGCCACAGATAAAACAATCAGCGATTATCTGCATAATCCGCGTCATCAGCGTTCTATTATCATTCTGTTATTATGATTTAATTTAAAATTAAACAGCCTCTTAGTGACGGACTATCCATTAACCCCGCCTTTAAAGGCGGGGTTAGAGCAGAGCAGAGAGCCTTTACAAGGGCTTTAGCCCTGACCTGTGAAAAAAGTAACGAACTGTTGTAAATACTGTCTTCTCTCTTAATACGTTAATAGACACGCCCCAATCCGGATGTGAACTAACTCGCCTTTCCCCTGAGCCATTTATTGGAATTTTAAAGAAATGATGAAGACGTTCATTCTGCCATCGCTTTCATTCCTGATTGCCGCTCAGGCGATGCCTCAAAACCTGCAATGCGTCAGGGGAGTTGCGGATTATGACTTCTGGCTTTACCTGCCTGCAATGGATGTCATGACCTCAAATCCGCCTGTGCTCATTTTCCTGCACGGACAGAACCTCTGCGGTTCTAATCTGAAATATTTAACTGAAGGAAAGAACACAGGCAAAGGGAAGAAGCCTCCCTATGGAGCCATCTGCGAAATAAAAAACCGGGGAAAGGAATTCCCGGCTATTGTGGTCGGTCCGCAGTTTCCGGAAGGTTCGCGCTGGGAACCTGAAAAGCTGCTGACCGTGCTGAATTACATCCAAAAGGAATATAACACGGACGAAGCGAGGGTGTATGTCGCAGGCATGAGCGCAGGCGGGTTCGGCACATTGCGCTTTGCGGGAAAATATCCGGAACGCGTGACGGCTGCCGCTGCCCTCTGCGGTGGAGGTGATGCGGAAGATGCCTGCAACCTGGCCAAAGTGCCGTTGTGGGTGATGTGCGGCACTAACGACAGCAAATATTTTGTTTCACAGTCAAAAGCAATCGCATCTGCCATCAGGCAATGCGATGGCGGTAAATTTCTCCGCTTTAATATGCTTCCGGGACATAACCACAGCGACATGGAAAAATACTTCCGCACCACCGACACGCTGTATAACTGGCTTTTCAGCCAGCGGAAAACAACAAACCTCATGGCAAGCATCAATAAGAAGAATCAGAAAAAGTCCATATCACCCGCAACAATATCCAAAAAGACTGCTGACTTTTATGTAGTGAGCGCCATCGCTGTCTCAAAGGAGGGCAAGGCTAAAGCAAAAGCGGCAGAACTGAAGAAGCAGGGATATGATTCAGGTTACCTGTGGATACCCGATTATACTTCTCTGAGCGGCAAGAATCTTTTCATGGTTTTTATCGGCAAATATTCCAATCAGAAAGAATGCGAAGAAGCCACCGAAAAATTCCGAAAGATTTATCCTGATGCTTTTGGAACGAAAGTGTCGCAAGAAAAGGAGAGTGTTTTTATTAAAGGCGTGGGGAAAGTGGCAGTGACTAAGAAGTAGCAGAAATCAAATCTCTATCTTCTCCACAGCGGGATAAGGAGTGTTCCTCAGCTTCTCCAAAAGGCGGTCAACCTTCTCCTCAGTGAGTTTTTCATAGTAATGTTCTCCCACCTGCATCATCGGAGCATAACCGCAGGCGGCAAGACATTCAACGGGCTTGATGGTGAACATGCGGTCGGGGGTGGTTTCGCCCGCCTTCACGCCAAGCTTCTTCTCAAGGTAATGAACCATTTCTTCAGATCCTGACATGCAGCAGGGCGAAGTGATGCAAACTTCAAGCATGTGCCTCCCAACAGGCTGCTGGTTGTACATCGTGTAGAAGGTAACCACCTCGTAAACTTCTATGGGCTGGATATTCAAAAGTGACGCGACATAATCCATCACCTCAACCGGCAACCATCCCTTGCCCAATTCTTCCTGAGCCATGTGGAGAATGGGCAACAGCGCTGATTTCTGCTTTCCTTCCGGGTAGCGGGAAATGAGCTTGCGCACCCTTGCGAGCGACTGGTCGGAGAATTTTATAGATCCGTTTCCGTTGCCTGACATATTCTTTTTAAGCCGTGCAAAAATAACAAAAGCAGATAAACCGGAATTTACCGGAGGCGCTGAAAGTCGTGATTTCTTTCAACTCCTTCTTCTGGAAATAACGATAATCAAGTTTAACTTTGCATCCATTTTTTACCCCAAACCTTTCCTGTGAAAATGAACCTCAATTCCACTGACAGCTTTTTGGAACGTCACATCGGACCAGATGCAGATGAAGCAAGACAGATGCTTGAAAAAATCGGGGCGAAAAGCCTTGATGCGCTGATTGATGAGACCATCCCCGCCTCCATCCGCCTGAAGAAAGATTTGAACCTGCCGGAAGCACTGAGCGAATATCAATATCTGCGCGAACTGAAAACCAGGGCGGCTAAGAACAAGCCTTTCAAATCTTACATCGGGCTGGGTTATTACAACACGGTTACCCCGTCCGTTTTGCTCCGCAATATTTTCCAAAACCCGGGATGGTACACTCAATACACGCCCTACCAGGCTGAGATTGCGCAGGGAAGGTTGGAAGCGTTGCTGAATTTCCAAACGATGGTGTGCGACCTCACGGGACTGCCCGTTGCCAATGCATCATTGCTCGATGAAGGCACTGCCGCTGCCGAGGCGATGGCTCTGCTATTTCACAACCGCAATAAAAGAGAGATTGAGGCAAATGTGTTTTTTATCTCTGAAAAATGCCTGCCGCAGACGATTGACGTTTTGAAAACACGCGCTCTGCCGCTGAACATTCAGCTTGAAACCGGCAGCCACGAGAAGTTTGCATTCAATGAAAAAGTTTTTGGCGCGCTCGTTCAGTATCCAGCGGAAGACGGTGCGGTGATTGATTATTCTTCATTCATTCAAAAGGCTCATGCTGCCAATGCGCAAGTGGTGTTTGCAGCAGATTTGCTGAGTCTCGCCCTGCTGAAATCACCGGGTGAGTTGGGCGCTGACATTGCAGTGGGAAACACGCAGCGTTTCGGGGTGCCGCTCGGATATGGAGGTCCTCATGCGGCATACTTTGCGGCAAAGGATGAATTCAAGAGATTGTTTCCGGGAAGAATCATCGGAGTTTCCGTTGATTCCAATGAAAAGCCTGCGTTGCGCATGGCGCTGCAAACGCGCGAACAGCACATCCGCAGGGAGAAAGCGACATCCAACATCTGCACAGCACAGGCATTGCTTGCGATCATGGCGGGGATGTATGCCGCGTATCACGGTCCGAAAGGAATCAGGAACATTGCGATGCGCGTTCATCAGCTTGCGCGGGTTCTTGACAGGGAACTTTTCGCGCTTGGCTACCGCCAGTTGAATGAAAACTATTTTGATACGCTGAAAGTTGCTGCGACAGAAAACCAGCAAAAGCAAATCCGCGGGCTGGCGGAGAAAGCGCAAATCAATTTCCGTTATGGCAATGATTTCATCGGCATCTCTTTGGACGAAACCGTTCTGACATCCGATTTGGAACAGGTTATCAACGTGTTTGCGGTTGCAGCAGGAAAAAAAGCGAAGCTCGTTCCCCTTTACACAGATTCTTACAGCGAGACCTCTACCACAAACCACAAACCACAAACCATAAACATTCCTAATAATTTATACTGCGCATCTTCTTATCTGACGCATCCCGTTTTCAACACGCATCATTCCGAATCGCAGATGATGCGCTACATCAAATCATTGGAGAAAAAGGATTTGTCGCTCACGCAATCCATGATTCCGCTCGGCTCATGCACGATGAAGCTGAATGCGGCAACACAGTTGATTCCGGTAAGTTGGAGCGAGTTTGCCGAAGTGCATCCGTTTGCTCCCGTTGAACAGGTGCAGGGTTATGCGGAAATCATCAGCGAATTAGAAAACCAGTTGAAGGAAATTACCGGGCTTGCGGGAACTTCATTGCAACCCAACTCTGGCGCACAGGGAGAATATGCCGGGCTGTTAGTCGTCCGCGAATATCACCGCGACAAGGGGCAAAGCCATCGCAATGTGGCGTTGATCCCGCAATCTGCGCACGGCACCAATCCTGCAAGCGCAGTGATGGCAGGGCTGGAAGTGGTGGTGGTGAAATGCGATGAAATGGGAAATATCGAAGTGAATGATTTGCGCCAGAAAGCGGAACAATACAAGGACAGGCTGAGCGTACTGATGGCGACTTATCCGAGCACCCATGGCGTGTTTGAAGAAAGCATTATCGAAATCTGCAAAATCATTCACGATAACGGGGGGCAGGTGTACATGGATGGCGCCAACCTCAACGCGCAGGTTGGGCTGACCAGCCCCGCTGCGATAGGCGCAGATGTGTGTCACATCAACCTGCACAAAACGTTCAGCATACCGCATGGCGGTGGCGGTCCGGGCATGGGACCGATTTGCGTTGCGAAGCATCTTCTACCTTATTTGCCAGGTCACACTGTGGTGAAAACCGGTGGCGAGAAAGCAATTCACTCTATTTCAGCCGCCCCGTGGGGAAGCGCAAACATCCTGCTTATTTCTTATGCTTATATCAAAATGCTGGGGCGCGAAGGAGTGACGAATGCAACCAAATATGCAATTCTCAATGCGAACTACATCAAGTCACGGCTAGATAAACATTTCAAAGTGTTGTATGTGGGAAAGAACGGACGCGTGGCGCATGAGCTGATTGTTGACATGCGCGCGTTCAAGAACAGCGCCAACATCGAAGTGGAAGACATCGCCAAGAGGCTGATTGATTACGGCTTCCACGCTCCTACCGTTTCATTTCCCGTTGCCGGAACGCTGATGATCGAGCCTACCGAAAGCGAAGATAAAGACGAACTCGACCGCTTCTGCGATGCGCTCATCAGCATCAAGAAAGAGATCGGAGAGATTGAGCAGGGCGTTGCCGATGAAAAAGATAACGTGCTGAAGAACGCTCCACACACGGCTGAGATGGTGGTTGCCGACAAGTGGAATCATCCCTACAGCCGCGAGAAGGCGGCTTATCCTTTGGAATATTTGCGCGCTAATAAATTCTTCCCTGCCGTGGGAAGGGTGAATAATCCCTTTGGAGATAGAAACTTAGTTTGCACGTGCCCACCTATTGAAGCGTATTCGGATAAGGAGATGGTGAGTTTGTGAGGATTTGTTATTCGACTTGATGATTGACATCAACTGGCAATCTTGAATTATCGAATTTTCTTCAAGTACATCCCCACCGTGTTCTGCAGTCCGAAATACAGCGCATCGCACACGATGGCATGTCCGATGGAGACTTCCTTGATTTGCGGAATACTTTTGATTAAAAACTGAAGGTTGTCAAGATTCAGATCGTGCCCTGCGTTGATTTCCAAACCGAGCGAATCACAGAATTTCGCAGCCTTGACATACTTAACCACCGCCCTTTCCGGATCTTCAGGATAGTTCTTCGCGTATGGACCGGTGTAAAACTCAATCCTGTCCGCTTCGGCAGTGGCTGCGCCCTCAAGATATTGGGCGATTGGATCAATGAACAATGACACGCGGATGTTGAATTGCCTGATGTCGGCAATCACCTGTTTCAAAAAATGCTGATGCTTCAGCGTGTCCCATCCTTCATTGGAGGTAAGCGCATCGGGCGCATCGGGAACGAGCGTCACCTGGTGGGGTTTCACCTTCTTAATCAGCTTGATGAACTTTTCCGATGGATAACCCTCAATGTTGAACTCCCCCTTCACCACATCCTTCAACTCCATCACATCAGAATATTTGATGTGCCGCTCATCCGGCCGCGGGTGGACGGTGATGCCATGCGCTCCGAAACGCTCGCAGTCTTTCGCAACCTGAATTACATCCGGTAAATTTCCTCCGCGCGAATTGCGGAGAAGGGCGATTTTGTTGATGTTGACCGAAAGGCGCGTCATTGAATTGATTCGATGATTCGGAAATTCGATAATTCGATGATGAAATACAAAAGGTTTGGTTTCATTATCGAATCATCGAATCAACACATTAACGAATCAGTAACGGTAATACTCCGGCTTGTACGGTCCTTCCTTTTTCACCCCGATGTAGTCAGCCTGTTCTTTGGAAAGTTCCTCCAACTCAACGCCAATTTTGGAGAGATGGAGACGCGCCACTTTTTCATCGAGTTGTTTGGGCAACGTATAAACCTCATTCTTATATTTCTTATGATTCGCCCACAGTTCGATTTGCGCAAGTACCTGATTGGTGAACGAATTTGACATTACAAACGATGGATGCCCCATTGCGCAACCGAGATTCACCAGCCTTCCTTCCGCAAGGAGAATAATATCCTTTCCGTCAACGGTAAATTTGTCAACCTGAGGCTTGATGGTGTCGCGTGTTTTGCCATAGTTCTTTTTCAGCCATGCCACGTCAATCTCATTATCAAAATGACCGATGTTGCAAACGATGGTTTTGTCTTTCATTTTTTTGAAATGACGGTCAACAACGATGTTCGTGTTGCCGGTGGCGGTCACTACGATATCGGCTTCGGCAACGGCATTGTCAAGCCGCTTCACCGCGTAGCCGTCCATTGCCGCCTGCAAAGCGCAGATGGGATCAATTTCCGTCACGATTACACGCGCGCCCGCTCCGCGCAATGATTGCGCTGAACCCTTGCCCACATCACCGTAGCCGCACACCACCGCCACTTTCCCTGCAATCATCACATCCGTTGCCCTGCGGATGGCATCCACCAGCGATTCCTTGCAGCCATACTTATTATCAAATTTTGATTTCGTGACCGAGTCATTCACATTGATGCAAGGCAGTGGCAGCTTTCCGTTTCTCATACGCTCGTATAAACGATGAACGCCCGTAGTGGTTTCTTCCGAGATGCCTTTGATGCCCGTTACCAATTCCGGATATTTATCGAGCACCATGTTGGTGAGGTCGCCACCATCATCGAGAATCATATTGAGCGGTTTGCTGTCATCGCCAAAGAAAAGCGTCTGTTCGATGCACCAGTTAAATTCTTCCTCCGTCATGCCTTTCCATGCGAACACCGGGATGCCTTTGGCAGCAATGGCAGCAGCAGCATGATCCTGCGTGGAAAAGATATTGCAGGATGACCAGGTGACTTCGGCACCCAGTTCCACCAGCGTTTCTATCAAAACGGCAGTCTGAATGGTCATGTGCAGACAGCCCGCAATGCGCGCGCCTTTGAGCGGTTTCTTTTTTCCGAATTCTTCGCGCAATGCCATCAATCCGGGCATTTCAGCTTCAGCGAGCGTAATCTCCTTTCTGCCCCATTCTGCAAGATGGATGTCGCGCACTTTATAGCGAACGGTGGTGTCAATCATAGGTGTTTTGATTTTGAACAAAGATAGTTATCCCGAAACAAGTGTGAAATATGCCGAAACAACTCAAATTTTCGAATAAACGAAACTTGAACCGTTCGGCATAACCAAAGTTACGTCTCATTTCTTCGGAAACTCGACCACTATTGGTATAACGGAAATTGGCAATCGGGAGAAACTTGAAGGATACCGCATGATCCCTGTCTTTCCTCACACATTAAATCTGAAGTGCATCACATCACCATCATGCACAACGTATTCCTTGCCTTCCACGCGCAGCTTGCCCGCATCGCGGCAGGCCGCTTCCGATCCGTATTTGATATAATCGTCATAAGCTATCACCTCCGCCCGGATAAAGCCCTTTTCGAAATCAGTATGAATCACGCCTGCAGCCTGCGGAGCAGTCATGCCTTTGCGAACCGTCCATGCGCGCACCTCTTTGGGACCGGCAGTGAGAAAAGTGATCAGGTTCAGCAGATGATAGGCGCTGTGAACGAGGCGCGCCACGCCCGATTCCTTCAGCCCCAGGTCGGCAAGAAATGCCAGCCTGTCCTCATAGCTGTCCAACTGCGCAATGTCGGCTTCAATGGCAGCGGAGATCACAAGCAATTCCGCATTTTCATTTTTAATCGCCTCGCGCACCTGTTCTACAAACTTGTTTCCGCTTACCACCGATTTCTCATCCACGTTGCATACATACACAATGGGTTTTGACGTGAGCAGGTAAAGGTCTGCGAGGTTTTTATTCTCCTCAAATTTTTTCGGGAATGTGCGGGCTGATTGCCCTTTTTCGATGTGCGTTTTCAGTTCCTTCACCAACTCCATCGCAGCAATTGCATCCTTGTCGTTTGATTTCACCGAGCGCTCAAGGCGCTGAACTTTTTTCTCTATGGTTTCGAGATCTTTCAATTGCAGTTCGGTGTCAATGATCTCCTTGTCGCGGACGGGGTTCACGCTGCCGTCAACATGCACCACGTTTGGATCTTCAAAGCAGCGCAGCACGTGGATGATGGCGTTGGTTTCGCGTATGTTGCCGAGAAACTGGTTGCCCAAACCCTCGCCCTTGCTGGCACCCTTCACCAGCCCCGCAATGTCAACAATTTCGATTGTTGTAGGAACAATCTTTTCCGGCTTCACCAGTTCAGCCAGCCTGATAAGCCGTTCGTCAGGAACGGTTATCACGCCTACATTCGGCTCAATCGTGCAGAAAGGAAAATTTGCCGCCTGCGCCCTGGCATTCGATAACGCATTGAACAGCGTTGACTTTCCAACGTTTGGCAATCCGACAATACCGCATTGAAGTCCCATGGTATTCAGTTCCCTGTTTATGTGCAGTTCTGAAAATTGCTCTTTTTACCGCCTCACCACATCCCTCCGGATGGAGAGGGAGTAAGTAACAGAGTTTTCAGAACAGCCGTTATATATTTTTTTAAAATAAAAAGCCCTTCAGATTTATTGTCGGAAGGGCTTTTCCGGGTGGCCAGTGGGGGTCGAACCCACGACCTCA
>CAZCXH010000184.1:0-9378 GCA_964502525.1 uncultured Chitinophagaceae bacterium
TCCGAGAGCGGAATTGAAGAAGCGACAACCGTTTTTGCTTTGAGGAAAGCGGGTTATCAGGGATTTCTCATTGGTGAATATTTCATGCGCCAATCCGACCCTGCTGCAGCCTGTGAGCGGTTTATCCAATCAGTTGGCAACTACGAAAAAGTGAAAGCATGAAAGTGAAAGTGTGCGGCATAACGAGAAAAGAGGACTTGCTTGCGATGAATCATTTTGCAACCCCGGTGGACTTCGTTGGCTTTGTTCTTTATCCTCATTCAAAAAGATATGCTGGCGCATCGTTGAAGGAACTTGCTCAAACCACCATTTGCGCGAACACTTCGCGGGTTGGAGTTTTTGTGAATGAAGAAGCAGAGCGGATTATAAAAATTTCAAAAGAACACGCGCTTGACTTTGTGCAATTGCATGGAGATGAATCACCGGATTATTGTCATCAGGCGCGCGCATCAGCAAAGGTGATTAAGGCATTCAACGTTGACGAATCGTTTGACTTCAAGCAACTGCAGGCATACGATGCCGTTTGTGATTATTTTTTGTTTGACGCGAAAGGCAAACTTCCGGGAGGGAATAACCTGAGCTACGACTGGAACATCTTGCAACGATATAAAATGGATAAACCATTTTTTCTCAGCGGAGGAATTAATCCGGGACACATTGAACAACTGCAATCCTTCAGTCATCCGTCATTTTTTGCGGTTGATATTAATTCGGGTTTTGAAACTGCTCCCGGAGTGAAGGATGTCGCCAGGATTGAAAAATTTATTCAGCAACTCAACAGCCGACATGAAATATTCCGTTGACGATAAAGGCTTTTACGGAACGTTTGGCGGGGCTTACATTCCGGAGCTGCTGTTTCACAATGTTGAAACACTGCGCAAAAAATATCTCAGCATCATCCGCGACAAAAGTTTTCAAAAAGAATTTCAGCAACTGCTTCATGATTTTGCAGGAAGGCCAACGCCATTGTTCTTCGCCAAACGAATCTCACAGCATTACAAGACAAACATTTTTCTGAAACGCGAAGATTTGTGCCATACCGGTGCGCACAAAATCAATAATGCGATTGGGCAGGCGCTGCTCGCGAAACGTCTCGGTAAAAAAAGAATCATTGCCGAAACAGGCGCAGGTCAGCATGGTGTTGCAACTGCAACGGTTTGCGCGCTCATGGGATTGCAGTGCATCGTTTACATGGGGAAGAAAGACATGGAGCGGCAAAAGCCGAATGTGCTGCGCATGAAAATGCTGGGCGCTGAAGTGATTCCGGTGGAAAGCGGCAGCATGACGCTGAAAGACGCTACCAACGAAGCCATCCGCGATTGGATAAATCATCCTGACGACACGCACTATATCATCGGCTCCATTGTCGGACCGCACCCCTACCCCGATATGGTTGCGCGGTTTCAGTCGGTCATCAGCAGAGAGATTCGGCAGCAGATGAAAAAACTTCCCAATTATGTTGTTGCATGTGTTGGTGGTGGAAGCAATGCGGCAGGGACGTTCTGGCATTTTTTAGATGAAAAGAAAGTGAAACTTGTTGGAGTGGAAGCAGCCGGAGAAGGACTGCGTTCCGGGAAATCAGCA
The DNA here is from genome assembly GCA_964502525.1 of uncultured Chitinophagaceae bacterium. Classification (GTDB taxonomy): domain Bacteria; phylum Bacteroidota; class Bacteroidia; order Chitinophagales; family CAIOSU01; genus DATLYB01. The sequence goes on from CAZCXH010000184.1 coordinate 1,585, forward strand.
GCAACCACACAACTCGGAAAATCCGGAATCATTCACGGGAGCAAAACATTATTAATGCAAACAGATGATGGGCAGATTGTGGAGCCGCACTCGATTTCCGCAGGGCTTGATTATCCCGGCATCGGTCCGCTGATGGCGCATTTATATGAAAGTGGCAGGGCAAAATTTTTGTCTGCCACCGATGATGAGGCGTTGCAAGGCGCGCTGCTGCTGTCAAAGTTGGAAGGAATCATCCCCGCGCTCGAATCTGCACATGCGATTGCTGCGTTGAAGAAAATGAAATTCAAAAAAAATGAAACGATTGTGGTTTGTCTGTCGGGAAGAGGAGATAAGGATTTGGGGACTTACACTAAATATTTTGGAAATGAGGAATAACGCTGCGACATGGTTCGACTCCGCTCACCATGACAACATAGTTGAATGCAATACAAAAACTTTATTGGTCAGCCTGAGCGAAGTCGAAGGCTGAAAAGTGAATTGACATGAACCGCATTGATAAACTATTCAGCAAAGAGAAAAGCAAGATTCTCTCTGTCTTTTTCACAGCCGGATTCCCGCAACTCAACAATACTGAGGAAGTTGCCACTGCCCTGGAAAATGCCGGTGCCGACCTGCTTGAAATCGGCATGCCCTACTCTGACCCGCTTGCTGATGGTCCCGTGATTCAGCACAGCAGTACAGTTGCCTTGAAAAATGGAATGACGCTGAAAATTTTATTCGAACAGCTCAAAGATTTCAGAAAATACTGCCAGCTTCCTGCATTGCTCATGGGCTATGTGAACCCGCTCATGCAATTCGGCTTTGAAAAATTCTGCAAACAAGCGCATGACTGCGGCATTGACGGCATCATCATCCCCGACTTGCCGCTGGATGAGGCAGAACGGTATCAGCCGCTTTTCAAAAAATACAACCTGCATTGCGTATTGCTGATTACCCCACAAACGCCATTAGCAAGATTGAAAAGAATTGAAACATTGAGCAGCGGATTTATTTATATGGTGAGCAGTGCATCCACCACGGGAAAAAGCGCTGGATTTTCCAAAGAGCAGAAAAACTATTTCAGAAAAATCCAAGCCATGAAACTGAGCAAGCCGGTGTTAACAGGGTTTGGAATTCATGACTCCAAAACATTCAGCGAAGCCTGCAGATATTCCAATGGCGCGATTGTGGGGAGCTATTTTATCCGGCTGCTGGAGCAACTCGAGCCGAAGGAAGCCGCGAATGAGTTAGTCCGGTCATTGGTTAAATTCGTGAATTAAACCACCCGGAATGGACGAATTATTTTCAGAACAATATTTAGTTGAGGAACCCAGGCCTTCCGTGAAACAGCTTTCTCCCAAAGCTGAAATCGTTTTATCTTATTTCCATAAAATCAATTCCGCCAGCAAGGAACTCACCAAGAAGGAAATTTTCAAAGATCTGCTCCACCGCCTGTATGCCGGTGATGCGGAAATTGAAACCGTCATTGATAAAATCAGCAAAGGCGCGGAAGCCACCGTGCTCAACATTCCACGCAAAGACAAGCTGCACAAAGGCAGTGCGGACACGCTCTACAACAAAATCATCATCGAGTTTGAAAACGATTTGAAAAAAACGCTCGCACACGCAAAAGAACAACTGGCAGGCTACCTGCTCGGACAGTTCAACTCTGGCGAAGGCTACAACTTCACGCTGATTGCGTCAGACTTTGTGAACTGGAAAGTGTTTGCCCCTGCTATTTCCTGCCTGAACAATATCGAATCGCTGAAGGAAGATGAATTGCTGCTAAATGAAGTCGCCACCGCCTCTTTCACGCTCACCGAAGGAAACGCGGAAGAATTTTATTTCTGGCTCGACCGCTTTCTTTTCAAAGAAGGAACGCAAAAAGCAACGCTTCAGCGGATTGAAGAATCGTTTGGCTATCAAAGCAGCGTTTTCATTGCGTGCTTTCGTGAAATGAACGCGCATTTCAACGAGGTGAAAAAATTCGGTGAAGTGCAGGTGAGCTACGAGCAGTGGAAAAAATTCCTGAGCATCGCCTACGGCTCCTTTGACGCGAGCGAAGAAAATTTTCTGGTGCACACGTACCTCTCGGTGTTTGCCAAAATGCTTGCTTACGCTGTAGTGAGCAATGACGATTACATCAGCGAGGAGGAGATGCTCGGCATTCTGGACGGCAGCGTGTTTGACAAGCGCAACATCCGCAATTTCGTGGATAATGATTTTTTCCACTGGGCGCGCAGCGAGCGCAGTTTCCGCAGCCTGAAAAAAACGTTCCGGCTGATAGCGCAGGAAATCTCCGCGTTTGATTTTTCAGAAGTGGAGGAAGATGTGCTGAAAGGCGTTTACCAGGAACTGATTGACCTCGACACGCGCCATGCGCTGGGCGAATACTACACGCCCGACTGGCTGTGCGAGCGCATCGTGCAGGAGTTTGATTTTAAAAAAGGCGGGCGCATTCTCGACCCCGCCTGCGGCAGCGGCTCTTTTCTGCGGGCTGCGATTCACCGCCTGCGGGCGCTCCATCCCAACATGCCGGTGGAAGACATCAACAACATGGTTTACGGCATTGACATTCACCCGCTCAGCGTGCAGATTGCCAAAACCACGCTGCTGCTCGCGCTCGGCAAAGAAGTGCGCCACGCGCGAAAACCCATGCACCTCAACGTGATTCTCGCCAACACGCTGCTGATGCCCGAAAGCGAAAACAACCTGTTCGGCAGCGAATTCACCCTGCACGTTGACAAGCAAAAATTCACGCTCAACACGCAGGTGCTCGATAACGACCTGCTGTTTGACGAGGCGCTCGAAGTGTGCAACCATCTTGCGGAGCAAACGCTCGGCAAAAAGAAAACAGGCGAAGACGAGTTTGAAAAAATCCTGAAAAAACATTTTCCGAAAAACGGATTCAACGGCAACATCCTCTCCGGATTTTACAAGATTTACGAGGCGCTGAAAGACGTGAAGGAGCGCGGCAGAAACAGCATCTGGAAATTTATTCTGCAGAACAACTACAAGCCGTATTTCCTTGCGGGAAAATTCGACTACATCATCGGCAATCCTCCGTGGTTCACCTACAGCAGCGTGAAAAATGAAGAATATCAGAACATCCTGAATGCGCTTGCCGAAAGATATGACGTGAAGCCGGAGCGCATCGCCAATTACCCGCATCTTGAAATCGCAGCCATTTTCATGGCGTATTGCAGCGGCTATTTTTTGAAGGAAAACGGCAGGCTCGCGTTCGTGCTGCCGCGCAGCTTCTTCAGCGCTGACCATCACGACAACACGCGCAGCGGCAGGGCGAAAGGCTTCCGCCTCGCGCAGTTGTGGGACATGGAAGGCGTGTCGCCCCTGTTCCGCGTGCCAAGCTGCGTATTGTTTGCAGAAAAAGCCCCTGACAACAAAAAGAGGAACGTGACCGCAAGCGGCATGGAAGGAAAACTGTTCAGCGGACGGCTGCCTGCGCACAACTGCAACTGGAAAACCGCAAGCGCGAAACTGAGCGAGTCGCCTCAAAAGTGGTTTTATGCAAAGCAGGGGAAATCAACTGCCTTTTCGCAGTACAAAACAAAAAAGCAGGAAGCGGAAAATCCCTACAAAAAGTTGTTCAGGCAGGGCGCAACGATTGTTCCCCGCGCATTTTATTTTGTGGAGTTGAATCAGGAAATGCCGCCCGACCTTCAGGATAGAATCCTAAATCTGAAAACATCGAAATCTATTCTGAATGATGCGAAACCTCCGTGGAAAGAAATAGTCTTTAGCGGAAGGATGGAAAGCAAATATCTTTTCAGAACGGCAATTTCAAAAAGCATTCTGCCTTTTGCCCTCTTTCAACCCGATTTAATTGTGTTGCCGATTGAAATTATGGTGGAAGGGAAGGACAGCAAACAGATAGTTGTTTTAGATGAAAACGATGTAAGAGGCAGCGGAGACTTGCTTGCTTCACGGTGGTTTCAAAATGCAGAGAATATTTGGAAAATCAATCGAACGGAAAAAAATAAGAATATCAGCAGCGAAAAATATCTCAACTGGCAAAACAAACTTTCCGCTCAAAATCTCAATGCCCCTTATCTTGTTCTTTACAACGCATCGGCCAAAGATGCCAACGCAACGGTGGTGAAGCGGAAAGATTTGGATTTGGAATTTATCGTGGAGAGCAAAGCATATGTTTTTTACACCCATAATCTTCATGAGGCAAATTATCTTACGGCAATTCTCAATTCAAGCATTCCAAATGCAATGATGAAAGATTTCCAAACCAAAGGTTTATTTGGAGCGCGGGATGTTCACAAAAAAATCCTCGACATCTTTTTTCCGAAATACGACAGCGCAAACGAACTGCACAAACAGTTAGCCACACTGGGCAAAGCCGCGCATGAGCAGACGGAAAAATTCCTGCGCGACAACCCACCACAGCAGGAACTCAGCCCGCTGCATCTGGGCAGGCTGCGCATGGCAATCAAAAATCATTTAAGCAAAGAGATGAAGGAGATAGATACATTGGTGAAGAAGCTGATGAGATAAATTTGTTTACGGTTAATGAAAATTATATAAACCGTAAACATGTAAACTGTAAACGAGTAAACTAACCAAACATGATCATCCAACTCCAACCCGAATGTCCCGACAAGCTCAAGCAGGCGGTTGTCCAGAAAGTACGTTCCCTTGATTACAAGGTGAATGAAGTCACCACGTTTCACCGGCACTACCTTGTGTGCGTTGGAAAAAAAGAATTTGACATCCGCGCCATCGGCAACCTGAAAGGCGTGCAGGATGTGCACCGCGTGGAAGATGCAAATAAATTGGTGTCCAACCAATGGCGCGTTAATCCTTCCGTCATTGCGTTTGATGAAGGCATTGAAGTCGGCAATGGCAGTTTGGCAATCATGGCTGGACCCTGCTCCATCGAAAGTGAGGAGCAGGTGAAAATCACGCTTGATTTTTTAGGCAAGCACAAAGTGAAGTTCATGCGCGGGGGAGTTTTCAAGCCGCGCAGTTCGCCCTACTCGTTTCGCGGGCTGGGAATCGAAGGATTGAAATTTTTCTCCAAACAGGCGCGCAGGCGCGGGGTGAAAATTGTAACCGAAGTGATGCAGGTGTCGCAAATAGAGCCTATGTACGATTATGTGGATGTGTTCCAGGTGGGCGCGCGCAACGCTCAGAATTTTAACCTGCTCGATGAACTCGGAAAGGTTGACAAGCCCGTGCTGCTCAAGCGCGGCATGTCCACCACGCTGGAGGAATTTCTCGCATCGGCAGAATACATTTTCAGCAACGGCAACGAAAAAATCATACTGTGCGAGCGCGGCATCCGCACGTTTGAAAAATCATACCGCAACACGCTTGATCTGAACGCCATTCCGGTGCTGAAGCACAAAACGCATTTGCCCGTGATGGTTGATCCCTCGCACGGCATCGGCATCCGGAGGTTTGTAGAGCCGATGGCACTGGCTGGCGTGATGGCGGGGGCTGACGGAGTCATCATCGAAATCCATCACGAGCCGGAGATGGCTTTTTCAGACGGAGACCAGACGCTGAATTTTACGGAAGCGGAAAGCCTGTTCAGGAAACTGAGGAAAGCGTTTGATCTGGAAACCGAGTTCCTACATCTTCACCACCCTTAAGGTTTTCATTTCCCCTTCCCTCCCTGAGCGGATAAGGTAAACGCCTTTTTGCAGCGCGTCAAGATCGTGCAACGCGAACTCATGAAAGCGCAATTCTCCCAAATGCCGCCCGCTCTTTCTCACGAGTTTTCCAAGAACATCAAACATTTCAATTACATAATCGCCTTCCTCATTGGCAAATAACATCACCCGAAGCTGCTCATCAAACGGATTAGGATAAGCGATCGGCTGCCTTTCACGGACGTAAGGAGAACCCTGTTCCTCCTGCATTTTTAAAAAAGCCAAACGAAAATCAGGGATGCCGAATCCGAAAGAATCATTGGGAGCAGAATAATACGATGCGCTTTTTTGAACCTCGCTGATGATGTCCATGCCTGCCTTCTCAGGGAATGCCTGCCACAGGCATGTTACCAGTCCGGCTGTGATTGGCGCGGCAAAAGAGGTGCCGCTGCCCGTACTCAGATTTCCGCTGCCGTTCACGATCACCACATCGCGCCCCTGCGCTGTCACGTTGGGCTTCACCCTTTCATCAAACGAAGGCCCTCTCGAACTGAATGACGTTACCGAGCCGCTTGCATCCACCGCGCCAACCGCCAATACAGAATCTGCGTCAGCCGGTGCGCTGATGTAGCGCCACGAAGAAGCGCCCTGGTTGCCCGCGCTTGTTATCACGATCATTCCCTTGCTTGCAGCGAAATCAGCCGCGCGCGTCACCACCGCCCGGTCGCCATTCATCTCGCTGTAAGAATAATTCATTGCCGAATCGTTGAAAGTGGTGTAGCCGAGCGATGAATTGATGACATCCGCGCCTGCGCTGTCGGCAAACTCAGCGCCTGCCGCCCAGTTATATTCTTCAATGCGGAATTCGGTCGCTGCATCTTCCGTTCTGAGCAGCCAGTATCTCGCAGCCGGAGCCGTTCCGACCAATTCACCGGGAATGTTTCCTCCCATCGTTGAAAGCACCGACATCCCGTGCGTGCTCTTCATAAACACGCTGTCGTCAACACCGCTTACAAAATCCTTATATCCGATTATCCTGTCATTTGACCACAGGCTGTCAAATGCGGCAAATTCAACGGCTTTGTAAAAACCTGCATCCTGCACGGCAATAATCATCCCGTCACCGCGAAACCCAAGTTCGTGCAGGTATTCTCCGTTCATCATGGCGATCTGATTGAATGACGTGCCATACAAATCCTCGTCAAACAAGAGATTATTCGTCAGCACCGGAGATGAAATGAGCGGAATGGATTCTATGCCCGATGTGTCAGAAGTGTCAATGATAGTGTATGCGGCAACCGGCCCGATCCGGCTTACAAAAGAGAAAGAATCAATCTGCTGCAAAGCGGCAGAGTCTTCAGTTTGAATTGCAACGCCATTGAGCCATTTCGACCTGACCAACAGCTTTACACCGGTTGCCAAAATGCTGTCAACATATCCGGGAGTGACAGGCAAATCGCTTTCGTCAACCGCAATGTTCTGCTTAACCCTTCTGTCAATCGCCCGCTGTGAGAGAAACTCATCAGGACGGTTGACGGAAAACGGATTTCCGTTTTTATCTGAAAACTGAATCCAGTATTTGAAATAGACCGAACTGTCAGGCTTCTCCTGTGCAAAGGTGTTCAGGAATAGTGGAATTACGATAAGTAAAGCAAGGAAGCGCATGATTTCATTCGCGACCGTAGTCGGTGATTGTCATAGTGAGGATAACCCCGCTTTCGGGATCCGACCACGGACGGGAAATGTCTCCGTCTTTTTCGAGCCACCATAATTTCTTATATATCAAACCGACATGCTTCGCATATTTTTCAATGGAGTAAACGTTTTGAATCAATGTGGAATCCTGCTGCTGCAGAACGGTTAATGTCGAATCGAATTGCAGATTATTAATGCTTCCAGGAACATCATATTCCGTTGTGGTGTATTCCCATTCCGAAGGCCGCCAGAACCACCAGTTGGAAGGGCTGGTTGTGATAGAATCTATATACCGGTTCCCATCCCATGTTTGTTCATCTTCTGGCGGAAACAGCAACTTGATAAATCGCTGATTCTCCTCGACCACTTCAAGTGAACTTTGTTTTCTAGCAACTTGCCATACACGCAGGTGAACCCATGGCTGCGTTGAATCTTGCCTTTGGTAGCGAACTAATTTGTACGTCAACATCCCGAAATCAGTAAAAGAAGAATCAAT
>CAZCXH010000185.1:0-9309 GCA_964502525.1 uncultured Chitinophagaceae bacterium
AGCAGGACAAAACCTTTGTCCTCTGATATTCTAAAAAGATGTGTGCATAGGCAAGTTCCAGAAGGAGAAGGAGTAAGTGGTAGAATTTTTAGAACTGCCCTTAATTGTCAGATGTATAATATATGCTTTTACAACTTTATCAGGAAGCCGTCTGACCGCGATATAGTACCCCCTTCGCCTGCGCTCGCGTCCCGCGGGCGCGCGTAAATAATTTCACTCGCCAGAGGCGAGCGAAAGCAAAAGGATTCGGAGAAGACTCCGAATCCTTTTTGATACATAACTTGTCATATTATCGCGTAGCCAGCTTCACCACATTCTTCTTATCCCACACATACACGAACCTGCCGTCTTCGCTCAGTTTTGAAACGGCACCACTACGGGCGTTGTATTGTTTGAACTTCATTGTTTCCAAATCATAAGCCGCCACGTCATCTTTTTCGGTGGTCATCATCAGCGTGTTTTCATACATGCCGCTGTATTCAGCGCTCTTCCACTTGCTGCTTGCCAGCAGCTTGCCGTCAGACTTGGCATGACCGGAAACGCCTTTTTCACCCACCACCACCACTTTGTCTTTGTAGTCAATGATTTTTTGCGCCAGCCCGATTCCATCAGCAGATAAAATAACTCCGTAGGTTTCCTTTCCGCTCTTGATGTCCATTGAATAGAGTTCCTTTCCGCTGCACACAATCACGTTGCTGCCGGAGATGAACGCGTTGGTGATGCCCTTTTTGAAACGTTCCGAATCCCAAAGCAGCTTCCCGTTGGTCGCGTCAAACGCCTGCAAGCCGTTGGGTTTCACGTTCCGGTAATACACTTTCCATTGTTCAACGATAATGTAACTGCCATCCGGCTGCCGCGTTTTCGTGTAGATATACGCCTGACATTCCACCACACCGCCTACCTGCAGAATCACCGTGTTGTCAGCCACATACAATCCGGGCAGCGCCTTTGCTTCCTTGATTTCAGGAGAAGTCCATAACAGTTTGCCGGAGTTGAGATCATACTTTTTCACGTATTGCTTTGCCTTATTCTGCATGTCAATCACGTAAACGTCATTGCCGACAATCACCGGGTCAGCCACCACGCCATACACGCCAAATTTTTTCGCACCGGCCGGAGGTTTTACCACGTTGATGTCGGCATCAAAAGCGGCAGACCATTGCTGCGCGCCTGTTTCATAATCATATACCTGGATGCCATTCAGGTAGAGAAAAACTTTTCCTCCCAATACTTTTACTCTGGCAAGCGGCTCTTTAGTGATGACTTTTCTTTCGGCTAAACCGACAAATGTCTGGTCCCACACCACATCTCCATTTTTAGTGTTGATTTTTACAATCTGATTTTTGAAGCCGGTGAACAATGCCGCCAGCGTATTCGGTTTGTAATTCAGCATTACCAAATTCCCGTCAGACATATACACGTAAGCGCCCACAACGCCTTTGAATTTCAGCGTCTGCCACATTTCCTCGCCCGTGCGGGCTTTCAGCATGAACAGCGTTGTTTTGGTGGAAACGGCAAACGCTTCCAACTCGGGGATGTAGATGATATTTTCATCCGTGAGGTCCTGATACTTATCGCTCATCCACAGAAATTTTCCGGTGGTGATGTCAATGCAGGCGATTTTGTCTTTGCCCATTTTCCGGTCGAACACGAACAGCACGTTGGCTTCCCACATGCAAATCTGCTCATCAACCTTGCTCAGTCCGGGTGCAATGTCTTTAAACCTGCCTGTCCACACGGTGGAGCCGTCTTTGGTGTTCATCACGGTCGCTTCCTTGTCATCGCTGCCAAATGCGAATCCGCGCGCATCGGCAAGACCGGTGTTTTCCATTTTATGCCCGCCTTTGATTTCCCATACGGTTTGCATTTCCTCCTGGGCTAAGAGGGCCGAGAACCATACTACCGCAGGCAACAGAAATAAAAATTGTTTTCTCATAGTTTATTGATTTTATGGTTAATTGAAAATTATTCTCCGAATTGAAAAACGTATTGATATTTATGCCGTGTTCCTTTCACGAGCCTGAAATTATATTTCGTTTGCCGAAGGAAATCCAGCAGCTGCGTCTGCCGCTTCAAATCATCTGTGTCGTTTGACACGGCAAACACCGTGAGCGTTTTTCCCGCGTGGTCAACCGTAATGTCAACGATGTATTCGCCCGTCATTTTATTGTCGAGCGCAAATTGCTTCAGCGCTCCATTTTGCATGGATGCGTCCAGTTCGCTTTTCAGGGCGTTTTCAATTTCTTCTTTTTCGTAGAGAATTGTTTTCTGCGCGAATGCTGCAGCGCAAAAGAAAAGGAGCGAGAGAATAAAGATTTGTTTCATCGCGTGCAAAGATTCAGTTTAATTCCGGTTCCCATAAAGCTAATTTTCCACCATAGCCTACCACTACGGTCTTATTATCGGGCAGGAAGGAGAATGACGTTCTTCCGGTGATGAGAATGCCTTCCCTGATGCCTTCCCCCAGCCTGACGTTGATTTCAAACACTTTGAGCGGACGGGCGGTGGCGGCATCGCAGAGCAGAATCACAGGCACTATTTTCGGCTGCATTTCCACCGAAGTGTTTCCCACGATGGCGGTATTTGCATTTTCTTTGAAATCCGGCTCGGTAACCGAGGTGGAATAAATCGCCCTTGTCACCTCGCCTGTGGAAACGATTATGCGGTTGATGTATCCCTGCCTTCCCGTGCCGGTTTGCAGCTTGGTGTGCGGAGCGTTGTAAACAAACAGGCGCTGCCCGTCATCGGAAAAGCGCATGGAATAAACGATGTCGAAAACATCCGTGCAGGCGCGGAGTTTTGTAAACTTTTCCAAATCATAAAACTCCACAACCTCTCTGCGCTTCAGCGCTTCTTTCTGCGCTGTTTTGTCGCTGCGCAGGCTTGGAATATCCGTGAGGTCGCTGGCAACGGGTTTTTTGGAAAGCGCAAATGTTTTCCCATCGGGGCTCACCGCCACCGTGAAGGAACTGTTGGCGATGGTCTGGCATTTCACTTTTTCGCCTTTCACGAAATCATAGACGCACACATCGTTGCCTTCAAGCGCTATCAATTTGGTTCCGGCTGCAAACGAGGCGCTGTGCACGCTTGCATTTACGAACAACGATTTTCCGGAGCTTACTTCAACCACCTCCACGCGCCCGGGCTTGTCTTTGTTCAGGTTCCAGTCGGTAAAATATTGCTGCTGCAGCATGAGATATTTTCCGTCAGGAGAAAAACGCAGGGAGGGACCCGCATAGTAGTCGCCCACATCAATGGTTCGGGTAACTTCCTTCGTCTTCCAATCCCAGAAATAAAGCGGTCCCTGGCTGGTGCCGATGGCGAGAAATGCTCCGTCAGGCGAAAGCTCGATGGATGAAACTGCGTGCTGTCCGGGGAGGTCAATGAGTTTGTAGCTGGTTTGGGACTGAGCCAAAGAGATTCCAAGCAGGGAGGATAGAAAAAGTGGAATTAAACTCTTCATTACCGCGCTCCCTCTGAAAACGGGAGCGGGGCAAATGTAAATCACCAAAGATTAACCGGAAGAATTTTCAAGGATTAGATATTAACAATAGGGGCGAAGAATATTTAACGGCATAACAAAATAATCAACCTGATTCAGCCATCATCTCCAAAGCCATTCTGTAGCCATCCAATCCCAGCCCAATGATGGAACCCTTGCATTTTGGCGCCAGCAGCGAAACGTGCCGGAAGGATTCACGCGATTTCGGATTGGAGATATGCACCTCCATTACCGGAGTTTTGATAGCAGCAATTGCATCTGCAATCGCGACTGACGTATGCGTATAGCCGCCCGCATTAAGAATAATTCCATCATAAGCGAAGCCTGCTTCATGCAGCTTGCCGATAAGCGCTCCTTCATCATTGCTCTGAAAATATTCCAATTTGACTTTTGGAAATTCCGATTTGAGTTGATCGAAGAAATCCTCAAACGACTCTTTGCCGTAAATCTCCGGTTCTCTTTTTCCCAACAGATTCAGGTTGGGTCCGTTGATAATGATGATTTTCATTTAGATGTGAGATGGTAACATTGAAGAAGCAAGTTTACGGTTTACGACTTACATGTTTACAGTTGCAAACCTCCAAACTGTAAACCGTAAACTGTAAACGGTTCAATGGCGCAATCTTCCCGTTCAAAGTTCAAAGTATAAATCACTAAACAGACTTAGCGGCAATGTCCGAATGAAAGGAGGAAAAAATCAGTCAACCGCGCTGGTTGTTGGTTCAGTTTTCTGAAGAATCAATATTCTTGTAAAACAGAGCGGCTTTTCCCTCGATTACAATTGAGATTACAGAGAGATTGTACTCGTCATCGGCATAAGAAAATGTATAGCATCCATCGTCATCCGGATTGGATACTCCGCTTACGGGAAGCGAATACATGATTTCTTCAAAAACTTCCTGCAGGCGCAAAGGGAGTGTAGCCCAATCGGTTTTTACGGTTGTATGATCATCGTTTAATTGAAAAATCAATAAATCCGCAACCGGAAATGTTTGGGAAATGTCAGCAACGCTGTCTTTGAGATAAGGGTTGTTCGATCCCTTGTAAATATTTTTTAAAAGGGCTTTTCTTTTTGCCAGTTCGTCTTCAATCGAACGGCCGGCATAAACATCGTGTGATGCCTCAAAGGCGCGTTTTTTTTGAGATTGTTTTGGAAATTCTTCAACTACTAAGGTGTCGCCTTCATTCTCAGAGATGGATTTTTTCATTGGATTTTTTTTAAATCAGATATAACTGCTTTCCCCCTTCAACCCCGAAAATTTAATCTAAATATTTCATTCAAACCACTAAAGTTTTACACATGGTTTGACATTGAACAATTTCTTTCCATCTGCGTAAAAATCCGCATCCCTCCCCCTTTGGACTGTTTGATTTTAGGCTTCAAAAACTATGTGAGGTATGACTGGAAAGAGTCTGTGGATCCTGTGGGCGGTATTGCAGGTCTTCATTTTCACCCAAGTTGCTTTTGCACAGGACAACAACACGAGTGTCCGCTGGTACGTGGATGCGCAACCGGAGGAGTGGATTGTGCACAACAATATAGTTGGTTTTGTGTCGGAACCGGGAAAGATGATTTCGGAGCCTTCAGAACTTGTAGATAAAACAGAGATCACCGGTGCAGGCAAAAACCTGCTGGTCGTTCATTTCAGGAATGGGGTATCTGGTGAAAGCAAATCTGCATACATTGAAAATCTTAAGAAAAAAGGCATCAGCCGCCAGCTTATCGCTGTCAGCAAGCCCGCTCACTCAGGCTCCCCTGTTCATAATAAGCTCTTGCTGGTTGATGAACAGGTGATTGTCACGTTTAAGGAGTCTCCTTCCTTAGCATATTTGGAGACATTTGCGGAGAAGTATAACCTTGAACCGGTCAGCAACAGGGCGAATGACTTGAATGAAATTGTATTTGTATTCCGATACAGGAATTTTTCAATCAGCGATAACAGCGCTACCATTTCCTCCAGAATCTTCGACCGTGAAAGTTCCAAAGTGCGGTCTGTTCATCCGAATCGCGTGAATTTGTTCGAGCCGCAAAGCACCAATGATACCTATATTGATCTTGCCTGGCATGTAGAGAACAATGGTCAGCAAGTGTCATGCAGCACCCTCCAGGGCGAGCATGAGGCTGACGCGCACATTACCGGAGCCTGGAACCTCGGATATACCGGACAGGGCGTCAAAGTCGGAGTGATTGATTTTTACGGATTTGACTTCAACCATCCTGACATGCAGGGACAAATGCTTCCGGGATGGGATTGCATTAATAACGCCTCTTATGATGGCACTAATTTTTATTTTACTGATCCCTCGCAGGCTCACGGCATGGCGGTTTGCGGAGTGATCGGTGCGAACGCCAATAATGGAACGGGCAGCGCAGGGGTGGCTTACGGAGCTAAGATTGTTCCGTTTCTGATTGATGGCTCCGAATCGTCAGTGGTGCTGGCTATGCAAAAAGCGAGAAGCGCGCAGTTTGATGTTGACGTAGTGAATTGCAGCTTCGGCTCATATTTTCCAAGCCCTGCTATTCAGGCGGAAATTCAAAATCTCGTCAATCATGGCAGGGCGCGCAATGGGAATACTTATGGAGTTGTAGTTGTCACATCCCATGGCAATGACAATTACAGCGACATCGAAAATCCGCAATATCCCGCTGCTTATGATGAGGTGATTAGCGTAGGATCTTCAACTCCCGATGACCGGAGAAAATCACCGGACGATGCATGGAATACGGCTGGCGCCTGGGGTACGAATTATGGAGCATTGTTGGACCTCACCGCCCCGGGCGTCTGTATTTTTACGACCGACCTTTCTGGCTCGGATGGCTATTCCACCAGCGACTATGTGGCGTTTCAGAAGACATCAGCTTCGACACCCATTGTCTCTGGCGTGGCTGCTTTGATGTTGAGCAAAAATCCAAATATGAGTTGGGAGGATGTGAGGAATAGGCTGAGTGAATCCGCTGACAAAACCAACAATTCTGCAAATGGCGGGAGCTACAACTACAGTTATGACCAATACAAACCTGGTCATAGCATGGAAATGGGCTATGGACGGGTGAATGCTGAAAAGGCCGTTTCTGATGAGGCGGTTGGAACGGGAGATGCAGGGCTAACCCAATTAAGCGCTCGTTTTGCGGTTACGCCTTTTGTGACAAACATGCTGGACATACATTATGCAATTGATGCTGATAACCGCCCTTATGAAATGACGATAATTGACATGAGCGGCAGGCTTTTGTTGAATGCCGTTTTGCCCGCGGGCTACGGCTCAATGAATCTGGATGTAAGCAACCTTTCTCCCGGAATGTATTTTGTTAAATGCAGCAACGGATTTGCAGTTGTTTCCAGCGAGAAGTTTGTTAAGGTAAGGTAAGGTCAAGGAGTTTTCTAAAAAAAATGATGGTTAAGAAGATGTCATTTTTTCTTTTAGCTGCGGTGGCAGTTACTTTTTTCTGCAGCATGCTTCCTGCAAAAGCAGGAGACACATGGTGGTATGTGCACGGTGAGCCTTATTACTGGTATTACCAGACTGATGTATATGCCTTTCGCACCGTTGACGGCAAAGAGTGGAATGAATCCCTGGATACCGGCTGCGTTAAATTTCTTTATCATCGGAGCATGCATCATGACAAGCTGAATATCATTTATTTCAAGCATAATTGCCCGGATAGCGGTAAAGAATCTGTCAAAGAGATGATTCGCATAAGCGCATGGTTCGGGGCTGAATCTCTGGTAATTACCTCCTACCCGGATTTGCCTTACTCCTCTGGCGCATGGTTTGTTACTGATAACTTGCTGCTTGTCAATTTTAATCCTGACAGCCTGAACGAACGCAGGTTCACCAAATTCAGGGAGAAGTACGGCTTGAAGCAAATCAATTTCCCTGATTCTGCGGTTCCGGGAGAAATATTCACTTTCATTTTTGAGTTTGATGCTGGCAATTCAGAGCCGGGTTCAGCCATAGTCCTGGCGCGAACCATTTATGAGCAGGATTCAGGGCTGGTAATTAACGTTCAGCCAAACCTTATCAATGCTTATGAGGAAGTGTCGGATGAAAATAACAACGTGCTCAATGCCGGGGGCGATGACTTTAATGAAGAAGATGTTGAATATTATATTGTCAGCCAGAATAACAGGGCGATAAATTTATTTGTAAAACACAACGGAAATGTTCCGGTGACAGTTATCAAGGTCTATGACCTGTTCGGCAGGGAGATGAGCAGCCAAAAATCGAGGTCAAAGGAAATAAAGCAGGAAATAATTATTTCGGATTACGTTGGCGGTATCTATTTCGCCAGCATTGAAAACGAGCGGGGCAAGGTGTTAGGTGTGCAGAAGTTTGTGAAGCTATAGGAAGCTCGTTTCGTGATCCGGTTGGAAGCTGCCCTGACATATGAATGTCAGGGCAGCTTTATTTTATGCAGGGAAATCTCCGCTAAACAAACCCTGCTCGCTCCCCCGGTTGTCCCCCGGTTGTCGCAAGGTTCCGCAGGGACTCTTGTGACGTTGGATGGAAGGAGGTCTTTCGACCTCCTGTTTAAATGCGCACCTCACTCAATTTTTTCTTTATCTTAAAGGTAAAAAATTTGTATGAGTTCAGCTTACAAGTTTTCTAACCCTGATGGAGTTTACTTTCTTTCTACCGCGACCGTGCAGTGGGTGGATGTGTTCATCCGCCCGGTTTACGCTGACAGGCTCATTGAAAGCCTTCACCACTGCCAGCAGCAGAAAGGACTAGTCATTCACGCGTGGTGTTTGATGAGCAGTCATCCCTCAGTTCCTCCAAGTGTTCCGCGTTGCTTTGACTCCTAGCACACTTGGTGGGAGTGATAGGTAGAAGTCTTTGGACTTCTGCGCGTGGTCAAATCAATTTGCGGTTATGGCTTTACGGATTTTTGCTGCGCAACTATGCGCGGTAAATTGAAAAAATATAGAATTGGTTGGTTCAAATCCTGAAATTGACTGTTATCTTTGTGCAATGCGTCCGGTGACATATATTCCCCGCTACACGGTTAAAGATTACAGCCAATGGGAAGGCGACTGGGAGTTGATTGATGGTTTGCCATATGCGATGAGCCCTTCGCCCATAAGAAAGCATCAGCGTTTAGCGGCAATATTGATTACTCAAATGTCTTTGGCTCTTGAAAAGGCTGCTTGCAAGGAATGTGAAACTGTTTTTGATCTGGACTGGATAATTGATAATTCAACCGTACTGCGACCTGATATTGCCATCATTTGCAAAAAAAAGGATGACTTCATCACATCACCGCCTGCCTTAATTGTTGAAATTCTTTCAGCATCCACCGCCTTAAAAGACAGGCAGATTAAGTTTGAGATCTATCAGGAGCAGGGCGTCCAATATTATATTATCGCGGATCCAGGGTTAAAAACTTTTCAGATTTTTCAACTCTCAGCCGGGAAATACAGCGAGCAAAATACGCTAAAGAAATTCTCATTGCACGGAAAGTGCGTTGTTGAGTTGAACATGCAGGCTGCGTTGAATGCATTGGAGTGAATCTCCGACTTCGGAAGGGCGAGTTTTTCGACTTTGGCTTCCGATTGCTGCGTAAGAGAACCCAACCGGAATATTATCTTTGATCAGGCTATGCGCAAGAAAAAACTTTCTGCAAAAAGTAAAATCAAGGCAAAGCCGCTTGCCCGCCTGCCGAAAAAGTTTGGGGATGATGCTTACGCTTATACAGCCGCCCACCGAAGTCGAAAGACTTCTGCCTATCCGGAATCACAAGAGTCCCTGCGGAACTCTCATATCTTCCGATTTTTTTAACCGTTTTCATTAGGTTGAAAGGCAGA
>CAZCXH010000186.1:0-9216 GCA_964502525.1 uncultured Chitinophagaceae bacterium
ATCATATTTATCAGCGTCATCTGCGTTCTATTCCTAATTTTAAACAGTCTCTTAGGCGTGGTTAATCCGTCACCGTTGGTTTTATCGTCCCACCCCGTAAAATCGCTTCCTTCCAGAAAAGTTAGCCACACCGTCCTAATCATTTTTGCTCCTTTGTAAAACTTATATCCTTCTCTAACGGTACTGTCAGTTAGCGCTGTTGTGCTCATCGCGTACCAGTCATATTTGAATCTGCGGAAAGTTTTGCGGTAATACGTTTCATAGTTGGTTACCGTCTGGAGTATGGAGTTGTATGTCATCCCATTGTACTGAGCCTTCACGAAATTCATGAATGTGGCATAGCCCTTTTTCCGGTCAAAACATTGTATGAATTTTTCGAAAAGGAACCGGTCATCTTCCTGTGCATGCCAACTCGAAGTATCAAAATCCCCGAACGATTCACGCAACATTGCAGCGTTGCGCTCTAAAAATTCGGTTGAATTAGAGTAAGATGTATCAAACGACATCTCGTTCATTTCGGAATCCTCAGGCTGAACAGCATCCGGTTCTTGCTGCGGCTTTGGCGCTGTAACTACTACATAAAATTCAACCGGTTCAAATAATCTTTTAGCGGCATGCTTTTCAATCAGGAAAACATCAAAGGCTATCGTACATGCTGAGTTGTACTTGTCTCTAAAATGCTTCGCGATATAAAATAGTTCTCTGTTCATTCTGCTTCCATTGTAACTCCTGTGGTATGTGAAAACCTCCCGAATGATACCATCGCTTTGACCCGGGCATTGCATGTGGACAGAATAATTATTGACCGCATTGTCATTGGGAAATGCCTGCGGAACAAGTTCCGAAGGAATCAACTCAGTTATCTTTTTCACTTTGGAAAACTGATTCCATGTCAAAGTATCCTGTGCATGCAGGGTGGACATCAGCAGAATTGCAAATGGAATGTGAATGATTTTCATGGCGTAACGTATTTGCATTGAGTAATGATTCACAGTTTCCGATTCCGTTTAAGAGGCAAATCTTCTGTAGCTGTAAAAGTCATCATAGATGCGGACACCCTTCTCGGTTCTGATATGCAGTTTGCTCCCCTGCCATATCGCGCTTTGAACTTTCCCTTCGCATTCCGGGATAGGGATGATATGGCCTACCGACACATTATCACTATACACCAGCACCTGATTTACCGCATGTCTGTCAACATCGGCATAGGCGAATTCCGCCAGTTCTTTCCAAGTCATAGTTATTGATTTTTATGATTTAAAAATGAGAATCCTTTTGTTCGTTTTCGTGAACTGAATTTGCAACTGCGTCCGCTATCAGTTTTAAAAAAGTACATTTTTCATATTCCTCTGTTTCTTCAAAATGACGTATCATGTTCGCGAGCAACCTGCTTTCCCGATATTTCTCCAGCATATCACCCTGTGAAAACGCGGAAGCTCCCGCATGTTTGATATAAACGAACAATCGCCTGACGCTCGCATCAAACTCCGGTTCGACATTATTTTTCACTTGCTGTTCCAGGGAGGACTCTTGACGTTTGCATTCCTTCCCATTAGAAGATTAAAAACCTGCATCAATTCCGGTTCATCTTTGATAACCCAATAAACGATAAGCTGCGCCAGAGCTTCCATGGTTTCGCACACGCCATAAAAATATTTTGATTCAAAACCGTGCTGCCAGTTCACTCCTGAAAACCAAAAAATCGCGCCCGTCAGCGAAGGGTCGTACGCTTCGGGCCAATGACACATCCAGTGTCCGAAATGGTGCAGCAGCACGAGCATACGGGCATCGTCTATCCTTACATTACTATTTGCACAGAACTGCTGCAGCCTGTCGCTGTGCAACACGATTACACCCTCTGCGCTGAGATGACCGGCAGCGTCAATGACGCCATATTCATACGTGCCGAAGGCATCGGGAATAATTCCCCAATCAGAAATTGCCAATTCCGGTTCAGGATTCTGCAAAATTGATGCAGGATAAACGCGTTGAAAATTGATAAACGAATCGTAATAAACTTCCGGGAAGCGCGTGATGCTCATAAAGCCATTCTCCTCAAACAACTTTTTCAGCGCACTCATTTTTTCGAGTTCGCGTTCGGTGAAGCGGTAAGATTTCAGCATAGGTTGGGCTTGTCTTTGTTCTTGCATAAGAAGTGATTGTGCTCTTTAATACTATAAAGGCAGTGTTAGTTGAAAATGTGACACACAGGAAAATTCAACTCGCCAAGGCGAGTTGAATTTTCAAACAGACAGCCCTTTGTTGCTCCAGTAGCTCTACGGCCCTTTTGTAGAGGGTGTTGTGCCCATCTTTAAAAGCAACGCGAAGGTTGGTTTCTGAAGTGAGCAGAGTAATTACACGACTTTCATTATTCTTTGAAACACCCAATACAATAGCCGCTCCCGGTAATTCGGGAGTTTGGTTGAAAAAGTCGAAAAAGGCAGAGCGAGTTGCTTTTTCGTTGATAGTAAGTTTGTAATTGAACCCGGTTTTGTTAAAAGGGTTCGGGGTAGTGCGCATCCGGCTTTTTTTTAGGGAGAAAGAAGCCGGTAAAAAACCGGTGGCAACGAACTTTTTTTTCAAGGCATTGAATTTTAGTTAGTAAATACCCGGACTTTCTCTCCCTAAGCCGTTCGCAGAACTCAATCTGTCCGCTAACCACGGGAGGTCCGAATACTTATTAACTAAAGCGCATTCAATGCCGTGTCATGCCGCAAACGTACGGGGAGTTTTTGGTAGAAAAAAATATTTTTGTGGAAATGATAAGAAAAAATTTCTTTAAAGCAAATCAAAAGCGTTGGCAATCATCGCAGCATGGGGACCTGAATTACCCACAAGAACAGTGAATTTTTTTCTTTTGGGCAAATGTGTGATAGTCACAGGGTTTCCATGCAATCTGAGTACGGATGAATTTTGAGAAACAATACCAACGTGATTTTTACATTCTATCCCTTTTCCCTTCCCTTTTTTTAAATAAGATTTAGGTGCAGTTGTTTGTAAACTCAATCCTTGTTGAGTAACCATCCAAACTCCATGATTATCATAATTCAAATCATTCCAAATGTTATGATGACTACTTATGGGAATAAGGTTAAGCGCGGGCAATCCTAATACATGTGTGCTGATTGTTTCCGGTGCAATCATGCATAAATCCCAATCTTGACACAAACTTTTAGCAAGCTCGTTTAATCGGAATTGAATACTCCATGGATTATTGTTTCCGTTCCAAAAGAAATCTGTAGTTCCGCTCTTATTCAATGCATCTCTCAATTTTGTATGGTAAGGAACTGCAAAAGGAAATAAATCAAGCAATAAAACTCCCTTTGCAGCTAAGTCTGATAATTTTTGTCTTTTATCACCCCCACTTATGCCAAATGCTTTGCAGGGAGCCGCAAAATACGGAGTACTTCCCGTATGCTTTACATTATAAAAATAGGTGCCGTCATTCAATTGTGCCGTCATGGGCGGTGCCGCCTCTCCAATCATGATATATTTGATGCATTTTTCTTTGCCCTTTTCTAGCTCTACCTGACTAAATGGATACTCATAATCTACCAGCAAACAAGCAACTGGTTTCCCGTTCCTATCCGGCAAGCAATCAACATATGAAGGGTCATGCGGAATCCCGCTTGCCAGTTTTGACAATGGAACTCCAAACCTGTTTTCGTTGCGCAACCTGTTGTAGGTTATCGCTCCGGTAAACAGGTCCATGTAATCCTGCTGATAGATTTCCCGTTGAACATATTGATGGTAGCATGGTATTGTATGCAGGGGCATTCCAAAGCCGTGAGGCATTGGTGCATTCCCGCGAGGCATTGGTGCAGTCCATAGATTTTGATATTGTTGGAGAGTAAGCACCCTTTTCATTAAAGCCCCATTTTTTTGAACATCCTGCCAACGCGCATAACTTCTTTTTTCGGAGTAGATGCTCTCAGTTCGACCGGCATCCGTTTATCCAAATCTGCTATCACAACATGATCAGCATACTTTCCAAGCCATATTAAAAAATCCGCCATTTTGTGACGATTTTCTTCTGTCTTAAATCGCTCTGTTCGTTTGCTTCTCAACTCAAGCTTATCCTTTGCCCATAGCGGAGGAATATGTTCCGCGTACAATACTTTCTTAAGGATAAAACCCGCCAACATCAGAAAAACGAAGTCTGCTCGCGGATGGTTTTCATGCTTTAGCTTTTCTACGAGTTCATCCTTAATCAACACCACGTCACATAATATTTCATAAGGGTTGATTTTAGTGTAAGCTGTCATTTCATCAAAGTCCTGAATCAACTCGCCCAAATCATTGTGCCCTACGCCCAGCTTGTCAAAAATCTCATTGATTTTTTCCTTATTAACAATCAATTGCAGCAATCCGCGCATCCCCGGATAGTCGCGCAAGGTTTTCATGCTGCGTTCAAATATTTTCCGCAAGTTCTCCGGACTATATGACTTTTTGAATCTTTCCTCCATTATTTCAACCATACCCTGATATGGATAACCCTCGAATACCTTCAGCTTCACTACTTCAAATTGCTCAGGCTTCAGTATGGATTTCAATACATCCAATGTTTCATTCGGGAATGGATTGATATGGACAGGAAAATCCTTTGCATCATCGAATGAAGTATTAAATTCGTCACTATGGCTGTTTTCTGTAATAACCGTATCAATGCCTTCTTTATCTTCCCTATCTGATTTTTTATTCCTCTTGCCAAAGTATTTGTTAATGGCGTTGTTAATCACCGTATAAGTGTATGCGCCCGGGTCTTCTCCGTAACCGGCTTTCACTATCTCGCTTCTTTTTACATATACCTTAACATGAAAATCACCTAATACAGAATCGAATTCTTCCACAGGGAATTTTTTTTCAGCCCTTAACTTTTCGAGTGTTCTGAACACGGATTTGGGATCATCAATATCGGGAAACAGTATTCCAAATTTTTCGGCTGTTAACCTTTTTGGGCTTTGTTTTTTGGTCATTGTATTTGGCTATATAGTATAGTGTGAAAATATGAATCCGACTCCAAAAAAAAAATTGCTGGTACTCTCAGGTACACATCTCCTGAAACTTCTTCCTGAACAGCAACGGATTGCGGATGTTGTCGAAGGCTTCCCGCGTGCCACCCGTTCCTATAATTCTGACGGTGCCATAGCCGAGCATCCGTCCCATGATGCTTTGCTCCACTTTCACGCTTTCTATTCTATTCAGGTTCATCTCGATAGTATGCCGGCTGAGCCAGCCGGTTTTAATGACCACGCGCTTGTTGGTAATCGCAAACTCATCCGCATAACGGTCAGCAAGCGGTGCGATGAAAAGCGTGAACAGCGCGCGCAGGCTGCAGAAGATTATCCAGTGATAGGTGGTTTCAAATTTCACCCGCTCGTCTTTCACCAGGTTGCTGTTGATGTACTTGCCCATATTTGGTTTTAAAAAGTTATCAATGAATTTCAGCGAAAACCGATTTTACGCGATGGCTGAATCAAGCCATCCTGTTCCATCATTGCCATCACTTCTCTTTTACTTAAAGGCTGCAACAAGGCGAAATGTGACAGTTTGCGTTCAATATTTTGCAACTGCGCTGCCGTCCACCTTAACTCCTGCAATTTTCCCAGGGCTTCGGGCGACAGGTATTTGCCAACGGATGATTGCTGCAACAGCAGCCTGCGCGTATCGGCATCAGGATAATCCAGCAGGCACTGGAACAAAAACCTGCGGTGAAACGCTTCGTCAATGTTCTGGTAAAGATTGGTGGTGGCAATCAAAATTCCTTTAAACGTTTCCAGTTCTTCCAGCATCTGCGATTGCGCCTGATTTGCAAATACATCATTGCTGGTGTGAATGTTCACGCGCCTGTTCATCAATCCGTCCGCTTCGTTCAGCAGCAAAATCACAGGATGGCGGCTGCTTCTCCTCGTGTCTTCATACGCGGCAAAAACTTTTCTGATATTCTTTTCCGTTTCACCTATCCACTTGGAGTGAATCTGAGCGTAGTTAACCTGCAAGATATTTGCCCCTGCGCTCTTCGCTGCCTGCTTTGCGAACTCCGTTTTTCCGGTGCCTGATGGACCGTAAAGCAAAAGCGAAACGCTTGTTGAGGCATCATGGCTGCCGGTTGCCAATAGCTTTTCAAAATTTTCCAGGATGCGCATGGCGCTCCCGCTGAAGAAAAGTTTCCTCTCTCGTATGGAATCATGGCGGATGTACGTGCAAAACCCTTTTGCCGCATGGCTGTCTCCGGGCAGCAACGAAATGGATTTATTCTGAATCAGTTCAAGCGCGCGCCTTGTCAGTGCCAGGCTGCACGTGATTCCATCCGGGTCAATCCGTGTTTTCAAAAGGTCCTGATTCAATAACACGCTCTCCCCGTCATTGAATAAAGCCGTATAGTGGGCGAGTTCAACGGCATTGTCGGCAATGTCGGAAAGAAACACCGGATGCCGCCCTGCGATGAATCCGGCAATGGTTCTGAGTAATATCTTCAGGTCATCAATCCCGGAGTTTATCCGATTCAGGAAACCAAACAATTCATGGTTGCCGAGCTTGCTGCCGGTCAACTCATGAAACTCCTCCATGCTCGCAACCGGAACATTCCGGATATATGCCGACAACCATTCGCCCGCTTTACTAATGGAACTGCCCGGGGAAATCCTGCTTTTTGCATTCTCTCCAAGCAACACGACCTGCTGCAGATTCGGAACCCTGCGATGAGGCTCAATGTCAATATATCCATCGGCAAAAAGTTCAAATGCCTCCCTGTATCTTAAGAGGTCCATATCAGCGCCATGCTTATGCCGTAGAATTTCATCAAGGTCAACGGCATTTTTTCCATTGCCCGATTTCTCCTTGATTTCTGTTAATAACGATTTGTGGCGGCTGCCGTTATCTGCATTAAGGCGCATCATCTGACTGCTTTATTAAGTAAAAGGCAACAGGGATGCTTTTTGTGACAGTTATTATGCGGGTTCCGTAAAAAAGGTTGCGAAGGTGGCTTTTATGAGGGAGATGAAGGTGTGCTTGTTTGCATATTCGCCTCACAGCAATTCAGCCGGTGAAATGTTCAGCAGTTCCTGCCACGTAATGCCGCCCGGCTCAACCATTATTACTTTGGCTGATGGAAATTTTTTAAGGAACGCAGTCGCGCCTGAAGCGCGTTTTGCCCCTCCGCTTTTCACTTCCAGCGCAGTTATTTTTTTTCCGCTTTTGAGAACAAAATCCATTTCGTCATTTCCATCGCGCCAGTAATGCAATTCAAAATTCCCTGAAAGTGAATGGTTGAGCAGGTGTGCGCCAACCGTGCTTTCGGCAATCCTCCCCCAATAATCAGGGCGTGAAACCGCCTCGCTGAAAGTTTCGGAACGCTGCGCTGCAATGAGCGCAGTATTGTGGGCGAGGAACTTGGGGCTGGAACCTCGCTGCCTGAGTTTGCCTCCTGAAAATTTTTCGATGCCGGCAAGCAATCCGGCAGAGTGCAGCAACTCAAGATAGTGTGCCAGCGTGGTGGTGTTGCCCGCGTCCGTCAGTTGCCCCAGCATTTTGGTGTAGGAAAGAATCTGCCCGGAATATGCGCACCCCAGTTCAAAGAGCCGTTTCATCAATGCGGGCTTATCCACGCGCGTCAGCATCAGCACATCACGCGAGATGCTGGTTTCAATCAGCGAATGCAGGATGTAATTTCTCCAGCGCGGTTCGTCATCAATCAGTTCTGCCGCGCCCGGATAAGCGCCAAACCACGCAAACTGCTCCTCATTCCAGCCAAATGCCTTTTTCATTTCCGCAAATGTCCAATGCCCCATGTAAATCGTTTCGAACCTGCCCGCCAGCGATTCGGTGAGCCCCTGCTGCAACAGCAAACGCGAGGAGCCGGTGAGGATAACTTTGATATTTCTTCCCGCGCGCGTGTCTTCGTCCCAAAATTTTTTCACCGTCTCGCTCCAGTTGGCTACTTTCTGAATTTCATCCAGCGCAAGAAGAAAATCTTTTGCACCGGACTGTTTCTGCTTCAACCGGGCTGCTTCCCATTGCTGCCGCAGCCACACAGCATCGGCATTGGCGATGCCATCGGCTGAAGCGTACAGGTGCGGTAATTTTGCTTTTTTCAAAAGCTGACTGACAAGCGTGGTCTTGCCCACCTGCCGCGGTCCGTAAACCACCTGGATGAATTTTCTTTTTCCCGCAATGCGCTCCTTCAGCGTTTGCAGGTGCGGTCGCTGGTGTTCCATGATTTACTCATCTTGTTGAGTAAAATTACTCAATGTACTGAGTAAATTCAACAACCTTTATAAATGACGGCTCGCTGATTGTGAAAATAAAAACCGTCTACCGCAAAATCGTCCCCGTCCATGACAAAGACCGCTACCTGTATGATGATAGCTAAACTACCGATATGGTGTTGATGCCGATTGCTTCTGCGATGGAGTTTAGGTGACGGTCGCTCACAACGAACCTCCAGCTTTTTTCTTCGTTGTGCAGGAACGTTGCTATGTGGATGGCGTCAAGGGTTCGCAACCCCTTATCTCTTCCGTACTTTCTCAGGATTAATTCCGCCCGCGATATTACCAGGCTATCAACCGGAATGACACGGAAGTTTTTTTCTGCAAGCAAAAACTTTTCAAGCGCAGCGTCAAGTTGCGCTGCTGTCAACTCCCTGTTTCTGAACCTGCGGTAAAGTGCGCTTTTAAATTCAAGACCGGCAAGCTCTGATATGCAGGATTTGCATGTGGGTTCGTGAATCAGTGATACGACAACATCTGAGCCTGACTCTTTATGAAAATATTTAACAAGGGCGGAGGTGTCAAAATAGCGGGTCATATCCTGTCTTCCCGCTGCATGGAAATGTCATCGGCAAGCGAGCCCCTGATTCCTTTCAAAGCGTCTCTAACCTTAAGATACGCTTCATTCTTTTTGCTTCCTTTCTTCAAAGGCGCCTTGCGTCTGCGCACACTCCGGAGTAAACTTCTCAGCAATTTCAACTCCGATGGCGTCAACTCTTCCATCTCGCGCAACAATTTCTCCCTTTCACTCATGGCGTAAAATTTATCTAAAGTTACAAACGCTCCGGCAAAAGCGGAGTCCCGATTTTTTCAACTAAAATCCGCCTCGCCTGGTAAATTTATTATCTTGTGAAAAACGAAATATTGGAGCAGGCAAAACGGCTGAAAGAGAAGGTGCAAATTCCGGACAAACTGACCCACCCATTCCGGAGCAAATTGACCCAGGGAT
>CAZCXH010000187.1:0-9070 GCA_964502525.1 uncultured Chitinophagaceae bacterium
GGACGTTTCGATTTTATTAAACAGGAATCAACAACAGTATTTTCAGGGGACACCCACCGAGTACGCACTATGCAAGACGCATTCGGGTTTTTTTTATCTTGCATCCGTTTTTCATGAACAAGCCATCAGTCGGAATTTTGAATGCTGCCGTGGTCGTTGCATCGCTCGGCTATTTTGTTGACATTTATGACCTCATCCTTTTCGGAATCGTGAAGGATCCGAGTCTGTTAGCCCTGGGGGTTAAACAAGAGGACATGTTTTCCACCGGCAATCATCTTCTCAATATGCAGATGGTGGGCATGCTGATTGGCGGAATCATTTGGGGTATTCTTGGCGACAAGCAGGGAAGGCTGTCAACCCTGTTTCTTACCATTTTGCTTTATTCTCTTGCAAACATCGCCAACGGTTTTGTGCAAACCGTAGAGCAATATGCCGTGCTGCGGTTCATCGCGGGAGTGGGACTTGCCGGTGAACTGGGGGTTGGCATCACGCTCGTATCGGAAGTGATGACCAAGGAATCGCGAGGAACGGGAACTACCATCGTTTCTGCCATCGGCATTGTAGGCGCGGTTCTCGGCTTTCTTGTTGCGGACCAGTTCAACTGGAGGGTGGCGTATTTTGTCGGAGGGGGATTGGGCTTATTGCTGCTTGCATTGCGGGTGAGCGTTTATGAATCGGGGATGTTTGAGAAGTCAAAGCAGGAACAGGCTTCACGCGGAGATTTTCTCAGCTTATTTACTGATATGGGGAGATTTCGCAAATACATGTTCTGCATTCTCATTGGCATTCCGGTTTGGTATGTTATCAGCCAGTTGGCGATTAATGCTTCTTCCTATTCCAGGGAAGCGCTTGAAATAAGCGGACCGGTGACAGGCGCTAAGGCGGTTATGCTGCATTACATTGGAGCATCGCTCGGCAGTTTTGCCATCGGGATTCTCAGCGAAAGGCTGCGTTCACGCAGAAAGGCGCTCTTTTTGACTGTGGGAGCATTATGCCTGTTCACCATTGTTTTCTTCTTATCGTTCAAGATGTCACCGGAATTTTATTATCTCATCATCACAGCGCTCGGATTTTTCATGGGCGGTCTGTGGGCGGTTTTTATGACGAGCACCAGTGAGCAGTTCGGAACCAATATCAGGGCAACTGTTACCACCACTGCACCGAATTTTGTGCGCGGCACAACCGTGCTGATTAACTATTTGGTAGGCGTATTGAAGCCTGCCATAGGATTGTGGGGCGCGGGAGTAGCAGTTGGGATATTGACGCTTTCGCTTTCTCTGCTCGCCATCTCCAAATCAAAGGAAACATACGGCAAGGACCTTGATTACACAGAATAAGCGTCAGCAATTATTCAATGACGAAGTACTCGTCAATCCGGCTCAATTCATCGTCATAAATTATAAGGTAATAACCGATTTCGTCTTTTTCGGCATCCAGCATGGACACGGCAACCTCCACAGAGGGTGTTTTAACATTATTATGCTCCAGGTTCAGCCGGAGCGCCTGAAACACGATTTTGATATCGCTGAAACTGATTTCTTCCGGGAAGTCCGCCCGGAGGTTGTTGACGTCTTGCCCGAGAAAAACATCTTCCACAATCGCTTTACAGCTATCCATCGCATCAGTGATCAGGCTTTTTTTAGTTCTTGTTTTGAACAACTCTTTTTCGACTAAACTTTTCAGGTTCATTATTAACTCTTTATGTTTCAACCGGATAAAATTATCCGAATTCTGAAACCATTAAAATTAAACCGATTAAACTGATAATATTTTCTCAGCCTTGAATTTGTTTTCCAAACAACTTTCTCCTCTTTCCGGCTATAAAAAAATCCTGCTCATCGAATAATCCGCAAATCACTTTTTTGCGCATATAGCTTTGGAGTTTATTTTTTATGGTTCATCGTAAAAATGCGTACCTCAAAATAAACAAGGTTCCAAGAAGTCTTTTATTGAAAGTTTGAAATTCAATAACGCATTACCGTTCGCAACATACACAATTGCGAAAAAAAGTGGACCAACTGCGAGTGGATATTAGAACAGAAAAAATGCTGATGTTCAGATTTTTGGAAGGAGAGGTACAGGTGTAAAATGTAAAAATTAAGAAGGCGCCCCCTGCCAGAGCGCCTTCTCTGCTAACAACCATTTATGAAAACACTGTCTATTGTATTACAATTTTCTTATTGAGCATCCTGTCTCCCTGCGTGATTTGCAGAAAATAAATTCCCTTGGGATTATCTGATATATCAATCTGCTTGTCATAACGCCCTGAAAACTTACCAAGCGACTCGTTGTAGATTTCCTTGTTTGAAGAGTCGAAAATCCGCACTTCGGTTTTTCCTTTTTCTTCCAACTCGAAGCTCAGGTTGAATTTGCCAATGCTTGGATTCGGGGAGAACGAAAGGTTGTCCGCATCAAGGGAATTTTTTGCCGCACCTTCGCTGTGCACGTCTTCAATCGTAATGGTGATTTTCGTTTCTTCAGTTTTCACATCGGGGGTTTCACCTGCAATCTCCAAACGCTGAAGCTGCTCCTTTAAATTTTCTACCTGCTTTTCCAGATGTTCTATAGCTTTTTCAATAGCTTCTTTGCCATCGCCCGTCTTATATTGGAATTGCTTCATCAAACCTTCGCAATGGGGCATCATTCCCTTCTCAATGCAGATAGACTCGCACTCCGCTCTGCTCCTGATTGGCGCAGAAGCGCTCATCGCTTCTCCTTTGCGCGTCCATTCCACGTTCACCTCCTCACCAACCTTTATATCCAGGACTGCCATGCGCAGCTCATCGAAATTGTTTACCGGCTTATCGTTAATCTCCATGATGACATCTCCCTTCTGCAGCCCCAGTTCCTGCGCGGTTGATTTTTCAATCACTTCGCCAATCATCACGCCTTTTTGCACCATATTTTTTTCTGAAGCATTCCCTGGGGTAACACCGAGGAATGGGCGCACTTTCATCTCTTCCATGTGCCTCATCATGGGTGGCATCTGTCCTTGCCAATCAAAATCTCCCGGTTGCATCATCGGGAAGCCAGGCATCATTTTTTCACCCAGTTCTGCTTTGGCAACTTTATCCTGTCCATCCCTTTGATAATAAATCGTGACCTCCTCTCCCGGCTCGAGCGAGCGGATCAAATCCTGGAAGTGACGGCTATCGGTAATCTCCGTGTCATTGACCTTGGTGATTAAGTCACCCGCCTGAATACCGGCTTTCTCCGCAACGCTTTCATCTAAAACTTTTGCCACCACCACACCATGCTTTGCCGCCACCCTTGTTGATTCATCTTGATCAACCTCATCCACTATCACTCCGAGAAATGCGCGTGGAGACAAATGAGCAAGGGGAGATTCAATTACCCGGTCAAGTTTAATGACCACATCTTCGTCATCAGCTTCTGCATCTGTTTTATGGATACTGATTTCAATCTGCTTGTCGCCAAGCAATTCCTCGCTGTCAATGTTCACATCAAATTCTTTCAGCAGTTCCTTCAAGGCTTCTTCATCGTCCTGCGAAAAACTTTTCTCAATGGTTTTGGTTTCGCCATTGATGTCCTGAACGATTTTCACGTTCACCTTTTTGTCATTGCCGGAATCTTGCCCCAAAACGAATTGTGAGGAAAACACCAGCGACAATCCGAAGAACATCGCCAGAAGTCCGAAGAGGAGATTTTGTTTTTTCATGGCTGAAAATTTTCGTGTTGAAAAGATATACGCAAAAATAGATTTGATTCTTCCGATTGTCTTGTAAAAAAGGTTAAAAGGTGTTAAGCATTTTCGCTATTTCGACCAATATGCAATCGTGAAAGACGAAAGAATTATTTTTATGCTCCATGAAGAAAGAACGAAAACCGGAACAGTTCATCCACCAGCCTGCCTATCCGGGCGGCAGCGAAGCCATGCGCGAATTTGTCAGAAAAAATTTACGCTATCCTGAAGAGGCATTAAAAAACAAGACTGAGGGAACGGTTGCCGTAGCATACGAGATTGATCATCGTGGAACAGTGATTGACGCGAAAATCAAAAGCGGGCTTGGGCATGGTTGCGATGAAGAAGCGATGCGCGTGGTGAGGCTGATGAAATTTGCAGTCGCCAAACATCATAACCTGCGTGTTACATTCCACAAAACCATCAACATCCATTTCCGACTGCCGCAGCCGAAGAAGCAAAGCACACAGTTAGTCTATAATTACGTGGAGAAGAAGGAAGATAAAAAGAGCTACAGCTACAATATTTCACTCAACGGATGAGAGGGCATCGCCACCTTTGAACTTGTCCAGCCCATCCTGAAGAAACTGAATGTACTGTTCCTTGTCGGGCGTATATCCGACAGGTTCATTCAGAATTTCTTCGCCCGGTGTCATCAACACATAGTAAGGCTGAGAGTTGGTTTTGAATGTGCAGGTTTGATAAGCGCTCCACTTATGCCCCACCGTTTTCAATTTCTTATTGGTGCAGGCCACCTTCTGCTCTGCCTGCGGCAAGGGTGTTTTGTCGTCCACGTAAAGCGAAATAAGCACGTAATCATCCTTGAGAAATTTCAGAACATCCGGCTCTATCCAAACATTTTCCTCCATCTTGCGACAGTTCACGCATGACCAGCCGGTGAAATCAACCATCACCGGCTTTTTCACCAATCGCGCATAAGCCATGCCCTCCTTCAGATCTTTGAAGCAATTGATGTCATGCGGGCATTTGCTGTCGGTTTCGCGGACCGAATAAAAACCCGGAGGCGGAAAGCCGCTGAGCAGCTTCAGAGGAGCGCCATTCAATCCCGGAACCAGATAAATCACAAATGCGATGATGACGGCAGCAAATCCGATTCTTGCAGGGGCAAATCTCTTCACCTTTCCGTCATGCGGAAATTTGATGATGCCGAGGATGTAAAGCGCCATGGCGGCAAAAATCAAAATCCAGATGCCGATGAAAATCTCGCGCTTGAGGAAACCCCAGTGATAGGCGAGATCAACATTGGAGAGGAACTTGAGCGCAAGCGCCAGTTCGAGGAATCCCAATATCACTTTGACGGAATTCAGCCAGCCACCGGATTTTGGCAGTGAATTGAGCCATCCGGGGAAGGCGGCAAACAGTCCGAACGGCAATGCGAGCGCCAATGAAAAACCAAACATACCCGTCAATGGTCCTAGGTTATTTCCCCGCATTGCAGCCTCCACCAGCAACGTACCGATGATAGGACCTGTGCACGAGAAGGAAACCAGTGCCAGCGTAAATGCCATGAAGAAGATGCCGATGAGGCCGCCTTTGTCAGAAGCCTTGTCCATCTTGTTCACCAGGGCGCTCGGCAGCGTGATTTCGAAGTATCCGAAGAATGAAATAGCGAACACAACAAATATCACAAAAAATGCAAGGTTGAAAAAAGCGTTGCTCGCCATTTGGTTGAGGGCATCAGCTCCAAGAACTTTCGTCACGATAAATCCGAGCAGCACATAAATGACGATGATTGACAGCCCATAGATGAAGGCATTCACCACTCCCTTCGATTTCGTCTTGCTGCTCTTGGTGAAGAAACTCACCGTCATCGGTATCATCGGGAATACGCAGGGAGTGAGCAGCGCCAGCAAGCCTCCGATAAATCCCGCAATGAAAATCCCGAGCAGCGTTTTATCACTGTCGGATTTTTCAACATAAGCAGGAACCTGTTGAGCAACGGCTTCACCGAATGTGAAATCAACCATCTGCGGAGGCAGGCACTTCTCGTCATCGCAGGTCATGTATTCGAGGAATCCTTTGACTGCTATTGCCGGATCGTCTGTTCTGATGATTTGAGTGAACACCGCGCCTCCGCTGAATTTTTTCACGAGAATACCACCAAAAAGAGAATCATGTTTTTCAATCACATGCTCGCCAGTTTCTTCCATCTTTCCGATAAACGTAATGTTTGAGTCCTCTTCAAAGGAGAATGAGGTTGGCACCGGACGACTATCCTCCTCTGTTCCTCCGATATGCTGTGAATACAAATACCAACCGGAATCAATCGTGGCTTCAAAAATCAACTTGTATTCGTTTCCCGAAACAGGTTCCTTCTTCCAAGACCATTTCACCGGTTCCAGAATCCCGGAGTTTTCCTGTTGCCCAAAAATTCCCTGCGCAGACGCTTGCGGGAACAGTTTTGAAAAAAAGCTAAGGAAAGAATTAACTGTTGACTGCTCAATATGATTTTGTAATAAGGATTGGACTGCCTCTCCTTCGGAGAAAGGCGGGGTGAGGCTTCCCTGTGTATCATCAAATGAAAACGAAAACTGAACCATTTCCGGAGGAAGGCACTTCTCATCATCACACACCATGAACTCAAGATAACCGGTTAATGCCTTTGCGCCTTTCAGCACTTTCACTTTCTGTGAAAATCTTGCGCTTCCGCTGAATTTTTTGAGATATATCTCGAAAATGGCGTCCATGCCTTCTTTCACGTGCTCACCGGTTTCCTCCACTTTTCCAACGACCTCGACCTTCTTATTCTTCTCAAAGTGAAACGAAGTAGGCACGGGTCCTTCATCGCTGATGAACTGGGAATAAATGTTCCAGCCTTTATCCAGTTTCACATCAAAATGCAAAACATATTCCTCAGCGCTCAATTTCTCCTTTGAGAATTGCCATTTTGCGGGCTGCAGCGGCTGTGAAAACAGAACGTTAGGGATGAGCAGCATCCCCGCCAACAATTGAATCAAGTAGAATTTTACTTTCATGCTTAAAAAATTTGTCTCTGAAACGCGATGAAACATCTCAAATTGCAAATAGTATCAGAAAGTTTCAATCCATTATACGGAATCTACGGAAAACCTGACAGGTTTTTAAAAACCTGTCAGGTTTGAGAACAAAGTTAGGCTGATACCAGCGTTTTGACACCTGCCGCCAGCGACCTGAAAAGCTGCAAGCCATCCGTGTTGTTCAGCGCTTCCTCTGAAGCCCTTTCAGGATGCGGCATCATGCCGAACACATTCCTCCTCTCATTGCAGATGCCGGCAATATTTTCCAGCGAGCCGTTTGGGTTGTAAAAATCATTGATTTCACCCTTTTCGCTGCAATAACGGAACAGGATCTGGTCGCTTTTTTTAAGATTATTTAACGTTTTTTCGTCCGCGAAAAACCGCCCTTCAGCATGGGCAATGGGGATTTTCAAAGGTTTCCGCAAATCGAGGTCAGCAGTGATCTGTGACTTTTTTGTTTGCGGCAAAATGTAAACGTTCTTGCAACTGAACTTTTGACCGCTGTTTCGCACCAGTGCGCCCGGCAGCAATCCCGCCTCGCATAGAATCTGAAATCCGTTGCAGATACCCATCACCATGCCACCGTTATTGGCGAATTGAATAACGGACTCCATGATTGGTGAAAAGCGGGCAATCGCCCCTGAACGCAGATAATCGCCATAGGAAAAACCTCCCGGCAGCATCACGCAGTCGTGCTTGTCAAACCCTTTCAGCGATTTGTCTTTATGCCAGAGAATTAGCACTTCAGCGCCAACCACCTCCTCCAGCACATGAATTAAATCCCTGTCGCAATTGGAACCCGGGAAAATGACAACTCCGAATTTCATGGGGAATGAGTTTTAAAACCTGGCAGGTTTCTGAAACCTGTCAGGTTTAGTGATCTTTATAATATTGAAAAAACACCGCAACAACCACCCACAAAAAGTGAACAATATTGGCTATTCGCTTTCGCCTGATATTCATGAACAGGTAGCAAACAACGATTGACAAAGGTACGCTTAATATCATGAAATTATGAAGTGCAATGCCTTCCGTCAGCGTAACCGACAACGCCATCAGCGCGAACGACCATACGGAAAGGACCAGGAATTTTCTGGCGAGGATTGCACTTTTCAGATAGCCTGCAAGGAAGGTAAAACTCGCTAAAAGCCCCAGTATTCCGGTTGCCCCGCCAACTACAGACAGCGATAACGTTGACGCGAAATCATTTCTTGGAATGATGGTGGGTGAAAACAGGAATCCGGCAACGAAGGAGGACAACTTATCAGCCATGAAATAAAAAGTGCCGGTCAGAAAAAAAATCGTCAGAAAACCGGACAGCCCTATCACCCACTCGCGCCAGTTGAAGGGGCGCATGACAGTCAATGCCACGAAAAGCAGAATAATCAGGACGGAGGCAGGCCGATAGAATAGCGCAGCGATGCCGATGAGGAAGCCCATATCGTAGATCTCTGCAAAGCAATGTTGCCGTCTGAAGAAGCGCAGTGACTTGCCCAATGCGGGGATGATAAAAGTTATCGAGAGCATGGCGGAGGACAGGGACAAGAATTCGCGGAATAAGCTGGCAACGGTGATATAAATGAGGGCAGGAACAAAAGTTGTTGATTCAAAGAGTTTGGAATTGTTCACCAAACCGTTCAGCATGAGCGACTGGATGAAAAGGAGGATAATCGCCAAGACCGAAAGGACGTAGTGATTATTTCCAAACAAGCTGCCGGTGATGTAAAAAAATAGTTGAGAAAGCGGAGCCTGTGGCTGGGGCACGGTGAAAAACCCGGGATCAATGAATAGCGACAGGTTCAAACCAACCACATAGAAGAAAAGAAAAATAGTTACGGACGGATTCTTTACGTTGAAGAAGCTGATCAAGTCGGTAGCGTAATGAAGCGAGAAAGATAGATGATTGGAGGCAACCTAAAACGTTAAACTTTGAACAGGCTATTGTATCAACAAGTTCTTCATTTGCTATTTATGATTACGAGATTTGGCCGGGGACGATTTATAACTAAGCTTTTTTAAAAATCTTCCTAGGCAGGACCAGCCTGTTTCAATATTTTTCGAAACGGTGTGATTGGAGTATCACCCTAAAAGGGAATTTGAAAACCCATCAGAATTTGATTTGATTGGTATATCGCGAAGACAATAGAGCCAAACCGTACCTCTAATGTCACGTTGGAGGCGTGTGCAGATTTTGCTCTCGTATGTTTGCCGCAATAAAGGCAAAGAGTTCTTTGAAAGGAGTAAGATTTTTGCAGGAAAAGAATAATGGGACAGGGAGCGGGATATGATTTGGCTCTAAGTAACGCTTCCAAAATAACTTCAACAATTTACGGATAAATCCTATAATTGA
>CAZCXH010000188.1:0-9061 GCA_964502525.1 uncultured Chitinophagaceae bacterium
GCTGTTTTTGGGCTTATGCTCTTTCCGTGAATCAAGCGCTTCGCGGTCGTAACAAAGGCTTCTGCGCGCAGCAGGGCTTTCCGCTGAACAATCGTAAAAAATGTATTCGCCCGTCTTTTTATCATGACCGACAATGTCCGGTTCGCCACCGGTGATCTCCATTTCATGGAGCGACCATAGTTTATCAGGGTTAGCGTCCGCCCCGTTTAAGCGGGACTGCACTTTAGCCCATTCGATGCCTTTATGGCGGTTCATGTTTTTCTCAAAACGGGATTTCAATGCTCTGAGCAGTTTATCCTGTTGTTCTGGTGATAGCTTCTTTTTCTTGTTTTTCATGCCATTCATTTATTTTTTGTTGATAGCAGTATGATTATTGGCATCTGAATACCATATCAAAGTTGTTGCCCATTGTTTAATCCCCTCGTCTCAGGCGCAAGGTGTGTCACGAATAGAAGGAAACGGATAGTTCTTTTCAATGCTGTATAAAAGATGGTTGAAGCCCCATCGCATACGCTGTACAGGCGGAGTAAGCCAACCACTCTTTTGATGCTTTAGCCCAAAGTTACGGTATGAAGAAAAAGGAGAAAAGGCTGCACGAGCAGTCAGATGAGTGTAAAGAAGCTGAATGCCCGCCTGCCGGACGGGCAGGCAAATGAACCGCTGATGACATGTCGAAACAGGAACTGGTCAGCAAAAGCAACGATGTCTTGCGATGGTTGCGAAAGACTTCCCATTATAAAGGTTCCAGGTCCTCCTTCGGAAGACTTGAAACAACAAAGGACCGAGACTGGTCAGGAATATCGGGTTTGTTCTGAAAGAACTGATGCCAATAATTTATTGAAAAATAGGGAAATGAATGTTAGCTTAACTTCTGAAAGAGCAATTTGAATCCCACTCCGATAATGGCTAACCGAACCGTTCTATTCCTTGCCTGGCTTTGTTCGGCCGCTACCATTTTGCACGCGCAGCAGCCTTCCTCATCGCAGGTTGACAACAGCCGCTTCATTTATCTGGGTAATGATGATATTGCCCTTCATCTTGTTTGGGAAGAGCATCCCGCATTTTCAATAGCATGGTATGTTGTCGAGAAAAGCTATGATGGCAACCGGTTTTTTGCCGTTGACAGCGTTCGTCCTCAGAATCTATTTGATATTCACGTCAACAACTACCCGAAGGATATTGAGTACTACAATCGCATTCTTTACAGCACCGAAACCGGAGGCGGCAGGTTTATTTACAATGATGTACGTGACGTTTCCGAAGCCGGTGAAAGAAACTTCTGGTACAGGGTGAAAATGATAAAATCAAACGGGGAGAGAATTCAAACAAAATCTGTTGTAAAAAGTTTTTCATACGGCATTGAGGATGTTGATCGCCTGCCGGGATTTGGACATGATAGGGGAGGCGCTGGATTGGGGGAAGATGGACCTTCCGGTGAAGGAGGGCAACGTGGTGCGACCTGTCCTGATGTACAGGCGCCTCCCGCAGGATATATTTTCAACGGAAATACCAGAACTTTTTATGGTGACTGCTGCTATTGGGAGGAGCGGGAATACATTGCGCAGCAAATTACGGAGGCGTGTGGCGGTTTGCAGGCGTGGTGCTGCCCGCGCGATTGCGCTCCCCTGGCGTATGACCCATGTTGCGTTCATATTTGCAGCGAGTATAACCAGTGCTCTTGTCCTCCCTGGATTTGCTGCGATATTACCGATGCTGCGGTCTGGATCGTTCATTCTTCCATTACCTATACGATTGATGCGAGCGTAACGAATATTCAAAATCCAAAATGTAATGGAAATTATGACGGCTCCGTTACCGTAACCAATAATGGAGGGCTTCCGCCCATCACCTATAGCTGGGATAACGGTGTGATAACAGGAAGCGCTTTCAATAATCTTGCGGCAGGGGTTTATTCCGTGACAATTTTAGATGGCAACGGATGCAGCGAAACCGAGAGTTTCACGCTTACGAATCCACCTCTCTTGTCATCGTCTCTTTCTATTCGTGATGTTACCTGCTTCGGGTTTAACGATGGCTCTATAGATGTGACGGTGAGCGGGGGCACTCCATCTTATACCTACACATGGACGGGAGGGACCTCCAATGGCGCAACATCCCAGGATCTGACCGGAATCGGACCCGGCAACTACGCTTTAACTATCACCGATGCGAATAGCTGCGTCAACAATCATTTCTCTCCCATCTTTTCTCCGGATGAATTTCTGGGCGTTATTACGTTTGTTGACCTCGGCTGCCTTGATGCGAATTCAGCAGTTCTCGAATTGTGTTGCTTTGGTTCAAATACCGGCTCTGCGGTACTCTCGCTGTCAGGCGGCACATCGCCAAATTCATTCATCTGGTCAAATGGCATAAACGCTGACACCAACAGCTATTTGATAGCCGGAACTTATGCCGTCAGCGCAGTTGACGCCAATGGCTGCTCGTTTACCGCTTCGGCTACCTTGGGCGAGCCAGACGAAATTGTCCCTTCTGCGGTTACGGCTGATGCTGCCTGCGGCCAGTGCGATGGCTGGGCAAATATCAGCGTTAATGGAGGATCAGGGCTGTTCAACTTCTCATGGCCCGGAGGTCAGACAACAGCAAGCGTCTCCGGTCTATGCGCTGGTTCACACACTGTCATCGTAAGCGATGCTTTTGCCGTGAATTGTTCCAAAGCGATAAACGTAACGGTCAGCAATTTTGGAGGAGAGGTTATCACTGCATCACATACAGACGTTTCCTGCGCTGGAGCGTGCAATGGAACTGCGTCTGTGAATTTCAACTGCACAAGCCCGCCATGTACGGTGGGATGGTTTGATCCGATAGGCGCTTTGCTTTCTTCAAATAATTCAGTAAGCGGTCTTTGTCCGGGCAGCTATTCCGTGGTTGTAACAAATTCAGTCGGCTGCATCACCGCGGAAACGGTTGAGATTTTGGAGGGAACAGCCATCGCGGTTAATCTTAGCTTAACGCATGAAACTTGTCCCAATGCTTGTGATGGCGCTGCTTTAGCAGCGACAACGGGAGGCGCCATACCGTATTCTTTCGAATGGCAGGATGCAGGCGGAAATCCTATTCCCTTGCAAACTGATTCCACCATTCAGAATTTGTGTCCCGGAGATTACTTGTTGCGTGTTCAGGACTTTGCCGGTTGTTCACTCACACATCCATTCACCATTCTGCCAAACATATTTTCCATTGCTGCGACACCATCCAATCCACTTTGCCATGGAGTCTGCGATGGATCTATTGAGGTTGACATTGCGGGTGGTGCAGGACCTTTCACCTATCAGTGGTTAGATTCAAGCAACAACGCGGTTGCGGGAGAAACCAATTCCATCATTTTGAATTTGTGCGCTGGAACTTACTATGTTCAGGTTACCGCTTCGACAAGTTGTACGCTCACTTCTCCGGCAATAACACTTGTTGACCCGCAGGCGATAACAGCAACCATTTCCACAACTGATATTATCTGCGATGGACAGTGTACAGGCACTGCTTCGGTTACTGCATCAGGAGGTGCAATAGGCTACGCATATCAATGGTATAATGCTGCCAATATCGCCATACCTGGAGGGACAAACTCTGGAATCAGCAGTCTTTGTGAAGGAACATATTTTGTCGGGTTGACAGATTCAAACGGATGCGCTTCAACACATCAGGCGAATATTTCAGTATTGATAACTATCACCACCATTATCTCAGCAGAAGACATCAGTTGTCATGATGCCGATGACGGCAGCATTGACCTTACGGTGAATGGCGGCACAGCACCTTTGATATTTTCGTGGAACAACGGAGCTTACATAACTGAAGACCTGAGCAATCTTTCGGAAGGAATATACACCGTGCTTGTTACTGACTCAAATGGATGCACAGCCACTGATTCAGCGGGCATTACCAATCCAGATTCGCTCACGGCATTTGCTTCAGCGCATATATATCCAAACGGTTTTCATGTTTCTTGCACTGATGGAACGAATGGCAGGGCAACTGTTACAGTCAATGGCGGCACTGCTCCATTTACGTATGTCTGGAATGACGGACAACTGACTCCCATAGCTATCGGGTTAGCGCTGGGAACATATACAGTAACTGTAATTGATGCTCAAGGCTGTATGGCGATAGGAGATGTAACGCTTCATTTGAATCCGCCACCGCTGCTTACAACTTTAGTTGCGGATACATTTATCGGAGGATGGAATGTAAGTTGCTTTGGCGCAAGTGATGGGTTTATTGATTTAACCGTAATAAATGGAACGCCACCGTTTGTTTACGAATGGCTGCCTGACCATATTGTTTTCATTGAGGATTTGGACAGTGTTTCCGCGAGGACATATACAGTTTATGTTACCGATACCGTGAACGGATGTTCAACGATTGACAGCATTACACTTAATGAACCACCTGCTTTGAGCGTGACATCCGTGGCTGTTAACGCAAGCTGTTTTGGAGGAAATGATGGAGCAATTGATTTAACCGTAACGGGCGGCACTCCGGGATATAGTTACCTCTGGACTGGCGGAATGCAAACAAGCCAGGATATAAATGGCTTGATTGCAGGAATATATATTGTGAGCATTGCTGATACCAACGGTTGTGCGGCCGGAGACACGATTGTTATTTCTGATCCGGTGGTTATCCCATTTTCAAATGTTTCCATTGAAACCTGCCGCGACAGCTTTTTTGTCGGGAATGCTTATCAAACGGTTTCAGGTATCTACTATGATACCGTCCAATTCGGACCAAGTTGTGACAGTGTAATTATTACGGACTTGCAATTCGTGACCGAATTCCATGTGACGGATTCAGTGAGCGTTTGCGATGGAAGTAGTTATTACGTGGGTGGCGATTGGCAGACGCAAGCCGGGATTTATTATGATACTTTGATTGCCCTGGGAAATTGCGACAGCATCGTTCAGACCTATCTCTCGTTTCGATCCAGTTTCTTTACGGCTGTCGCTGCGTCCATCTGCGATAATGAATTTTATTTTGCAGGAGGAGCCAATCAAAATACTACAGGAGTTTATTTTGACATATTAATTGCTTCCGGGGGCTGCGATAGCATTGTAGAGACCACGCTTATTGTTTTTCCAACCTATGAAATATCAAATGTTGTATCCATTTGTGAAGGAGACAGCTTCTTCGCAGCCGAAGCCTTTCAGAAATTACCCGGATTTTATTATGACACGCTTGTAACATTCAACGGATGTGATAGTGTGCTGGAAACACAACTCATAATAAATCCAAATCAAAATGGTTTAAGAATGATTTCCATTTGCGAGGGCGACAGCTTGATGGCAGGTGGTGAATACCAGAATGCCAGTGGAACTTATTATGATTCTCTTGCAACAACAATGGGTTGTGACAGCGTCATTGCAACTGAACTTAATGTTTTAAGATCGTTCTTTTTTCCAACTCAACAAAATATTTGCGAAGGAGACAGCCTCTTTGCAGGAGGATCTTATCAAAGCATTTCCGGCATTTATTATGACACGTTGGCTTCATCGGGAAGTTGTGACAGCGTTATTGAAACAACGCTTAGTGTTATTGATGTCGAAATAAATGCGCAGCCTGATTCCGCTTTGGTGCAGGAAGGAAACAGCGTTCTAATCACAATAATCAGCGACTCGTCAAATCTCACTTACTATTGGTCACCCACAACCGGTTTAAGTTGTACGAACTGCGACAGCGTAACTATCATTCCCCATGATGATATAACCTATACTGTAGTTGCGATGAATGGTTTGGGCTGTAGAGATACCTCCACGATATTAATCTACGTTGCAAAAGATACGCTGGATCCTAACTCGGAGATTGCCTTCTTCTATGTGCCGAATGTTTTTTCACCGAACGGTGATGGCATTAATGATGAGTTCAGAATATTTGCAAGTAACTACTCTTACTTCCGCCTGCTGGTTTTCGATCGCTGGGGAGAAAAATTATTTGAAACAAACAATCATCTTGACGGATGGGATGGAACTTTCAAAGGAAACTTGCTCAATCCGGGAGTTTATGTTTATTATGTTGATGTCTCGTTTGGTACTGAAGAAATTCCAGCGGATTATACAAAATACAGGAAAGGCAGCGTGACGCTGATCAGGTAGAAACACCGATGAAAGTTTCTGCATTCATCGGTGAGGAATCAAAAGTCGTAGTTTATTGTTCAGTCGGTTATCGCAGTGAGAAAATCGCAGAGAAATTGAAAGCTGCCGGGTATAAAAATGTCTTCAATCTTTATGGCGGCATTTTCGAATGGGAAAATCAAAACCTTCCGGTGTATGATTCAAATGGAGAACCGTTCAGGTTCACGCTTACGATAAGGCGTGGGGCATTTGGCTGAATAAAGGGAAAAAAGTTTACGACTGATTCATGCTAAAAAAATATCCCGATATCATTTTAGATTCCTTCACCGGGTATTGGAACTACCTGGTGAGTGAAATTACCTTTTCATACAACTACAAACCCTGGTACGAAAATTACTTCTACTGGCTGATTCTTCTTTCGCTCGCGGTGTGGTTGCTGGAGATTATTATTCCGTGGAGAAAAAACCAATCCATCTTCCGCAAGGATTTCTGGCTCGATGGCTTTTACATGTTCTTCAATTACTTTCTTTTCTCATTGATTATTTACAACGCATTCTCCAATGTCGCAGTCGAGGCGTTCAATGATTTTCTGCACCTTTTCGGAATCACCAACCTTGTGGCCATCGAAATCTCTCACTTGCCTGTATGGTCGCAACTGCTCATCGCGTTTGTCGTGGCTGATTTCGTTCAGTGGAACATCCACCGCATGCTGCACCGTTTCCCGCGCCTGTGGGAATTTCACAAAGTGCATCATTCCGTGAAGCAGATGGGATTCGCAGCCCACCTGCGTTTCCACTGGATGGAAACTATCATTTACAAAACAATTCAATACATTCCTCTCGCCATGCTCGGCTTCGGCATTGACGATTTCTTTATTGTCCATATCATCAGCCTGCTCATCGGTCACCTTAACCACGCCAACGTGGGCTGGAATTATGGTCTGCTCAAATACATCCTCAATAATCCTGCAATGCACATCTGGCACCACGCGAAGGCGCTCCCCAACCAATATGGCGTCAACTTCGGCTTGTCACTCAGCATCTGGGATTATCTGTTCGGCACTGCCTACATCCCGCAAAGCGGAAAGGACATAGAGCTGGGATTCCCGCAAGATGAAAATTTTCCAAAGAGTTTCTTGCCGCAGATAACTTATCCATGGATCAAAGCCAGATGATAAATCCCATTGTTGACGTTATCATTCCCGCCTTCAATGAAAGTGCATCTATCGGAAATGTAATTAAGGATATTCCAAAAAACATCGTTAGGGAAATCATTGTCATTGACAACAACTCCTCCGATTTCACAACAGAAGTTTCACGCAAAGCCGGTGCAATTGTATTGCATGAAAACCGCCAGGGCTACGGCTATGCCTGTTTGAAAGGGTTGGAATATCTTTCCTCGCAATCGCAAAAGCCTGAAATAGTCCTGTTCATTGATGCGGATTATTCAGACTTCCCGGAAGAAGCTCCGCAACTGCTGAAACCGATTGTTGAATCCGGTTACGACTTCGTTATCGGTTCGCGCAGTTTGGGCAATAAAGAAACAGGCTCGATGACTGTCCAACAAATCGTTGGCAACAAAATCGCGGTCGTGCTGATGAGACTTTTGTACAACATTGATTTCACCGACCTTGGACCTTTCCGGGCAATTCGTTACGACAAGCTGATTGAGATGAAAATGCAAGACACTACTTATGGCTGGACGGTGGAGATGCAGGTGAAAGCAGCAAAAAAGGGATTGCGATGCACCGAAGTGCCCGTGCGCTACCGCAAGCGCATCGGTCATTCAAAAATTTCCGGAACCGTGAAGGGAACTGTTCTTGCAGGATATACAATCATAACAACGATTTTTAAGCATGCTTAAGAATCAGGATTCCATTCTGAATCTGTTTTAACTTTAACAGTAAATTTCGAATCATGAGACAAATAATTCTTTATCCCGGAGAAGATAATCATTGGGTGGTTGAATGTCCGAGCTTGCCCGGTTGCGTCAGCCAGGGAAAAACAAAAAAGGAGGCAATCGCTAATATCAAAGAGGCAATTGATGGATATGTCAAAGCTCTCAAAGACGATAAGCTCGCGGTTCCAAAAGAAAAATTTGAAGCTATGCTTCTTGCCGTATGAGCAAACTACCTGTTGTTTCCGGCAAGGAACGCGTTAAAGCATTGTCGAAAAAAGGATTTTATTTCAAAAGACAAGAAGGAAGTCATATAATCATGAGGCGTGGCAATCCTTTCTATCAGGTCGTTGTGCCGCAACATAAAATGTTGGACAGAGGTACGCTTCGTGCAATCATCCGAGGAGCGGGATTAAGCGTTGATGAATTTGTTGCACTTCTATGATTCGATATCCTAATGCTCGAAGCCGTCATCCTCGCCATTTATCTCATCAGCATTATTTTCATCTTTCTATTTTGCTGCACGCAGGTTGCGTTGTTGTTTTTTTATTTTAAGAGAAGGAGGAACCAAGCAATCTCACAGTCGCGGAAATTCAGCCAATATCCGTTTGTAACTGTCCAGCTTCCCGTTTACAATGAGTTGTATGTTATTGAGCGGTTGATTGATGCCGTCTGCTCATTTAATTATCCGAAAGGCAGGTTTGAGATCCAGGTTCTTGATGATTCCACCGATGAAACGTCAGCGCTCATTCAACTAAGTGTGAAACATTATCAGCAGAAAGGATTTTCAATTCATCATATTCAACGCGAGGCTAAAACCGGTTTCAAAGCAGGGGCGCTGCAATACGGATTGAAAATTTCCAGAGGAGAGTTCATTGCCATTTTCGATGCGGACTTTATTCCCGAACCGGATTTTCTTCTTAAGACACTTCCATTTTTTGAAGATGAGCAAACCGGTTTGGTACAGGCGAAGTGGAAGCATATCAACCGCAACTATTCCATCCTGACGCGCATCCAGGCGTTCATGCTCGATGCGCATTTCAACATCGAGCAAAACGGAAGAAACGAAGCGGGCGCGT
>CAZCXH010000189.1:0-8998 GCA_964502525.1 uncultured Chitinophagaceae bacterium
TCATCCTGGCTCAACGCTGCGATGATGCGCAGCTCGATCTGCGAATAGTCGGCTGAAAGAATTACATGATGGCTGTCTCTTGCCACAAATGCTTTCCTGATTTCGCTGCCGCGGTCGGTTTTAATCGGGATGTTCTGAAGATTCGGATTCGCTGAACTCAGCCTGCCGGTAGCCGCCACCGCCTGGTTCAGACTTGAATGAACGCGCTTTGTTTTCGGATTGACGTGCTGGGGCAGCGCATCAACATAGGTTGATTTCAGCTTTACCAATCCGCGATA
Source organism: uncultured Chitinophagaceae bacterium (assembly GCA_964502525.1). GTDB lineage: Bacteria > Bacteroidota > Bacteroidia > Chitinophagales > CAIOSU01 > DATLYB01. The sequence continues at coordinate 279 of CAZCXH010000189.1, forward strand.
CTCAAGAACATTTTTCGCAATGGGAAATTCTTTTTGCAATTCAGCAAGCACTTCCTCGCCCGTGCTGTATTGTCCGGTCTTCGTCTTTTTTCCTTCGTAAGGAATTTTCATTTTGTCAAACAGCACTTCGCCCAATTGTTTTGGAGATTCAAGGTTGAATGAACTTCCTGCTTCGCTGTAAATCTTATCACGCAGTTGCCCGATTTCCTTTTCCATGTCTTTGGAAAAGTGTTTGAGGAAATCGGTGTCAACCGTCACACCTTCGTATTCCATGTCTGCCAGTACACGCACAAGCGGCATCTCCACTTCGTAGAAAACTTTTTCTCCGTTGCAATCTTTCAGCAGCGGCTCAAAAGTTGATTTGAGCTGCAGGGCGATGTCGGCCGCTTCAGCCGTTCGGTCTTTCACAAGGGAAGGCTCATCGCTGAGAAGATTTTTCTTGCGCCTGCCGGTTTCGGAATCAATCTCCTCTTTCGTGAGCAACGAGTATCCGAGATAATTTTCAGAAAGCACATCAAGGCGGTGGCGGCTGTCGCCATCGAGGATGTAATGCGCGAGCATCGTGTCAAACAGTTCGCCTCCCAACTCAACGCCTGCACGCTTCAGCGCTATCATGTCAAACTTAATGTCATGGCTGATTTTGCGCTCGCTGTTTTCAAGAACCTGCCCGATGTCAGTCGGAATAGCTGCGCGCTGGTCACCCTGAGCGGAGTTGAAGGGGCGTGATGGCAAGGGAAGATAATATCCTTCATGCGGGGAAAACGAAAATGCGATCCCGGTGATTTCACAATCATTCGGATTATCGGAAGACGTTTCTGTTTTGAATGAAAAAGATTTTGAGTTTTTGAGTTTGTCAATCAGTTTGAGGTGTACGTCCTCCGAATCCACAAGATGATAGTGATGTTCTGTATTTGAAAGATTCCTGCCTTTCTCTGCCGTGTGCCCCGGCTTTGTTTCTACTGCGCCTCCAAACAGATCAGTTTGCTGCGGAGCATTCACGGAATAATCTTCACCGAGAAGCCGTTTGCCGAGATTCCTAAATTCCAAATCGGAAAAAATCTTTGAGAGCGTTTCTTTATCGGGGGGAGTCAGCGCAAATTTTTCTTCCTCCACTTCAATCGGCAGGTCAGTAATGATGGTGGCAAGCTGCTTTGACAGCCGCGCCATTTCAGCGCCCTGCTCCACTTTTTCGCGCATTTTGCCGGGAATTTTTTCCGTGTGAGACAGCAGATTTTCAACGGAGCCGAATTCCTTCACAAACTTCATTGCTGTTTTTTCTCCCACCCCCCTGATGCCGGGAATGTTGTCAACGCTGTCGCCCATTAATCCGAGAATGTCTTTGACCTGCTCCACCCGCTCGATCTCCCATTTCTTTTTGATCTCTTCCTCGCCCAGAATCATTGCCGGATTCCTTTGAAATGGCGGCTTGTAAATTTTGATGTTCTGTGAAACCAACTGTCCGAAATCCTTGTCGGACGTCACCATGAAAACTTCATAGCCATCTTTCTCCGCTTTCTTGGCAATCGTTCCGATAATATCATCCGCTTCATAGCCGTCATACTCCAAAACAGGAATGTGCATGGCGTTGAGGATTTCCTTGATGTGGGGAATGGAAATTTTGATATCATCAGGCATTGCCTGGCGGTTGGCTTTGTATTCCGCAAACATGGCATCGCGCTGCGTGGGAGCGAACGTGTCAAAGGCGACTGCAATGTGCGTGGGCTTCTCCTCGCGGATCATCTTCATCAGGCTGTCGGTGAAAACAGAAATGGCGGTCGTATTCATCCCTTTGGAGTTGTAGAGGAAGTTTTCGCCCAATCCATGGTAAGCGCGGTAGATGAGTGCCATCGCATCGAGGAGAAAGAGTTTTTTTTCAATCATGTCAACTAAAATAATTCATTCAATGCCCCCAATAATAAATAATTTTACCGCCCTAAATCTTAAAGAAAATGAACAATCCAATCAGATTATTTCTTCTCGCAACGTTTGCAATGTTCCTGAGTTCCTGCGGCTATAATAATATGGTATCGAAGGACGAAGCTGTAACTGCGCAATGGGCAAATGTCGAAAGCTCCTATCAGCGCAGGGCCGATCTTATTCCAAATTTGGTGAACACGGTGAAAGGCGTTGCCGCATTCGAGCAATCCACGCTTACTGCGGTGATTGAGGCGCGCTCCAAAGCAAGCAGCATCCAGGTGGATCCGAAAAACCTGACGCCCGAAGCGATTCAGCAATTTCAGCAGGCGCAAGGGCAGCTTTCATCTGCTTTGTCAAGATTGCTTGTGACAGTTGAACAGTACCCGGAATTAAAAGCCACACAAAATTTTTCGGAGTTGCAGGCGCAGTTGGAAGGAACGGAAAACCGCATTAACGTTGAGCGCAGGAAATTCAACGAAACCGCCCAGGATTACAATGCCTACATCCGCAAGTTTCCGCAGGTGATCTATTCAGGATGGTTTGGATTTGAGAAGAAGGGCTATTTTGAAGCCGATGCAGGTGCGGAGAAAGCGCCCGAGGTGAAATTTTAACCATGATTTCAGCAAAAGACCTGCTTACCAAGCCGCAGCAGGATCAACTCGTAAAGTCTATTCAGCAAGCGGAACAAGGAACATCCGGAGAGATTCGCGTGCACGTTGAAGATTCCACCGGCAAAGAGCCTTTGCAGCGTGCTGAAGAAGTGTTCCTCAAATTGGGAATGCAAAAAACCAAAGACCGAACGGGAGTACTCATTTATGTTGCTGCAAAGGATCATAAGCTCGCAGTGGTTGGTGATGAGGGAATAAACAAAGTAGTCGGAAAAGATTTTTGGGAAGCCGAGAAAGAGTTGCTGATTGAACATTTTTCGCGGGGAGACTATTATGAGGGCTTGCTGAAAGTAGTCGGCATGGTGGGTGAGCAATTGAAGCAATTTTTTCCGAAAAAACCGGGCGACACAAACGAGTTGCCGGATGAAGTATCATTCAAATGACGAATGTAAAAAAGCAAAAGGCAAAGAGCAAAGGGCAGCTATGGAAATTTGCCTTTTGCCTTTTGCCGCTTGCCTTTTTGCTCACTGCCAAAGCTGCGGATAAAGACTTTCCCGATCCTCCCGATCCTCCCCGCCTGGTGAATGACTTCGGAGGTTTTCTTTCAGCAGGTGAAATTCAGCGCTTGGAAAATAAGCTGGTGGCTTTTAACGACAGCACTTCCACGCAAATCACCATCGTCACCGTGCAAACCATTCACGGCTATGATATTGACGACTACAATTCGCGCCTGGGCGAGTTGTGGGGCGTGGGCAGAAAGGGCAAAGACAACGGCATCGTGATTCTCGCTGCAAGAGATGAACGCGAAGTGTCCATCGCCACCGGCTACGGCATGGAGGCGATTATTCCCGACATCACTGCTAAACGTATTATAGATAATATCATCGTTGCAAATTTCAAACAGGGAAATTTTTATGGCGGCTTCGATGCCGCAACCGATGCTCTCATGAACCTTGCCACCGGCCAATTCACGGCTGATGATGTCGGCAACGGTATCAACAAGCATTTCATCATCCTCTTTATCTGCCTCATCCTCTTTTTCATCATCCTCTCTTCCATTCTCAACCGCGGCAAACACTATACCTACACCGGCCGCGGTGTTAGCAGGGGCGGCTGGGGAGGGCCCTGGATGGGCGGTGGCGGCTGGGGAGGAGGCAGAAGCAGCGGAGGCGGTTTCGGAGGGTTTGGCGGTGGAAGTTTTGGTGGAGGAGGGGCGAGCGGGAAATGGTGAATTTTACTCAAAACAAATACCTATGGACAAATTTGAGTATTGCCTTCTTTTTTTTCGAAGATAACGGATGAGAGCGTTACTTTGTTCTGCTGACAGAACTGTTACAGACATCAAGGAATCTTTTTAATTGGTTAATTCGATAAGCTTGAAGAGATTGTTATGAAAGCTGAAATCTATAAATCATCCTGGAAGTTAATGATGAGAGATGTTAGAGGAAGGAAATAATCAGCTTCTCCTGTTTTTTGCGTTACTTTGAGCCGCTTCGAACCTTTTTGTAAGAGTTCTTGCTTCAGATGCTTTCAGCCGAATATTGGATAGAAAAACTTAATCTTCAGCCGCATCCCGAAGGAGGGCACTACCGCGAATCCTACCGCTCCTCAGGAAAAATTGAAGCTACGGGACTGCCTAATTACTTTGGAAACCGGAATTTTGCCACCTCCATTTATTATCTGCTTAAAGGCGATGAATTCTCAGCTTTTCACAGATTGAGGTCAGACGAGGTTTGGCACTTCTACGATGGCAGTAGTTTGAATTTATATATAATCCAGCAGGATGGTGCCATCATAACCAAAATATTGGGAAAGAATATTGAGGATGGCGGAAGTTTGCAGCAGGTGGTCCCTGCCAATCACTGGTTTGCAGCAACCCTCATGGACAAAGGAAGCCATTGCCTCGCAGGATGCAGCATGGCTCCCGGATTTGATATCAATGATTTTGAAATGGGTTTGGCGGAAGAGCTAATCAAACAATTCCCTCAGCACCTGGAGCTGATCCAGCTACTTACAAACGCGTAAGCGATTGTTCGTATTTTGGTTAATTTCCAATTAATTTTTAAAGAAATTCTTGACAACCTCTTCTTTTTCCCCTAAGTTGGGTACGAAAATTTGCTTAGAATCGTTAAGACATTGATAATTGCAAACCAACAAATCGTTTTGCCTATGAAAAAAAACGACTCAATCAATTTACTTTTTCTTTTCCTGTGTCTTCTTTTAATGGGTTTCGTTTACCTGAACAACAAGATGCCGCAATCTTCCTTTCATTCAAATCAAAAAGCAGTGAAGGAAAATGCAACCATCCAGAGAAGCCCGATACTGAAATAAAATATTTAGCGCAAGGAGAGTCTCAGAGAAATGCTGTTTGCCATCAGCATGAAAAGAGCTATTCCTGCACCGATAATCAGCGGAAGGGAACGCTCCGCAACCAGCATGAATCCGTTTTGAGCAAAAAATGCGTGCATCTTTTCTACCGCGAAGTGCTGGCACACCAGCGAAATAATTAAAACTGCAGCAAGCACGAACGCAAATTGAAGGGTGAGAATCCTGCTGATGGAATATCTGGTGTAACCGAGATTCAGCAATATATCCACCTCCTGTTTTGCGCGCGATAGAATAAGCTGAAAATTCAGCACGAAAATCACCAATGACAAAACCACAAACAGCAAACCCGTTCCAGCGGTAATTGTCACTATAGTTTTCAGAATGGTTCCTGCTTTTTGAAACCGCATCTGTTCGGCATTGGCAACATATTTTTTATCCTCCAGAAATTTCTTCAAACGCTGATCCCCCGGATCCTTCACCTCTATCATCACCCGTGAGGGAGGCTTCTCTCCGCTGCCAAATTCCTTGTTCGCCCAAGTCATAAAATCCCAGGGAACAAGCACTGACGGAATTCTTTCGCTGAAGGCAACTACTCTTGCAGAAAGCTTTTTTGACTTTCCGTTACCGGAAACCGTTACGCTGAACGGTATCATCTTGATGGCATCGGGAGGAAGCTGCGGCAAGCTTTGCGTCATGGAGTAACCAAAATTGTAGAGATTGAGAAATTCCGTTGAAACAATCACAGGGACGAAATTTTTCTCTTCCTCCCATTTAAACTCTTCGGGCTTTTTGTCAATGAAATAATCCGGGATGGCTTCAAAAAACAGGTCGGTGCTGAATCCAATCTGCACGGTGAGGTCCGCAATGATCCTGAATTGATTGGTATGAAATTCGCCCACCGAAGTAATGAATTCCTGCGCTCTGATGGTATCCATTTCTTTGGCGGAAAACCCTGAAACACTCTTATCAAACGTGTTGAGCAGCGACACCTGCTTGTTGATGATTAAATAGGATGATTGATCTTCTTTGCTTTGCTGTTCGGCAAGAACATGCTGCAAGTCACGGTAGAGCTGAACGGACAATAACAGAATGAAAAGCCCGATGGAAAATCCAATGCCGGCAATGATAAGCTGCCACTTACCCTGCTTGCTCAGTAAGATTTTCCACAGTAAAATATTCATCTAAACAATTACGGTTTTATCGTAATTAAAAAAATCATCCTCATCCAATGTAGTCACCAGCATTCCGGCATTCCTCATCTTGCATTCTTCGACTATCAAGGCGCTTGCAATGCGGGAGTTTTCGATGTCAAGATGGCTGAATGGCTCATCGAGCAGCAGCCAGTCAAACGGCTGCGTCAGCGAACGCATGATGGCGATGCGCTGCCTTTCCCCGAACGACATGATGCCGCATTTTTTCTGCAGAAGATGCTGCGCGTTCATGCGCTTCGACATATCATAAATACGCTCCTTATCATAATGTCGTGTAAGATAATTTTTGAGGCTGATGTTTTCCCAGCCCGTCAGCTCGCTGAACAGCATCAGCTCCTGAAAAACGATGGAAAGATGCTTCTGCCTTAGAGTCGCCCATTCGCCCGAAGTGAATGTCGCGATGCCATCCCGATCAAGAAAGACATTTCCGGAATAATCCTTCCGCCTTCCATAGAGGATGTGAATCAAGGTTGTCTTGCCTTTGCCGGAGGCAGCGCGCAGGCGAACGCATTCGCCCGTTTTGAGCTCTATGGATTTGTTCCAGACCTGCGAAGAGGAAACGTCAGTGCCCGCCAGCGGATCGGGTAAAAGATTTTCAAGGCGGAATATCACAATGCACTTCTTTGATTATTCGCCAATGACCACAAGTTTTTGATAGTGACGCTGCCGCCCAACCTGCATTTCCACCAAATAAATTCCGGCTTGAGAGGGGGAGGACATTTCCATTTTCTGCAACCCGGTTGAAGAAAGATTAAGCTCCTGAAACGAAATTATCCTGCCGCTTATATCTAAAATAGAAATGGCGCAACCGGAATTTTCAGGCAATGCAAATTCCATTACGAAATGCCGGGAAACGACCGGATTCGGATAAATTTTAAAATGATTTTCACCCTTGCCTGATTTAATGCCCGTGTAGGTGAGAGCAGCAATCACCGCGTTGTAGGCATTCACTCTTCCGAACCCCAATTCCCTTGACCATGTTCCGGCATATTTGTTTTGATCGTAATTGTATCCACCTACTTTATCAGCGGTGCTTGCGAGCAAGTATTTAGCATCCCAAGCCTTGACACGGGAATTTGCCGACAGGATCAAAGCCACCACTCCCGCTGCATTCGGGCAGGCTGCCGAGGTGCCGTTAAAATCAAAAGTATAGCTAAGCCCCGAATAGCCCTTGGCGCCAATCATATCGGTGGTGGTGATTTTTACTCCGGGAGCCGCTATGTCAAGCTCGCCATCGTAGTTGCCTCCCCAATCCTCGCCATCGCAGGATACGGTGCTTTTGCGCTCATCGCACATGCTGGTGGCTGTGACGGCAATAGTCTCTTCCATGGTGCTGGGCCATATCGGTTCGGAGTCGTCATTGCCTGTTGAGAAAAGCATCGGTGTTCCCTTGCCGTTTCTTCCGTTTGCCACTGCATCGCGGATAGCGTCTTCTGCGAGGGAAACCGGTCCCGGCAAAAGGCTAAACAGGAAGGAAGGCACACCCCAGGAGTTGCTCATCACATCCGCACCGGCATTCTTTGCCCAGTTGATTCCGTCAGCCATCCATTGCGTAGTGGAATAAGGGATGATTCCAAGGTTAATGGAGCCAAGCGTGGTGTCAACATAATAGAAAATCCTCACGGGAATGATCTTGCATAGTGGCGCAACACCTGCCACGCCAACGCCATTCTCCGATACCGCTGCTACTATGCCGGCACAGGCAGTGCCGTGACCGTCATTGGGGAAATTGGTATTCGGATAACCCTTATTGCCACCGCCCGTTGCGTCAAAACCACCGAGCAAATTTTCGAGGAGGTCAGGATGAAGTGTGTCAACGCCTGAATCCAATATTGCGATCTTGATGGAAGTGTCTCCGCGGGTGACCGCCCAGGCATCTTCCATTGACATGTCAGCGCCCGCGGTGCCGCTGCCTTGCAGGGAGGTGCCGTTGTTCAGGAGGTTCCATTGCCGGCTGAACAACGGATCGTCAGTGGTTACCACCGGGCTGAACAGGAGGTTAGGATGAACATACCGGAACAGATTCATGTCGCTGAGGAGGCAGGTAAGTTCCAGCGAATTGAGGGAAGAAGATTTTCCCGGGGCAATGATAAATACGTTTTCGTCATAGGAATACTTGCCGATTATTTCAAATCCGATTTCAGTGGCAAGCTGATGGAGCTTTTGATGATCCGCAGTTTCGGATTTCACAAAGACTTCGCGCAGCACCGAAGCTTCATCCCTGCCGTTGTTAAAAACCGGGTTGGCGCAAAGCACATCGGGATGAGATTGAAGCTGCATCATCACCGCTTTCAATTCAACATAATCGTCAGCCGCAATTTTCAGCCTTGCAATAACTGCCGGAGGATGCTGCAGGCGGATGCTTCTGGAAATATCAGACAACCATTCCGATTGCTTGAAGAATGACTCCTGCTGCTGTTGCGATACATCCTGATTGAACTGGATGACGACCTTACTGAGGCTGATGTATCTTTTGGCATTGGCAAAACACGGCTCAGCGGCATCGGCTGCCGTCGCAGCAAGGGTGAATAATATAAGGAAGAGGAGTTTCAATGTAAGCGAGGCTCAAAAATAATGTTAATCGCGCTTGTATTGGGAATTGTTATACCAAGAGTAGTCGAATTTCCGAAGGAAAGAGACGTACTCTTGGTTAATA
>CAZCXH010000190.1:0-8995 GCA_964502525.1 uncultured Chitinophagaceae bacterium
CGATTTGCGATGGAGATTCGCTGCTGGTTGACGGAATCTACCGGACCGTCAGCGGAACATACAACGACACCCTTGAAGCAACAACGGGCTGCGACACGGTGATGACCACCATCCTCACGGTTGTGCCGGGCAGTGATACCACCATTGCAAAATCCATCTGCTCAGGCGACTTGCTGTTTGTTGGCGGGGCATGGCAGACAACGAGCGGCACTTATTATGACACACTGACTTCATCATCGGGGTGCCACAGTATCGTCACCACCAACCTGACGGTGGATGCATTGATCACCGCCACGGAGAACAAAACGATTTGCAGCGGAGATTCGCTGCTGGTTGACGGAATCTACCGTACGGTCAGCGGAACATACAACGACACCCTTGAAGCAACAACGGGCTGCGACACGGTGATGACCACCATCCTCACGGTTGTGCCGGGCAGTGATACCACCATTGCAAAATCCATCTGCTCAGGCGACTTGCTGTTTGTTGGCGGGGCATGGCAGACAACTTCGGGGACATACTACGATACACTGCCTTCCTCAGCGGGTTGCGATAGTGTTGTAACAACCATCATCCATGTGAATTCACCGGCAGAAGAAACCGTTACTGTGACCTTGTGTTTTGGCGCTGAGTACAACGGGAAAACTTACACCAGCGATACGACTTTGGTTGACTCGCTCACCTCCGATGGCGGTTGTGACAGCATCATCACCACCCGCATTACGGTTATGCCGGAAATCGGACTGAGCATCTCCTCACCGAAAGACACCATCATAAAAGGAGAAAGCATCGCACTGACAGTTGTTTCAAATTCCGGCAACCTGGTTTACAACTGGTTTTCGCCCAATAGCATGAGTTGCGATGATTGTGCGAACATGGTTGTAACGCCAGATGACGATACCTACTACAACTTAATTGCAATGGACGCGCTTGGTTGCACAGACACGGTCGGCAAGAACATCGTGGTGATTGAACCGTGCACAAGAACCTTCTTCGTTCCCAACGCCTTCACGCCTAACGGTGACGGGCTGAACGATGTGCTCAACGTCTATGGCGAAGGCTTGGAGGAAGTGAACCTGCGGATTTTCAACAGGTGGGGAGAGATGATCTTTGAATCATCAAGCCAGTCCATCGGATGGGACGGAACCTACCAGGGGAAACTGCTCACTCCCGATGTGTTTGTCTATGACGTGAGTCTGGGCTTCTGCGATGGCACCCGGCTCTCTTCCGATGACGGTTACAAAACAGGCACGGTTGCGCTGGTTAGATAGTCAAATCTCTCTGATACATGCCTGCCCAAGACCTCCGGGAATAAAACACCCGGAGGTCTTTGCTTTTCCGGGCAGGTGTCTGACGTCTTAAAGACGTCTGACACCTCACATCTTATCGGAGGTAACCATCCTTCCAAACCGGTATATGGTTTTGTAATTCATTAAAAAAACAACCAAAACCCAAAACCATGAAAAACAGAAACCTCAACCACCCGGTGCTGCTGATGCTCGATAACCACATTATGGAAATCGAATTCACGAATGAAACACTTGCGATAAATTATAAGGCGCAGGACAATAAATTCCACCGCGAATTCGGAGAAATGATGAACGAACGCGAGGTCAATCCTTACCTGGATTTTCTGACAGGAAAAGTTTCACTGTCGTAAGTCACGACATAGAATAATGCTTGCGTTGGCAGGATTTTCAAGATCAAGCCTTCTGATTTGCATAAACCCCCGATTAATCCAAAAATTCAACGCCCTCAGGTTTTTGAGATAAACGCGAAGAGCAATTTTTTCAAATTCACTATCCAGCTTCAAAAAGTTGCCGATAAGTTCTTTGCCGATCTTCCTATTCTGAAATTTTGAATCAATAACCAAAATGGAAATATAGATATCCTTATCAAGGGGCTTATTCAAAATGAAATGGAAGTAACCCACTATTTTGTTATCAGCAATGCTCCTGATGGTCTGCATCTGAAATTGGTCACCGCGACATTGTCCCTTCACACTGCATTCAATCAGATTCAGTAATTCTGACTTTTCAATCCATTTAAATGTTTCGTCAACTTCGGCAAGGTTGGTGTTGGAGCAAAAAGCCTCATATAAATCGTCCACTTCGCCAACGGTTGAGTTGGTAACCACAAGATTCTCGGTTGTCCATTTCTGCGGAAGGTAAGCGTCCATAACACAGGGAGTTTAATATTAAGCTGCATTGCCGGGGGCATTTTTATTTGCGCCTCCGGGTAATTATCTGCAACAACAATTTTGAAACCACCATCTGATTACGGTGCTGTCTGCTGAAACGGAGGCATTGGCGTGGCGGCAAATGCCATTGACGCATTGGTCAATAGTACAGGGGTCGGCATCATTGCAATTAATAACCTGAGTGTGAACGCATGTTCCTGCAGTGCAGGAATCAGCAGTGCAGCTATTTCCATCATTACAGTTGATCGGAGTATTCTGACATGCACCAGAGATGCAGGCGTCAGTTGTGCATGGATCGCCATCGCTGCAATTTACAGGAGGATGTGCGCAGGCGCCTGCGGAGCAAACGTCATTGGTGCAAGGGTTGCCGTCATCACAGTTGACCACGTTAAGGTTGGTAGTCGCCACCGAATCGCATCCGTTGGTTGCCACAATTGTATCGAGGTAAGTGCCACTGATAAAATGGCCTAAAAATGATTCTCCCGCGCAGATAGTGGTGTCAATCGTTGCATAAGAGCGCGGCAAAAGCGCAAGATGGGTTGTCAGCACGGAATCGCATCCCTGAGCAGAAGTAAGCGTATCGTAATAGGTTCCGCCAGTGGTCTGATAGGATCCTCCGGCTAAAAAGCTGTCACCTTCGCAAATACCGATGTTCCGAACACACCCTGCGGATGGGTCAAACTTCCAGAATCTGTTTTCGATGTCACTGGGGTTAGCCGGAAGACCAACATAACCATAGTTGCCGATGCTGAAGGAAACGCAAGGACCAAACGGGGTAAGGTTGGGGAGGTCGGGTTTTTGCTTCCAGGTGTCCGAAACAGGATTATACATCCAGAAATCAATATATACAGCCAGGGCACTTCCCAAACCGAGGTATCCTTTGCCGCCAATGCTGAAGCCCGCGGCACCGCTCCGTCCTGCGCCCGGAAAATCTGCTTTTGCATACCATTGATCAGATGCAGGGTCGTACTCCCAAAAATCATTGTGGTTGGTGACGTTGCCATCGTAACCTGTTCCCATATACCCTTTGCCGCCAATAGAGAACCCCTTGCTGTACCATCCGCCCCCACCCGGATAAGGGGTTTTCTGAGTCCAGCTATTGCTGCCAGGATCGTATTCCCAGAAATCATATCTGACGGCACCATCGAACCCTCCACCCACATAGCCCTTGCTGCCGATGCTGAAGCCGGTGGCGGTGTAGCGAGGTGTGCCGCCAAAGTCGGTTTTCCGCGTCCAGTTATTGCTTCCCGGGTCATATTCCCAGAAATCAGCAAGGTAAGAGGATCTGAAGCCTGTTCCAACATATCCTTTGGAGCCGATACTGAAGGCAATGGCGCTAATTCTGCTTAAGCCGGGAAAGTTGGCTTTTTGAGTCCACGCACTGGTGGCAGGATCAAATTCCCATAAATCGTTGTGGAATGTTGGAGCGTTTGTAGATCCCAATCCCACGTACCCTTTGCTGCCAATGCTGAAACCGATATAGTTGCCGTAGCTGCGCACCGAGCCTGGGATGTTGTACAGTCGTATCCATGAATTGCTTGGGTTGGTGCAATTTCCGGAAGTCGTATCGCATAAATCGGTTGTGCATGCATCCGCATCATCACAGTCTACAGAAGTGACGCATTGCGAATAGGAATTATAGTTCAGCACAATACCGTAAAGCAACGCGAGAATGAAAAGAAGATTTTTCATTTCACTTATTTTCAAGCATCCCTGAATAACAGCAGGATCATCAGTAGCAGGGCATGACTCTGTAAGATGACGCTAAAATATAAGATTTTTTAAGACGCGGGAAATAAGTTCTTCAGAGAATTGGAGAAATTCTGAATAACGGCTAAGTCTTATTTTGAGGTGCTGAGCGTTTAATTAAAAACACTTTCATTTTAATATGCTACAATTCCCTACCTTATTAACTTAGTAACCCGGTCGAGGCTTAAAAGCTCTGAACCTTATTACAAGCTATCTCAAAAATAAAAATCTGCGCATATCTGCGTCATCTGCGGGAGTAATTTCCCGCTGATCTCGCTGATTTTTGCAGATTGATTGCTGCTTCATATTGCAATCAGAGCATTTTTGACATAGGTTCCAGCTTATTCCTAAAAGGGTAATAAGGTTAAGGTCGCAATTTTCTAAGGTATCTCAGTTATTAAGGTAATAAGGTTTATTTAATCACCTCATCTGTATCCTACAAGGGTTTAGAGACAAAACAGCCCTGCCTTGTTTAAAATTTTGAGGTTAGAGCTTGCTTAGAGATTTCGATATTCCGATTTGGAATTTCAAATCGGTTTTTCAAAGGGCTCTTAAAATATGTTTTCAGGCCGGGGATTGCTCAGGACAAAGAAACAGCGCCAAGCAGAAAATCGAGGTAAGCGTCTGTCTCATTCCCGCCCATCGCGCAGCCGAACTCCCGGTAAAACTTTTTCTGTTGAGAGAGGTAATCCCTTGCCGGGGTTTCATGGACGAAGCAGGCATCCGAGGTGACAGCATCCGCAGCCAGTTCCCAGGTATTGATATTTTTTCTTTTCATGACTTTTTTTGATTGAGTTGCCATCATTGGTTTCAGGATCATATTCCGCTTTTCCAAAAAAGTGACCGGGTAATTTTGAAATAATCCGTAGTAACCTTTTGCTCGTTCTGATATCCCAACTTGAATTTTGAGGAAACTCCAGAAAATTTAGAGTCAATTTTTCTTAAACCGAAATATGCAGTTGAAAATCACAACAGCCGTTAACGCAAAGCGCGCAAAGGCTTCGCAAAGGTCGCCAAGAAGAAATGCTTAATGAAAGAGGTTTGACTAATATAACCCGAAAGTACGTCACGTTCCTTCGGAAACTCGACTACTCTTGGTATATCACGAACACGCGCTTCAAACCATAAATGCCGAAGCGTTGCCTGTTATCTGTGCAAAATCTTGAAAACTCCTGTTTCCCGTGCCGATTCAAAGGTCAGCAGGTACATGCCTGGCGGAAGGTTGTTCACGTTGAGCGATAAACCCTCATTCGCGTGGAATTCTCTTTCTATGACTCTATTTCCTGCCATATCCGATAAATGAATGTTTACGGATTCACTTCCGGCAACCTTTATGTTCAGCATATCTTCAACCGGATTGGGATAGATAGTGAGCGTATTTTTCCAATCCTGCTGTGGCACGGATACAGTGTTTTCAGGCAATAAATAGCTGCTGAAAAACTCCCATATGATCTCGCTCGCCATGATATCGAGGTTGATGTTTCCGCCCACGCCAAAAAAATCTTCCGGGCTTCCGGGCCAGGTATGCCCGCCATTGTTCACTTTATAGAAAATCACCTCCGTTTGGTTATCACAATCTCCCCAATAAAATCTGCTGACCGTTGTGCCATCAGTCGTGTTTGTATCGGGAATCGCATCTTCAACAGGCTGCGCAGGGCAATTATTATTGTAAGCCCAGTATTGGATAGATCCTTCAACCGATTTTATTCCACCGCCTCCCCCATAAGCCACAATCGGATCTGCCGTGCCATGAAAGTGCATCACCGGAAACGGGCGCGATGGGTTGCAATAAAGTTCCATGCTATCTGTCATGCAGCCCGTAACTGAGGCTATGGCTGCAATCCTGTTGTCTAATTCGCAGGCAAGGCGGTAGCTCATGAACCCTCCGTTTGACATGCCGCAGGAATAAACCCGGCTGAGGTCAATGTGATAGTCCCGATACAGCGTGTCAATCAATGCGGAGATGAATCCCACATCGTCCACACCTGAATGATAGGGCGAGCTGAATGTATTCCATGCGTTCAACCCGGTCGTATTCGTCAGCCCCTGCGGATAAACAACAATGAACCGCTCCCGGTCTGCGATCGGGTTGAATTGCGACAAATCGGATTGCCATTGTGCTGTCATCCCCAATCCGTGCAGGCTGAACACAAGCGGGAGCGTATCCGCTGATGTGAAATCCGGAGGCGCGTGAACGATGTAAGTACGCTGAATTCCGTCATGAAGAATGCTTTCGTTTTGAGCAGATGCCGTCAGGATGCTTGAGACTAAAGGCAAGAAGCAAAGGCCAAATGGCAATCGTATCATGAAGTGGAACATGCGAGATGATTATTCCCCGAAAAATAAGAAATAACAGCCGCAATGCCGGTAATAAACTTCAGGATATTCTGGCTGCGGCATGTCCCGCATCATCATCAGCGGTGCCATGCGCGTATGCGGCTTCTTCCTTCAAAAGATCGCGGAGATTTTCCTTCAGCCGTTTTTCAAAAAGATTGAAGCCGGGCATCGTGGAGTCAACGGTAATTAAATCGTGATCCGACAAAAAGAGATCAATTTGAAATCTTTTTATCTGCCTGTTGACCTGTCTTTCTCCCGACTCCGCTCTTATGATTTCCCGCCACTGGAATTCCAAATTCTTTCCATCATTCGTTATAAGCGAGAATCCACCGGGCGAATATTCAAAAATGCCTTCATCATTGTAATAAGAATCAACTTCTTTTCTCCATTGATGCGAAACGATACTCCGTTCAAGCCGCGTGTAATACAAAATCAGCGATAAGGAGATTGCCGCGGCACCGATGCCGGTTGCAAGCAGTTGCTGGAAAAGCGCGCTTTCAGAATCAAGTTTGAAGCTCAACACAACCAGGCACAGCGACAACGCAAACACGACATAATACAAAATATACAGGACTGCCGGCCCTTTGTATGTTAACCTTGTTTTCACGCTTCAGTAACGCAAAGCCGGTTGCAGGCATTGCGTACCGCCAAATTAAATAAGGGGAGGGAGAAATTTAACTTACGCGCTCGGAAATTTTATCAACAATGCCGTATTGCACAGCTTCCGTGGCATCCATCCAATAATCACGGTCAAAATCTTTGAGGACTTTTTCGTAAGGCTGACCGCAGTTTTCAGCAAGAATGCGAGCGCCAAGCTCCTTGGTCCGCTTGATTTCGCGGGCGGTAATCTCAAGGTCTGATGCCGTTCCCTGCGTGCCGCCAATGCTCGGCTGATGGATCATCACGCGGCCGTTGGGCCAGATGAACCGCTTGCCTTTTGCCCCTACCGACAGCAAGATGGAACCCATCGAAGCCGCCAAGCCCATGCAAATCGTTGACACCGGAGATGAAATGAGCTTGATGGTATCATAAATCACCATGCCTGATGTAACCATGCCTCCGGGACTGTTGATGAAAAACTGTATTTCCTTGCCGGGTTCTTTGGCTTCAAGATAGAGCAACCTGTTGGTCACACGCTCCGCAGATTCATCCATCACCGCGCCCCACAGGAATACTTTACGCTGTTCGAGAAATTGTTTTTCAAAGCGGCTGAACTCCGAAAGTTTTTCAGCAATTCCGGCACCCGGATTCTCCTCCTCATTCATATCCCTCAATATGATTTCATGTTTGGACATAGCAATTATTTTGACGCGCCAAAAGTAAGAATTAGTTTGATGATGACGGGGCAGGGGAACTTCAAAGATGTTTAACTTTGTTTTCTCTTTTAGAATCTTAAAACATTCACCATGGCATTCGATTTCGACATGATAAAACGAGCGTATGAGCGCCTCCCCTACCGGATTGACCAAGCAAGAAAAATCCTGAACCGCCCGCTTACGCTCACCGAAAAAATTCTTTACGCTCACCTTTATGACGCTGATGATGTGAAGGAATTTCACCGCGGCAAAGCCTACGTTGATTTCGCGCCCGACCGCGTTGCCATGCAGGACGCGACCGCGCAAATGGCTTTACTGCAATTCATGTCGGCAGGCATTGACAAGGTTGCCGTTCCGTCAACCGTTCATTGCGACCATTTGATCCAGGCGGAAGTAGGAGCGCAGAAAGATTTGGCAACTGCCCTTTCCACCAACAAAGAAGTGTATGATTTTCTTTCATCTGTTTCAAATAAATACGGCATCGGTTTCTGGAAGCCGGGCGCGGGAATCATTCACCAGGTAGTGCTGGAGCAATACGCTTTCCCCGGTGGAATGATGATTGGAACAGACTCGCACACGGTGAATGCCGGTGGTTTGGGAATGATAGCGATTGGCGTGGGTGGCGCTGACGCGGTGGATGTGATGTCGGGCATGGCGTGGGAACTGAAGATGCCCAAGCTGATTGGCGTGAAACTCACGGGCAAACTCAGCGGCTGGACTTCTGCCAAAGATGTGATTCTGAAAGTTGCCGGAATCCTCACCGTGAAGGGCGGCACCGGATATATTCTGGAATATTTCGGTGAAGGCGCAAAGAACATCAGTTGCACCGGCAAGGGAACGATTTGCAACATGGGCGCTGAAATCGGGGCAACCACTTCCACTTTCGGATATGATGATTCGATGAAGCGCTATCTCGAATCAACAGACAGGAAGAAAATAGCAGCCGAAGCCGAAAAAGTGAAAGAACATCTGACTGGCGATGCAGAAGTGTATGCGAATCCCGCAAAATATTTCGACCAGGTGATTGAAATTGACTTGTCGAAATTGGAGCCGCACATCAACGGACCGTTCACGCCTGATAAGGCTTGGTCGCTCTCGGAGTTTGGAAAAGCAGTGAAGGATAACAAGTGGCCTGCGAAACTCGAAGTGGGCTTGATTGGCTCCTGCACGAATTCTTCATACGAAGATTTAACCCGCGCTGCATCCGTTGCGAAACAGGCGCTGTCGAAAGGGTTGAAAGCAAAATCGGAATACACCGTTACGCCCGGATCAGAGCAGGTTCGCTACACTGCGGAAAGAGATGGCTTGCTGAAAGTGTTTGAAGAAATTGGAGGGGTGGTGCTGGCAAATGCCTGCGGTCCGTGCATCGGGCAGTGGAAGCGGCATAATGCTT
>CAZCXH010000191.1:0-8933 GCA_964502525.1 uncultured Chitinophagaceae bacterium
ATCCCGATTCTATCGGGAGGGAGGTTGGAGGGTGACAGATTCAAAGATGCAATTTATCCTGCACCCGAATTAATTTTATCAGTAAACTGCAAACTTTATACTGTAAGCGGTTTCTGTTAAATTTCGTCCAACCCGATGGGCATGCTATCGTTGCGCAGTCTTTATCGCTTCTTTCCGATTCAGCTTCTGATACTTCACGTGAAGAACCATCAGATACTCGTGTTGGTATGGGTTTTTCTTTTTTTCATCATCACCAACAACTGGGGAAAATCCTATGGCATTCCATATCTCCTGCTTGACCCCGAATACCTCGGCCAGGTTGACTTCGTCAGCTTCTCCATTCTGGGCGCTGCTTTTGGCGGCTTCCTCATGACATGGAACATCGCGGTTTACATCCTTGACAGCTACCGCTTCCCGTTTCTTGCCACATTCAACCGGCCGTTCGCCATTTTTTGCCTGAATAACTTTCTGCTTCCGCTCCTGTTCATTATCACCTATTTCATCATCGCCATCAACTTCCAGCTCCGCCAGGAGTTCGTCCGGTTTGAAGATATATTTCTCGATGTTTCCGGTTTTTTCAGCGGGCTTTTCATCATCATATTTATTTCCGCCATTTATTTCACCACCACCAACAAAAATTTCTTCGGGATGTTTGGCGTCAGAACGAGGGCTACCGTCCGCATCACCCGCAGGATGAGGATCAGGCAGAACCTTATGTGGGATCAGTTTCGCGCAAAAGAAAATGAATTTCCCGTTGATTATTTTCTGACCGCCCGCCTCAAAATAAGGCGCATCCGCGGCATCGAGCACTACGATGAAAAGATGATCCTGTCGGTACTGCGTCAAAACCACTTCAGCGCCCTGATTATCGAATTGGCCACCCTTGCAACGCTGATCGGGTTAGGTTTTCTGATTGACTATCAAATTTTCAATATCCCTGCCGGTGCCAGCTTTTTGCTGCTGTTCAGCATTCTGGTCTCAATGACGGGCGTGCTTAGTTTCTGGCTGAAAGGATGGAAAAACACCGTTCTCATTATCCTTCTGGTTGCATTGGATTTATTTTATCGCTTTGGGGGGCTCAGCTATGACAATCAGGCCTATGGCTTGAAATATGAAACAAAAAAAGCTCCTTATTCCAACGAGAGTTTGCGCCTGATTGGTCATTCGGATAAAATGGAGCGTGACAGACTGCAAACAATCGCCATTCTTGATAAGTGGCGGCAGCGCACTGGAGAAGAAAGACCCAGGATGATTCTTATTAATGTGAGCGGTGGGGGCTTGAGTTCCGCGATGTTCTCAACGCTGATGCTGCAAAAGATTGACAGCGTGATGGACGGAAAATTGTTCAGCCGCACGGTGATGATGACAGGATCTTCAGGCGGCATGTTCGGGGCCGCTTATATGCGCGAACTTTTTCTGCAAAAACAATTGGGCCGCCTGGAGTCTGTTCAGGGCGATCAGCACGTGGAGAATATCTCCAAAGACTTGTTGAACTCCATCAGTTTCACTATTCTGGTAAATGATATTTTCTTTCCGTGGCAGAAGTTTACCGTTGACGGCAATTCTTACAGGAAAGACCGGGGTTATGCCATGGAGAGGCAACTCAACCTGAACACCGGGAATGCGATAGGGAAAACCATTGGAGATTATTTTGAATACGAACGGGAGGCGCTTATTCCGATGATGATTTTCGCGCCCACCATCATTAATGACGAGCGGAAGCTTTTCATTTCATCTCAGCCGGTAACCTACCTCATGCGACCCGCCCCGGTTGAGTTCGAATCGGGCTATACCGATATTGACGGGGTTGATTTTCAAACGCTTTTCGCGGGTCACGATCCGCAAAAGCTTCTGCTCACTTCAGCCATCCGGATGAACAGCACTTATCCTTATATTCTCCCCAATGTCACCCTCCCTACTGACCCGATCATCAAAGTGATGGATGCCGGCTTTCGCGACAACTACGGAGTGGAAACCTCCACCAGGTTTGTCCATGTGTTTCGTGACTGGATTCGCGCCAACACCAGCGGTGTGATTTTGCTCCAGATAAGAAATTTCAAGCGCGAAAGGGACATTGCTGCCTACCACCGCGAATCCATCATTGACCGCATGATGAACCCTGTTTCCAATCTTTACGAAAACTGGGGAAATATTCAGGATTACAACCATGACTATCTCATCAAATACGCCCGTGAATGGGTGAATGGTGATTTGGATGCCATTTACTTTGAATATATCCCCTCAAAGAAGGAGAGCGAAACCTCCATGAGCCTGCATTTAACCTCCCGTGAAAAACGTGAGATCAGGGAAACATTGAATCAGCCGCATATCAGGGCGAGCATGAAGAAACTGCAGGAAGCGATGAGGCAATAGGGTAAGAAACTGCAGGAAGCGATGAGGCAATAGGGTGATGCGATGATCCGATATTTCGATGATTAGGAAATGCAATAATGAGAGATAAGGAAGGCGCAGCTGAACAATCAACTGGTCACCGAATCATCGGATCAGTGCAACCACATTCTCAATATGATACGTTTGTGGAAACATATCAACCGGTTGCACTTTTACGATCGAATATTTTTCATCTAGTAATGCAAGGTCACGTGCCTGCGTTGCCGGATTGCAACTTACATAAACAATTTTCTTCGGAGCGATTTCCAGCAGCGACTGAATGAGTTTGGGATGAGCGCCACCGCGGGGAGGGTCAAGAATGATCACATCCGGCCTTCCGTGGGCGTTAATGAAATCTTCGCCCAGCATCTTGTTGTCAACCCCCGGATAGAATTCACAGTTGCTGATATTATTCAGCAGAGCATTTTTCTTCGCATCATCCACCGCATCTTCCAACTGCTCCACGCCAATCACTTTTTTGCAATATTTTGAAACGTAAAGCGAGATGCTGCCTATGCCGCAGTATAAATCGTAAACGGTTTCATCACCTTTCAATCCGGCAAATTCAACCGTTTTATCAAACAGCGCTTGTGCCTGCGGCACGTTCACCTGGAAAAATGATTTCGGTCCGATGTGAAACGTCAGATCGCCCAACCGTTCGGAAATGAAAGGTGAGCCATGATAGTTGATGACTTCGAGGTCGTGGATGGAGTCATTTCCCTTTGAATTGATGACATAATTCAGTGATGTGATTTCCGGGAAAGTATTTTTCAGAAAATTCATCACCTTGCTGACGGTATCGCCATCTTCGAAAAATGAAACAATGATCAGCATCTCGTGTAGTGTGGCAGTGCGGATGATGAGGTTGCGCAGCACGCCCTCCTGTTTGCGTAAATCAAAAAAGGGAATGTTCTCCTTTATCGCAAACTCCTTCACCGCCAGCCTGATTTTGTTGGACGGCTCCGGCTGCAGATAGCAGGTTTCTATGTCAATCACCTTGTCGAAAAGACCGGGCTTGTGGAAGCCCAGCGAAGGAGTGAATTCAACTCCACGGCTCAGTTCTTCATTGGTGAGCCACCGTTTGTTGGAAAATGTAAACTCCAATTTATTCCGGTAATGTGTGGTGTTTGCGCAACCAATCACAGGAGGAATTTCTGGGAAGGACAGCTTGCCGATTCTGACGAAAGCATCCTCGACAAATTGCCGCTTGAACTCCAATTGTTTCTCGTAGGCAACATTCTGCCATGTGCATCCTCCGCACGTTCCAAAGTGACTGCAAAACGGCACAATCCGGCTGGGAGATTTTTTGTGGAAGGCGACTGTCCTGGCAAAAGAACAACCTTTCTTCCTTTGAAAAATTTGCGCATCCACCACCTCGCCCGGCAAAGCGTTTTCAACAAACACCACCCTGCCATCATGCCGCGCCACCCCGCGCCCGTGAAATTCGACACCGGAAATTTCAAGCTGTTCGAGAAGATTTTGCGCTTTCATCAGTAAATTGGCGGCTAAATTCAGAAATTCAAAACCAATAGCAATGCCCATCCAATCTCCCTTTAACTTCAAAAAATGGATTGACGAACATCGCCATTTATTAAAGCCCCCAGTCGGCAATCAGGTTGTTTACAAAGACAACAAGGATTTTATCGTGATGGTGGTTGGCGGCCCAAATTCCAGAAAAGATTTTCACTATAATGAAGGCGAAGAATTCTTCTTCCAGTTGGAAGGAAATATTGTTGTGCGCATCATGGAGGATGGAAAGCCGCGTGATATTTCAATTAAAGAAGGAGAAATTTTTTTACTGCCACCGAAGACCCCACATTCGCCCCAGCGTGGTCCGAATACGGTTGGGTTGGTGATGGAACGCTATCGTCACAAGGTCGAAAAGGATGGGTTCATGTGGTTCTGTGAAAATTGCTCGAACAAACTTTATGAAGAATATTTTGAGTTGACTGATATTGTGAAGCAATTACCTCCTTTAATGAAGCGGTTCTATGGTTCAGAAGAAAAAAGGACTTGCAAGAAATGTGGTGCAGTGATGGAGCCGCCTCATGCAAGTGTTGGATGCTGAGTGTCGGATATTGTGAGAAAAAACTACTATGCAATTCAACAATAAAATATATTGATGCGAAAATTCGGATTAATAGGGTTCCCGCTCTCTCACTCATTCTCCAAAACTTATTTCACCGAAAAATTTTCACGCGAGCGTATCAATGATGCAGCGTATGAGAATTTTGAAATTGACAAGATTGAGAAGCTGAAAGAAGTAATCCGGATCAATCCCGGTTTGCGCGGGCTGAATGTTACGATCCCCCATAAACAAGGGATGATGAAATATCTGGATGAAACAGATGAGGATGCCCGCACAATTGGCGCGGTGAACACTATCAAAATTTCTTCCGGAAAACTGATAGGCCATAACACGGATTACATTGGATTCATGCGGTCGCTGATTCCGCTGCTGAAGCCACACCACAAAAAAGCATTGATCCTCGGCACCGGAGGGTCCTCGCTCGCTGTGAGATATGCTTTGAAGAAAATCAGAATCGGGTTTCTGCTGGTTTCAAGAAATCCAAGCGGTGAAAACGAGATAAGTTATCCTTCCATTACAAAAGATTTGTTGAATGAGTATTATCTGATCGTCAATACCACGCCAGTTGGCATGTTTCCGAAAATCTCCGAAGCCCCTTCCATCCCATTTGAGTTTCTTACACCACAGCATTTGTTATTCGACCTGATTTACAATCCGGAGGAAACGCTTTTTTTGAGAAAAGGAAAAGAGAAGGGCGCTGCTACTAAAAACGGCTATGAAATGCTGACGCTGCAGGCTGAAGAGGCTTGGAAAATTTGGTCGGAATTTTAGAGCTCCCGCGCAGGCGCAAAGCAAGTATCAAAACAACTCCTTCTGTTTTTCTTCCGGCTCTTCCACTTTTTCAACCTGTGCTTTGTCAAGCCACTTCTGCGGAATAGTCTTATTGGTTTCCGCTCCCAGTTCTTTCAGCTTTTCCACCCTTCTCAGCAGGTTGCCTTGCCCGGTAAGTTTGGTCATGGCGTCCGAATAGGCTTCCTGTGATGATTTTATTTTCTTGCCCACATCTTCCAGATCGTTCAGCAACCCGACAAACTTGTCATACAACGCTCCGGCTTGCTTGGCAATCTCGCGAACGTTTTGATTCTGATACTCTTGTTTCCACATGGAAGCTATCGTGCGCAAAGTTGCGAGCAATGTGGTCGGGCTGATCACCACAATATTTTTCTCAAGCGCTTCCTGGAAAAGCGTGTTATCAGTCTGCAGCGCAATCCCGAATGCAGGCTCCACCGGCACAAACATCAGCACAAAATCTGGGCTGGTGTCATAAATACTCTGGTAATTTTTTTCACCAAGCTGTTTGATGTGCCTCCTCATGGATTGAACATGGCTGCGCAGATGAGCCATCCGCTCCTGTTCGTTTTCCGCAGCAATGAATTTTTCATAATCTGTCAGCGAAACTTTTGAATCAATGATGATTCTTTTGTCCTGCGGTAATTTGATGATTACATCCGGCTGAACGCGCCTGCCCTCTTCCGTGAGGAACCGCTGCTGGATGATGTATTCGCGTCCCTTCACCAGTCCTTACTTTTCAAGGATGCTTTCGAGGATCACTTCACCCCAACTACCTTGCGTCTTGGTATCGCCCTTCAATGCTCTTGTAAGATTGCGCGCCTCCTCGCTCATCTGCTGGTTCAGTTCTTTCAGGTGAACAATCTGCTGAATCAGTCCTGCATTTTTTTCCAACGACTCCTTGTGCGTGTTCTCCACTTTCGACTCGAAATCTTTCAGCTTGTCCTTCAGCGGCTTCAGGATTTCATCAATATTCTGCTTGTTCTGCTCTGTGAATTTCCTGCTCTTGTCTTCGAGCAACTCATTAGCTATGTTTTTAAATTCCGTTTTGAATTTTTCCTGAAGTTGCTCCACCTCTTTCCGTTGTTCGCTTAAATGATTTTGCAGGTTCTCATAGTCATTTGACAGGCGAGCCAGCTCAACTTCTGCAGAGCGCGACCGATTCCGCTCTTCTTCCAGTTGCCTTGCAAGATCATCATGATTTTTTGCAATTAGTGCGGCTCTTTCTTCCAACTTTCCGGTTTCAGCCTGCAACCTCGTTCTCAGGTAAACCCATGCGAACGCGCACCCGATGAGCAATCCTATTCCAACAAATACAAATGACATAGTAGCGGTAAAGATAAATTCTTTGACAGTGACAAGTCAGGCGGCAGCAGTTTGCAGTTCCCTTGCGGTTTTTCCCGTGCCATCATGCCGCCATCCCGGAGGTTTGTACAAATAATGCAGCTTATCCCTCATGGTTGGCGCAGCTTTCACGTCTTTCCACAAATCAACAAATTCATGAAGCTGGCAATCAATGATGTTATAGCCATGCCAGTTTTTGCGGATGCCGTAGGTTGGTTTTTCTTCTTCCTGCTGATAGCTGCCGAAGAGCTTGTCCCAAAAGATGAAGAACCCGCCATAGTTGCGGTCGAGGTACTTCACGTCAGAGCCATGATGCACGCGATGGTTGGATGGCGTCACCAGAATTCGGTCAAGAAATCCCATCTTTTGAATGAACTCCGTGTGATAGGCAAGTCCGATGAACTTGAAAGCGGTTTCCATGATGATCCAGATGAGCGGATGAATGCCTAGAACCGGTATCCAGAAATAAAAGGGAAAATGAAAAATCGCATCGAACACGCTTCCCCGGATGCCGGTTGTTAAATCATAATGTTTGGGTGAATGATGCACCACATGCACACACCAAAGGAGGCGAATTTCGTGCTCGAGGCGATGAGAGACATAGAACATGAAGTCATTCACGAGATAACAAATCACCCAGGCATGCCACGCGAAGCCCAAATCGAAAATGCGGTGCTGATATGTCCAGCTTTGCGCTCCATACATCACCAGCACATAAAAAACATAGCTGAACCCAAACGACAGCGCTCCGCAGCCGATGCCCAGCCACCTCGACTTTTTATCGCGCTGCTTCCGCTGGTAAGCGAAAACCAATGTTTCAAGAATAATTGCCGAGATGCCGAAAGCGTAGAGAACAGGCGTGAAGTATTGCCGGAAATTTTCCAGCTGGTCTATCACTGACATGTAAGAAAGTTATGAATTTAGCCACAGTATTTTCTTGGCATATCTTTGCCCGGTATGCAGACCACTTTGCCCGGTGAGGTTGAATTTGAAGATACCGGCTATGCTTTCTCCCGCAAATCTGACGATGAAATAAAACAGGCATGCCGCATTTTCCAATCGTTCAACAATCCGCTGCTTTACGCTGCGGGCAAAGCGCTCGGCAATATTGCATTTCAGCTAAAACTGCCCATTGGAGGATTTCTTAAAAAAACCATCTACCGCCAGTTTTGCGGGGGTGAAACGATGAATGAATGCCTTGATGTCATCAGTGACCTTGCCGGGCACAACATCTCTGCCGCATTGCAGTACAGCGTTGAAACAAAATCAAGCGAAGAGGAATACAACCAGACTGCTCTGCGGCTGATAAGTTCCGTTAAAAGCGCTGCCAATAATCCTCATATCAAGGTGATTTGCTGCAAGCTCACCGGAATCGGGAGTTATGAGTTGTTTGAAAAGTTGCATGCAAAATCTCCGTTATCCGGACATGAGCAAGGCGCATTTGACAGAATCCGGCAACGGATGGATTCCCTCTGCGCTGCCGCGGAGAAAGCAGGGGCATCCCTGTTTTTTGACGCGGAAGAAACCTGGATGCAACAGCCCATGGATGACCTGATTGACGAAATGATGCAACGATACAACCGGAAGAGGGCGATCGTTTTCAATACATTTCAACTATACTGCACCGACCGGCTCGATTTTCTGAAAACATCCTTCCGGAAAGCGATTGACAACAACTTCATTCCCGGGGCAAAACTGGTGAGGGGCGCTTACCTCGAACAGGAAAGAGAAAGGGCGCATCGCAAGGGATATCCGTCACCGATTTTTCCGGATAAGGCAGCCACCGACAAAGCCTATGATGATGCAGTGGAATTTTGCATTAACAACATCGAAAATATTTCATTTTGCGCAGCCACCCATAATGAACATAGCTGCCGCCATCTGGCAAGGCTGATTGACAAGAAGAACATTTCAAGGGATCATCCTCATGTTTTTTTCTCGCAGCTTTACGGCATGGGGGATCATCTCACCTACAACCTGGCTAAGGCGGGATTCAATTCCACCAAGCTTGTTCCTTACGGACCGGTGATGGAAGCAATCCCTTATTTGATCAGGAGGGCTGAAGAAAACAGTTCGATGGCAGGACAGGTAGGGAGGGAACTGCAACTGCTCCGGAAAGAAATGAAGCGAAGGAGTTTGATTTAATGATTCGATAATTCGGTGATTCGAGGATATATAATTCGATGATTTGAAAGTGGGTTTCCACAAAGTGTTGAAAGTAGTACTGTATTGTGAAAGTTCCTATTAACCTAATTTTAAGAGCAGTTCTAAAAATTCCACCACTTACTCCCTCTCCTTCTGGAGAGGGAAGGGGTGAGGC
>CAZCXH010000192.1:0-8865 GCA_964502525.1 uncultured Chitinophagaceae bacterium
AGGGGGTGGGTCAATTTGCTCCGGAATGGGTGGGTCAGTTTGTCCGGAATTTGCAGGATTTTATAAACGCGAAAAATTAAGTCTCGGACAAGCGGCTGATTTGGCGGGATTGAGCAAGCGGGTGTTTATGGAAATCATTGAAAGGTACGGCTATTCTGTTTTCAGCAAAGCGGTTGACGACCTTCTATCCGATATTAAGAATGCCTGACGTTATCATCTCAGACAGGAGTTGCCTCCTACTGCTCGATAAAATTAGTCGCCTCGGATTAAAGCCCTGCTTCCCATCCGCTTCTTTCCCAAAATTATGACCGCCAAAGTCAAAGGAAAAACATCACCGCAACTGACTTTTCTTGATACGCTGGAAAAGCGGCTTGTTCTTAACAGGAGATGGGTCATTGCCGCATTGATTGGAGGCTGGGTTGCCGTTCGCGTATCCGGTTTCATCTTCATGGTAAAAAGCCCGCTCTACAATATGTACTTGTGGAGCGAATCGGATAACCGCTTCTTTGATGATTGGGCTAAGTATCTGAATCAGGATTGGCTCAATGAGAAACCGCTTCACCACTACCATTCGTGGCATCATGATTTTGCTGAATATTATTTCAAAAAGCACCCCGAAAAACTGCAGGAGATTTTAGCCGCGCATCCGGAGAGGGATTCCACTTTCATCCCCGGCAGGGAATTGTGGAACGAATGGTACAAAGGGAAGCAATACCACCAGGAGCCATTGTATGCCTATACGCTGGCGGTTTTCTATTTTTTTAAGATGAATGCCATTACTGTGATGCTGTTTATCCAGCTTTGCCTTGGGGTTTTGAGCGGCATCCTGCTATATTTTCTTTCGAAGAAAAATTTCGGAGAAACCGCAGCCGCAATCACGGGAATACTCTACCTGTTTTGCGGGGTGATAGCCATCCACGAACTCACCATCCTTCGCACCTCATGGATTGTTTTCTGCACCATCCTCAACGTTTGGCTGATTGATCGGGCGCTGGAGCGTTTGGACGTGCGTAATTTTTTCCTGTGCGGGATCAGCCTCGGATTCTCGGTCTTGATGTGGTCGGCATTTTCGCTTTTCTTTTACGGCACTCTTGCCATCGCCTTGTTTCTCGTGAAAAAAGATTGGGTGCGGTATCTGAAGCTGGCAGCGGTCATCTTAGCGGGATTCATGCTGATGCGTTCACCGGTCATTATCCGCAATATAATCGTGGGCGTACCTGCGTTCAGCTCGGCAAGCGGAGTCGAGTCCACATTCATTTCAACAAATGCTTATGGCGTGAACAGTGTTTCCGGCTGGGGACCTGTGCCTGAGCGCGATGCTGAAATTTTGGGAGAAACATACAACAGTTTGCCGCAAGCCATCATCGCCACGCTGAAAACACATCCTTCCATTTGGTCATACGTTTCGCTGCTGTGGATGAAAGCGAAGGCGATATGGCAGGGCAATGAATGGGCTGATAACGTAAACTATTATTTCTACAAGCTGCAGGTTCCCTTTCTGAAATTGGCTTTCGTTGATTTCTTCCTGATAGCACCGTTGGGATTGGCAGGGCTGATATTTTGCATTCATCAACGGAAAAAATATTTCGCGCTCTACCTGGCTATCCTGGTCAATCTTGCGATATTGATGGCATTTCACGTTCTGGGAAGGTACCGGACCTCATTGGTGATGGTTTCAATTCCGCTCGCTGCGCTGGCGCTTACCGAGTTTGCAAGGTTCTTTTTGGAGATGAAATGGAACGGCTTGTGGAAAGCTGCACTCATTGCATGTTTGCTTTTTCTGTCATATTCAAATCATCATTTCGATATTAACACTCAGTTGCGATCAGCAGATTACTCAGCGCTCTATGATAATTATTACCTTGTTGAACTGGAGAAGCTTCAAAAGGAAGGGCGCATGGACAAAAGCGTGGCGCTGCATCGTGAGTTCTTAGATATGCAGCCAGAATTTATCAGCAAGCTGAAACCAAACAGCATTATTAAACAGGCCAACCAGATTGGACTTGCAAAATATTTTGCGCAGCATCACCGCATCCAAAGCAGTATCCTGAAAGCAACAGGCGATGAACGGGGCGCTACCCTCGAGATGAATGTTGCTGCGACTTTGGATCAGGCGGTGGAAAAATCAGCAAGGCAAATGCGTTAAATAATTGAGATGCCCCTGCCGCAATACCTTTGCAGTAATGAATGGAATATTCACCACCGCTGAGATTGATTTCACTGTTTCTGATTTGAGCAGCCGCCCAGAGCCGCGCAAGGTGCTGATTTGCACCCCGGAATATTTTGACATTGTTGACGTGAAGAACGTCCACATGCAGGGCAATGTTGGCGGATTGGATAAAAGGCTGGCTGTGAAACAATGGAACGATTTGAAAGCTGTGTATCAGTTATGGAAGGAAAAAGGAATATTGGAAGACGTGCTTGAAATAAAAGGCGCTGAAGGATTGGAGGATATGATTTTTACAGCCAACCAGTCGTTTCCGTGGATGATTGATGGAAAGAAGGTAGTGGTAATGAGCAAAATGCGCCACTCCAGCCGGGAACGGGAAGTACCGTACTTCAGAGAGTTCTACAAAAAAGTTGGCTATCAGTTGCTGGAATTAAGAAGCAATGTTCACTTTGAGGGCATGGGCGATCTGATCCCGCATTACGGGAAAAATCTTTTGTACGGAGGATATGGCCACAGAACAGATGCCGAAGCTTATAAAGAGATTTCGCAATTATTGCAAGTTCCCATCGTGCTGTTGAAGCTGGAGGATCCGAGGTTCTACCACCTCGACACCTGTTTCATTCCTGCCGATGAAAACACCGCGTTGCTTACGCCATCGGCATTCCGTAATGAAGATTTGCAGGGATTGAAGAAACTTTTTAAAAACATCATTGAGATTCCTGATGAAGAAGCTGACAAGTTCTTCGCACTGAACGCCCACCTTGTAAACGATCATCAATCAAAAAAGAAGGCTGCTGTTCTCCAAAAGGGCACTGTGGTGATGAGCCGGGAACTGAATAAATTGGGATTTGAAATATCTGAAATTGATACCTCAGAATACATTAAATCCGGAGGCAGTTGCTTTTGCATGAAAATGATGCTTTATTAACGTGTTGAGTATTGAGTGTTGTGTGTTGTGTAAACTGAAGGCACAACCCAACACCCAACACCCAACACCCAACACTCAAAAATGCTGAAAGTCACATCCGAGATCAAGCGCCTCCGCAAGGTCATCATCCACCAGCCGGATGATGGCATCGAGATTGTTACGCCCAGCAAAGCCCTTGAATTTTTGTATGATGACATCGTGTTCCTGCCGCAGATGAAGGCGGAGCATGCTGTTTTCAAAAAAGTGCTGGATATATTTTTGGGGCGCGAAAATGTTTATGATACGCAGGATATGCTGAAGGAAGTTCTGTTGCTGAACGAACAAGCGAAGATGCGCCTGGTTGATTCGGTATGCAGGCTTGAAAAGGAGTCAGACCGCACCCGTGAAAAGCTGCGCAAGCTGCCTGCCGACCAGTTGGTTTACACGCTGTTCACCGGGATGCTGCTGCAGGATAACAGGCAACTGTTTTCACCTCTGCCCAATTATGTTTTCACGCGTGACATCGGAGCGGTGGTCAACGATCATATCATTATCTGCAACGCCCGGAAGAAAGCCCGCAGCCGGGAGAGCATCCTTACGCGGTTCATCGTGCAGTATCATCCGCTCTTCAAAAATTTCATGGAAAACGACAAGGTGATTGACCTCACCCAGGAAGGCGATGACATCCGCATCGAAGGCGGAGACATCATGATCTTTGACCAGAAGCATCTGCTGATTGGATGCAGCTCCCGCACCACTTACCGCGCAGTGGAATTTCTTGCCGACAAGTTGTTCCGCAAGAACGTGATTGCAAACGTGATCCGCATTGACATTCCCAAGAAACGGGCTTCGATGCATATTGACACGATTTTCACGCAGGTGTCAAAAAATGAATTTGTGGTTTTTGCCCCCTATGTTTTCAGCGAAAAAAAGCTGAAGGTGTATCACTATCGCAAGCGGGGCAACGAACCATATCAATATCCCTCCCTGAAAGAATTCTTTCTTGACGCGAACCCCCGGATGGATTTCATCCTCTGCGGGCAAGGGAAAAATCCTTACGATGAGCGCGAGCAATGGACGGACGGCTGCAACCTGCTTGCGGTGAATGACGGTGTTGCCATCGCCTACAACCGCAACGCCAGGACGGCTGAGGCGTTCCGTGAAAAGGGCTACAACGTGGTAGATGCGGAAGTGATCATCAATGCATGGAACAAGGGGATTGTGAAACCCGAGAAAATGGAGCGGACCATCATGAGCATCCCGTCAACCGAACTGTCACGGGCGCGTGGCGGACCGCATTGCATGAGTTTTCCGATTGAACGGTATTAAGCCACCTAATATATGATAATATCTATAATGTCTAATATCTAATGTCTAATGTCCAATGTCTAACATCTAAAATCTATCTCAGAAAATGAAAGCCTTCCTACTCTCCCGTTTTGGCACCGCCAACGAAGCATTTCAATTAAAGGAATTACCTGACCTGCAACCCAAGCCTCATGAAGTGGTGGTGGATGTAGATGCTTTCGGATTGAATTTCGCTGACGTGGTTGCCCGAAAGGGAATGTACCGCGACTGCCCGCCTCTTCCTTGCGTGATTGGTTATGATGCCGTTGGAACGGTCTCAAAAACCGGTAGTGATGTCAAAAATCTAAAAGCAGGACACCGCGTTGTTGCTTTCACGCGCTTTGGCGGATATGCCTCCCAAGTTGCTTCAGACCATAAAGGTGTTGTGCCCATTCCGGAAAACATGGATGCAGGTGAAGCGGCAGCCCTTGCCACGCAGTATTGCACGGCTTATTATGCCGCAGAGGAAATGGTGCGTCTGCACGAAGGCGACCACGTTGTGATTCAGGCGGCAGCGGGTGGTGTGGGCACAGCGTTGATACAGCTTGCCAAAAACAGGAAGTGCATCATTTATGGCGGTGCCGGCTCGGATGAAAAATTGGATTACCTGCGAAAACTTGGAGTGGATTATCCTATCAATTACCGCAAACAGGATTTTCACCAAGCGGTCCGCAAAATCATGAATGAAAAAAAACCGGATGTGATTTTCAACTCCATTGGAGGAAAATCGGTTAGGGATGGTCTCGCATTGCTCGGAACGGGTGGAAGAATGGTGTGCTATGGCGCAGCCGAAGCGATGGATGAAGACAACAAGCTGCGCGCCAACCTGAAACTTGCCTGGGGATTCGGCTTGATCTTCCCTCCATTACTCATCATGCAAACCAAATCGCTCATCGGCATCAATATGCTGCGAGTTGCCGATGACAAACCGGATGTCTTGAAGCGTTGCCTTGAGAGTGTCGTAAAAATGCACGAACAGGGAATTTTGAAACCCCACACCGGTGCGGTGTTTACTGCTGACAAGATTGCCGAAGCGCATGAATTTTTAGAGTCGCGCAAATCAATGGGGAAGGTGATTGTGAAGTGGTAGAATCCTACATTTGCACGCAGTTGCGCATGGGTTCGACTCCGCTAACCATGACAACACAGCAAATTTCTTTTCAAAAACTGTATCGGTCAGCCTGAGCGGAGTCGAAGGCTGGAAGAAAATCGTAATCGCTTCTTATGAAATTCATGTACGTCTATATTGTCAAGTGTTCTGATGCCAGCTATTATACTGGAGTGACAAACGACATCGAAAGAAGAATAGCAGAACATAACTCCGGTGAAGATGAAAACGCTTACATATTTAGCAGAAGGCCGGTCGAACTTGTTTTTTGTGAAATATTGATTGACGCCAGGGAAGCCATTGAATTAGAAAAGCAGATTAAAGGCTGGACCAGAAAAAAGAAAGAAGCGCTGATTGAGCGTAATTGGGATAAGCTAAAGAAGCTTGCGGTCTGCAGAAATCACACTTCACATAGGAACTACAATCAACAAAAAGCATTGTCAATTCAATCATCCTTCGACTCCGCTCAGGATGACGGTATGGATTAGGGCAATTCAGTTACATCGTGGCGAACCAGCATACGTTATCAACTTTTCACAGAGACGAAATAATTCAAGAGGTTGCATCCAATCTCTTCGATCTCCTCATCATCGGTGGCGGCATCACAGGCGCTGGTATCGCGCTGGACGCTGCTTCTCGCGGGATGAAAGCCGCGCTCGTGGAGAAAAACGATTTCGCTTCGGGCACCAGCAGCAAATCCACCAAGCTCATTCATGGCGGGCTGCGCTACCTCAAGCAATTTGAATTCGGGCTTGTGCACGAAGTGGGACGGGAGCGTGCGGTGCTTCATAAAAACGCCCCGCACATCGTCCATGCTGAAAACATGCTGCTGCCGATTATCGAACGCGGCTCACTTGGCAGGACAACAACGGCAATCGGTTTGTCCGTTTATGACTGGCTGGCTGGAGTCCGCTTCAGCGAATGGAAGCAGATGCTTTCAAAATATGCAACCCGCAAAAAAGAACCATTGCTGCGAACCGACATCCTGAAAGGAGGCTCGATTTACAAGGAGTACAGAACCGATGATGCGCGCCTTGTGTTTGAGGTTCTGAAAACGGCAGCCCGTTACGGTGCATTAAGTTTGAATTACTGCGCTGCTGAAGAATTGGTTTATGAGAAGGGGAAAATTCACGGAGCAAAAATTCATGACAGAATAGGAAACGGGCAATTCACCATCCGGGCGAAAAAAGTGATTAATGCTGCCGGACCCTGGGTGGATACATTGCGCGAAAAAGACAATTCCAAAAAAGGAAAAAAACTGCATCTCACTAAAGGAGTCCATCTCGTGGTGCCTTATGAAAAACTTCCGGTGAAGCAATCGGCTTATTTCGATGTGGCGGATGGCAGGATGATATTCGCGATACCAAGGGGGAGGATCACCTATATTGGAACAACGGATACAAATTATTTTGACAACATTGACCATCCTGCTGTGTCAAAGACGGATGTTGCCTATCTTCTCGCTGCGGTGAATTATATGTTTCCAACGGTTCATCTTGATATCGGAGATATCACGTCCTCATGGGTGGGGTTGCGGCCGCTGATTCACGAAGAAGGCAAAGATCCATCGGAGCTTTCGCGCAAAGATGAAATCTTCGTTTCGCCTTCAGGGCTTATTTCAATAGCGGGAGGAAAGCTTACCGGCTACCGCAAGATGGCGGAGCGGGCGGTGGATATGGTTTCCGTGCAACTGACGGAGGAAGACGGCATGGATTTTAAAAATTGCTTCACCGAACGGATTGTTTTGGGAGGAGGCGACTTCAGGGACAAATATGCGATAACAGCTTTTGCGGAACAGCTTGAAAAAGCATCACAGCCTTCCGGAATCACATCTGAAAATATTTTCAACCTTATTTACCGCTACGGCAGGGATGCATCGCTGATTATTCAAAGCGCAAAAGAAATAAACCCTGCCTTAACGCAAGAAGCATTACTGATTTCCGAATTGCAATACGCCATCAATGAAGAGGCGGCAACGAGCCTGAGCGATTTTTTCGTGAGACGAACCGGCAAACTGTATTTTGAAAGAGAGAAGATATCGGATGAATACAGCTTGCTGAAAGATAAAACCGCATCTTTGTTAGGCTGGAGTGAAAAGCAGCAGGCGGATTATCATGCCGCTTTTATGAAAGAATATGAATCAGCGGTCACATTCAATTGATGGCTTACCGGGTTGACAACATTCCATCCTTATTAAAACCGTTTTTTCTTTTATACTCATACGCTGCTGCCGCGCTCCTCTATTCCGTTCAATTGTTTTTGTTTCTCACCTGCCGCATTGAGAAAGTTGGCGCGGAGCATCCTGCACCGCACAAGAATCATATCTACTGCGCATGGCATGAAGACCTGCTCCCTTATTTCACGGTATATATCCGTTACCGCGAACCGTACGCGTGGATTAACCATCCGCTGTGGTTCATGAAGCCGATTCATGTTATTCTCGGCTGGATGGGCATGAAAAAATTGTTTCTGGGCTCCAGCGGACATGGCGGCAGGGATGCGATGCTGCAGGTGGTGGAACATCTGAAATCAGGTCACAATACTTTCATCAACCCCGATGGACCGGCAGGTCCTTATCATGTTTTGAAACCCGGTGTTCTGAACATGAGCCGCCTTTCGGGAATCCCGATTGTGACCATTCGCTTTGAGCTTTCAAATTATTTCCGTCTGAAAGGATGGGACAAAAAAAAAGTGCCGCTGCCGTTTTCGAAGATTAAAGTGATTTATGGAAATTCGTTTTCAGTTACGGAAAACAATGTCAATGAAATATCATCCGGAATCCAGAAGGCGTTGGGATAAGGGGCTTCACTTCGGCTAAAACGACAGTTTCTGTAGTTGTTCCTTCAAAAACATCTAAATTTAGAATCAAAGGAAGATTATGAAAGTGCAGGCAATCAAACGCGAATTGATTGATTGGCTCAATGCTTTGGATGATAAGAAACTACTCGAAACGCTTCATGCGGTTAAAAAGTCAAGTGAAACCACCGACTGGTGGCAGGAGTTGACGCCTGCGCAAAAACTCTCTGTTGAGCGCGGGGAGAAAGACCACAAGAAAGGCAGGGTGCTGACCAGCAAGCAGCTTTGGAAAAAATATGGCAAAGTATGAGGTGCTCTGGTCTGCAGAATCTGCGAAGAACCTTTCCCGAGTAATGATTATATCCGGCAAACTAGTCAGAGAAGCAAATTGCCGATTTCATTGCGAAAGTTCAGAAATTCGAGTTTCTGGTTTCGGTTTTTCCTGAAATATATGCCGAATCGGATTTGATGCGCGGTAATTACGATAAATCGCGGGGATGAGAACCGATATCTCCATTGGCTTTAGCCCTGACAGGA
>CAZCXH010000193.1:0-8506 GCA_964502525.1 uncultured Chitinophagaceae bacterium
CATCCGACTGTTGCGCTCCATAATATCGCACCCAGTCGGTAACGGCTGACTTGCCCTTAATGCCATACACTCTGCGGGCTTGCTCCTTGCCAAGGCTTCCGCTTATCACTTCGGCAACTACCTTCCGCTTGAACTTTTCTGTGAAATGTGGTCTTCGCTTTTCTTTCATTGTCCTGATTTTAGTTGACTTTTCAACACCTCAATCAGTCAACCTATTTCAGGACGAGACAAACCCCTTCCTTCGGAGGGGAGTGAGGGGCGGTGGTCAATAGCCAAGCAAAAAGGCTATTCTACACTTTGCAGTTCCCTTTGTAACTTTAACATTAAATTTTTGTCATGAAAAGGAACCTGTTATTATCGGTTCTGGGAGTAATTGTTTTTCAATATGCCTTCCCTCAAACCGTCACCCGGGGGCCCTATTTGCAATCGCTTGCGCCAACAAGCATCAAAATAAAATGGCGCACGAATTCAGCTACGGATAGTCGGGTATATTACAGCACTGACTCGGCAAACCTGAATCTTTATACTGACGTGTCGGCAAGCGTCATCAACCATACGGTGAATCTCACTAACCTTCAACCTTATACCACTTACTATTATTCTGTCGGGTCAACATCTCAGGTGCAGAGTGGTCCCAGCTCCCTTCACCGCTTTAAAACAGCGCCAACTACCGGAACGGTTCAACCCTACCGGTTCTGGGCGATCGGTGATTTTGGGAAAAACAACCAGGGGCAGAGGGACGTGTTGAATTCATATTTGGCTCATTCGGGCAGTGATCATATTGACATGTGGCTCTGGCTGGGCGACTGCGCATATGATAATGGCTCCGATGCCGAATATCAGACCAAAGTGTTTGATGTGTATGCCGACATCATGAAATACCTGCCGTTTTATTCTTCTCCCGGCAACCATGACTACGGCAGTATTTGCCCTATTCCGTGTTTTTCCAACCCAACCGGACATTCAGGTCCTTATTTCGATATAATTGATGTGCCTGTTAACGGTGAAGCGGGCGGTGTTGCTTCTGGATATGAATTATATTATTCATTTGACTACGGCAACGTCCATTTCATCTCGCTGAATTCGGAACTCGGCTCGCTGCTCCCCAACTATGACTGGAACGGGGTTTATGGGGCAAGCAATTTCAGCAGTTCACCAGCCCATCAATGGCTCATCAATGACCTGACAGCCAACACGCTTCCGTGGGTGATTGTATATTTCCATCAGCCGCCCTATACCGATGGCTCGCATCATTCGGATGACCTGTGGGAGTTATATATGGCAGCCATGCGCAACAACTATACACCGGTGTTCGAGCAGTATGGCGTTGACATCGTGCTGTGCGGGCACAGCCACGTGTTCGAGCGGTCATACCTGATGAAAGGTTTTCATGGTTTACTATATCCGACATCTTCTTCTTTTGACATGAATACTCATGTTGTCAATAATAAAAGCGGAAAATTTTCATTGGGCGAAGCGTACGTCAAATACACTGATGGCCCGAACGTCAATGTGGGAACGGTTTATGTGGTGACCGGAAATTCGGGGAGCAGCGAGCCGGGCGCTTCGCTGAACCATCCTGCTTTTTACTACGATACCGATGGTTACGGCTCTTTCATGATGGAGGTGAACGGCATGCGGCTCGATGGAAAATATCTGAGCAGCAGCGGGACAGTACTCGATGAGTTTACAATCCTCAAGACATCCGCATTGTCGGGTTTTGTCGAGGGCTATGTTAAAGACGAAACCGGTCAGGTGATACCATCAGTTACCATAGACCTTGCGGGATCCGGCACTCAATCGGTAACAACAGCAGCAGATGGCAGCTACCGGTTTAATGTTTCACAGGCGGGCACATACACGATCACACCTTCCAAAGATAATGACGTGAACAAGTCGAATGGCGTCAGCACTTCCGACATATTAATGATAAGGAGGCAAATACTCGCTATTGCCCCGCTTCAATCCCCCTATAAAATAATTGCCGGTGATGTGAACGGGTCGGGTACTGTCTCCACTACCGATATTTTATTGATTCAATCCCTGATCCTTGGAAATACAACAACTTTTCCCAATGGAAAAATCTGGGCGTTTGTTCCCAAATCTCAAGTTTTTTCTGATCCGACTAATCCTTTTCCATATCCTGCAAGCTCATCTTATACCGCGCTTTCACAGGTGTCCGGTCAGGATTTCGTGGGAATGAAGCTCGGTGATGTGAACAACAGTTGGAACCCGAACTTACTTAAAGCAGCCGCAACGGGGCATGTTAGGTTTATGATGGAGGAATATAATAATGTCAGCAAAGGAGATGAGTTCATTGTGCCGGTGAGAGTGAAGGATTTCAATAAAATCACGGGCTATCAGTTTACACTGTCTTGGGATGCAGCCGTATTGTCTTTATTGGAGGTGAACAACAAAGCGCTGGGTGGAAATTACGGGGTGAACCGCGTCAGTGAAGGATATTTAACCGCTTTGTGGAGCGATGACGAAGCCAAGGAAGTTACACTTGATGATGATGAAGTGGTTTTTGAAATGAAGTTCAGGGGAATAGGTGAAGGAGGAACATCCTCTCAAATTAGCATCGGTTCCGAAATCACATTAAGCGAAGCATACAATGGCAACCTTGACCTGCTTTCGGTGGCGTCTGTGAACGGCAAGGTAACGGTCGGTAAGGATTTCGGAAATAATGCCGTAGAATCCAAAATCTGCAACCTGTCTGTTCAACCTAACCCTTTTACGCAAAGCGCTCATGTCGTTTTTGAAATTTCCCGGGATGAACGTGTCACCATCGCGATTATGGATATTTTCGGGAAGGAGGCGATCCGGGTCGCGGGAAGTTATACCGCTGGAAAACACAGGATGGAATGGAGTGCCCACGGATTAGCCAGCGGGTTATATCACATCAGGTTGGTTGCCGGTGATGCTGAGAGTAGCATCAAGGCGCTGTTGTTCGACTAACTTTCTTCCTTCCAGGCGCTGACCGAAGAGCCTTTATTGCTGCATGACAACATACAGGGCGCTCGCGAAACATGCCGCCAGAAACGAAATGATCAGGAGGATATACCTTGCGGTGTAAGACAGCCTGCCTGCCCTGCGGTATGAATTGGTCGTGCTCATGGGTGTTTAATTCATGTTGCGACACAAGGTAAGGAGAAGTTTCCATATTTTTCTAAAAAAAGTCTAAAATTTAACAATGCTTTTTTGAATGAATTTAAGATACAGATGATGAGTTGGCTTTTTTCGCGCATCAGCAAAGCAGTATCCCAAGTTCCGCAACAACGCCCGTAAAGCAGTCTTGCTTTCTCTGTGCCGGAGGCAGGACAACACGCATTTAAATCAGTCTGATTATCAAACCCTTTCATTGCCGTTGGGCTTCAGCCAACGGTTTAAGAATTGAGAAATGAACAGGCTTTAGCCAAATTTTTTTGTTTTTGACAAGGTTGGGCTAAAGCCCATCGTTCTCGCTCTTTTCATCTCCGTTGGCTGAAGCCCAACGGCAATGAATCTATCCAACATTTTAATGCGTGTTGCCCTGGTGCCGGAGGTTACAGCGCCCTGTCTCAGATCTGCTCTGCGCTGCTTGTCCCTACAAATACACCTCTCATTGGTTTTCACGCTCAGGTCATTTGTCTCGACACGTCATCGAAGGTTCACTTGCGTTCAACTCTGCTTTACCTACCCCTTACAAACGTTCAGCACCATAGCTTTTGACTAAAACACCTTTGCAAGCGTTTGCTGAGTCTGCTTGCCAGCCCTTAGCGGTGGCTCTCTCCCACCATCGTTGCTGCACCTTCTTGGCACACGGTGTAGGACAAATTCAAAGACCGCGGCTGCGGTAAAACAATCAGCCTAACTTATTCATTCAAAGTAATCAGCCCGGACTCCTCCGGTCTGACCGGAGGGCAGGGGTGAGGCTGGATAAAAGGCAGGTGTTAGATGGAATTTTCGCTTTGAAAAATGCATCCACACCAACCCCTCCGGGGAGGGGAATAATGAAGTGCATCGTTATCAAATGGCATGTTGCTTTGACAAAAGTCGCTTTGTGTGCGGGGAATTTCCTCTCTCGGAGGCTGAGTGAGGGGTAGATTTCCAGAATTAGAAGCTAAAATTTGCCGTGTGCCCTATTTTGAAGGAAAAAATACAAGCTGGGCAAAAATTGATTAACTTTGCAAACCCTTATTGTCAACTCAGGGGCTTAAATCTAAAATCCTATGGTATCAAAAACAAACAACATCAGCAGGGGAAGACCCAGAACGAAGGTCAATACACAGATGAAGAAGCTGGACCCTAAATATAAAATCAAGCTTGACGAAAGGACTACGGTGTATGTGAGAAGCATGAACATTGTGAAAGAGGTATGGCGTCCGCTGTATCCGAATCTCGAAGTAGTAGAGTAACCTTATTCAAGGAGCCTTTTCCTTCTTGCTGAAACTGGCTGATAGCTGTGTCTGCGGGACATTATTGATGTCACCGTTTTAGCCTGATCAATCGAGGTATATTTACATCCTGTTTATGCCTGATCAGGATGAGTACATAAGGTCTGCGGCCGGTTTTCCGCCCTTTGTGCGGGGTCCTTATGCCTCCATGTATGCCCTGCGTCCGTGGACAATCCGGCAATACGCTGGATTTTCCACCGCTGAAGAGTCAAATGCTTTTTACCGCAAAAATCTGGAAGCAGGTCAAACGGGATTGTCCGTGGCATTTGATCTTCCCACCCATCGAGGCTACGATTCTGACAATGAACGCGTAAAAGGCGATGTAGGAAAATCAGGGGTGGCGATTGATACGGTGGAGGATATGAAGATTTTATTCGAGGGCATCCCTTTGGATAAGATGTCGGTTTCCATGACCATGAACGGGGCGGTGATCCCGGTGATGGCATTTTACATAGTTGCGGCAGAGGAGCAGGGCGTTCCTCCTGAAAAGTTGAGCGGCACCATCCAAAACGACATCCTGAAAGAGTTCATGGTACGCAATACGTACATATACCCTCCTGCGCCTTCCATGCGCATTGTTACGGACATTATTAAATTCACTTCTCAGAGGATGCCGCGGTTCAATTCCATCAGCGTGAGCGGCTACCACATGCTGGAGGCTGGCGCAACGCCAGAACTTGAATTAGCCTACACGCTTGCTGACGGGCTAGAATATGTCAGGGCGGCATTGCAGGCGGGGTTGAGAATTGATGATTTTGCGCACCGCATTTCGTTTTTCTGGGGCATCGGCATGAATCATTTCGTTGAAATTGCGAAAATGCGCGCTGGGCGCCTGCTATGGGCAAAGTTAATGAAGCAATTTAATCCGGCAGATGAACGCTCGATGGCGTTGCGAACCCACTGTCAAACATCAGGGTGGAGCCTCACGGCACAAGACCCTTACAATAACATCGCACGCACCGCAATTGAGGCATTAGCTGCTGCGATGGGGGGTACGCAGTCGCTGCACACCAATTCAATGGATGAAGCGCTTGCCCTTCCATCGGCTTATGCGGCAAAGATTGCCCGCGATACGCAACTGTATCTCCAGAAGGAAACCAATATCACAAGAGCAATTGACCCGTGGGGAGGGTCGCATTTGGTTGAAACGCTTACCAGCGAACTTGCGGAAAAGGCATGGCTGTTAATTGATGAAGTGGAACAGATGGGAGGAATGGTGAAAGCCATTGAGGGGGGGATACCGAAGATGAGAATAGAAGAAGCTTCCGCTCAGCGACAGGCGCGCATAGACTCGGGCAAGGAGGTGATAGTGGGCATGAATAAATACAATGTTGATGATGCGGAACAACTTGATATGCTTGAAGTGGATAATACTGCGGTGAGGAAGCAACAGTTGCAAAGGTTGAACGCGGTCAAATCTGCGCGCAATCAACAGGAAGCGGGAGCAGCTTTGGATGCATTGACTGAGGCTGCATCGGGAAAAGGCAATTTATTGGCGGTTGCCGTTGAAGCTGCGAGGCGAAGGGCAACGCTTGGGGAAATTTCCTTGGCTATGGAAAAAGTCTTTGACCGCTATCAGGCTCCGGTCAGGGCTATTTCAGGTGTATATTCGAAAGAAATTATGGATGATAAATTTTTCAGAAAAGCCAAAGCCCTGTCAGATAAGTTTGCCCAAAAAGCAGGCAGGCGTCCCCGCATCATGGTTGCCAAAGTGGGGCAAGATGGTCATGACCGGGGAGCGAAAGTGATTGCAACAAGCTTTGCCGATCTGGGTTTTGATGTTGACATAGGATCATTATTTCAGATGCCGGTGGAGGTAGCGCGCCAGGCTGCTGAGAGTGATGTCCATGTTCTGGGTATTTCAAGCCTTGCCGGGGGGCATAAAACTCTTTTACCGGAAGTGATTGCTGAATTAAAAAAGTTGGGACGGGAGGATATCATTGTAATCGCTGGGGGAATTATCCCGGTTAAAGATCATTCGTTCCTAAAAAAAAACGGAGTGTTTGCAGTGTTCGGACCCGGAACAAAAATACCGGAGGCTGCTATTCAGATACTGGAAATGATGCTGGCGGCAGGTAAACCCCGGGATATGGGGCGAGCGCGAGCGGGCGGTTCCGCAAAATCTTCATCCGCGTGAAAAAAGGAGACAGCCATTCCCTGACGCGCGCGCTTCTTTCTGGCGACCGCATCGCGCTTGCGAAAGCCATCACTCTGATTGAAAGCGCTTCGCCCAGACATGAGAAGCAGGCGCAACAAATCATTGAAGACATTCTTCCCTTTAGCGGAAAATCCATCCGCATTGGAGTTACAGGCGTGCCCGGTGCGGGAAAGAGCACGTTCATTGAAACGTTTGGCAATTACATAATCAAAGAAAAGACCCGCAAAGTTGCGGTGCTGGCAATAGACCCTACCAGCGAAAGAAGCAAAGGCAGCATTCTCGGGGATAAAACCCGCATGAATCATCTTGCAAGAAACGAGAGCGCTTTTATCCGTCCGTCACCATCTTCGGGAGCGCAGGGCGGAGTGGCGGAAAGCACTCGTGAAGCTATCCTGTTATGTGAAGCATCCGGGTTTGACGTGATATTGGTTGAAACGGTTGGCGTAGGGCAATCTGAAACAGTCGTCCGCTCCATGGTTGACTTCATGCTGTTGCTGCTGCTCCCGGGGGCTGGCGATGAGCTTCAGGGTATGAAGCGCGGTATCGTTGAGCTTGCTGATTTGATAGCGGTGAATAAGGCCGATGGGGACAATCTTCCCAAAGCGAAAGCTGCGCAGGTTGCCTATCAGCAGGCTTTGCATCTGTTTCCACCTTCGGAAAATGGCTGGAAATCCGGTGTGGTCACATGTTCTTCGCTGACGGGAAAAGGAATTCCTGAAATTTGGAGCAGGGTTGAAGATTTTGAAAAACTTACAAAGAAAAATGCCTCATTCGACCACAACAGGAAATCGCAATTAGGATTCTGGCTGAAAGAACGGCTGCTAAACGCTGTTTACCTAAAATACAATGAAAATACTCGTGTGAAGAAACAACTTGCTCTGTTGCAAAGAATGGTAGAAGAAAGGAAAATCAGCGTACGCCATGCTGCAGGCAAGTTATCGAAGATGCTATAGCTTGCCGTATGGATTTTTTCACATCCACTTTGGAAACTCTTTCGCGCATTGCTTTAAAACATCGTAATAGGTAGCCGCCCAGTAATTGCGCAATCCGAAGCCGCCAGCTTTGCCACCCAATTTTTTCGTGATCAGCACTTTTTTGGCAGCTATGTCGAAAAAGGTGACATACATGGTGCCCGATTCAGTCGTCTTATCAAATTTCTCCATGACGAACACCAGGCCGATACCTTCCTTTTGCGCGCCACCCTTGTATTGCTTCACCACTTCCTCAACGGTGGCTTCGTCAATGGAGTAAGGGGTGGTGATCACCAGTTCTTCGGCTTTTGGAAGCTTGTTGCGTTCCTCCGCGATGCTGAGATCGTTGACCACACTCGTCTTTTTGAAG
Organism: uncultured Chitinophagaceae bacterium; assembly: GCA_964502525.1. Lineage (GTDB taxonomy): Bacteria > Bacteroidota > Bacteroidia > Chitinophagales > CAIOSU01 > DATLYB01. The sequence continues at coordinate 7,936 of CAZCXH010000193.1, forward strand.
GTTTTTTTCAAATCATATTTGTCCGGTTCGAACAGGAAAAGCTGGTTCCACGATGGGAAAAAGCGGTTCTTGATTTCATTCGGGTCCGTGAATCCTTCGGCACCGATGAGTTTGATTTTCGAAAAATCAAGCCCGTACCAAACGATTTCCGTTGTGCTGAAAACATCGCTCTTGGTTTTTTGAGCCGAAAGGGAAAGGCTGGCGAGCAGGAAAAATGCAACGATGATTTTCATTGTTTAAATTTTTGAGTTAAGAAATTGATTACCGCCAAATTTATAAACTTTCGGTCTATTGTTTGCCGCTTGTTTTCATCCAGCCACCAACCAGCGCCTGTTGACTTCCGCCATCATTTATCCCGAAACAAGTATAAAAAACGAATTGTGATCGGTCCGAAGGACTCCGGACTCCTTCGGTGGATATACCATCGGGTACTATGCAGTACAAGTTCGAAAACCTGTTTACCAATGGTATAATACCGAACATTCCTCAGTTCAAATGTTCGTAACCTGAGTTGTTTCGCAGGGCAATCGCATCTAAATTTTAAGAATCTTGAGAAGGTAGTCTCTGTCCC
>CAZCXH010000194.1:0-8456 GCA_964502525.1 uncultured Chitinophagaceae bacterium
CCGAAAATGAATGCCGACACTTCAATCACAATCAGCCGCACCGGATGGCTGTTCCACAGCAGTACGCCTCTCGGAATGAGGAATGCGCTCAGGTGCCCGAAGAACAGCACAAGGATTCCCCAGTGAAACGGCAGCGAGCCCCAGAACAACTGCCTGCCCTCCAGAAACTGGGACGACAACGATGAATACTGGAATTTAACGCGGGTGTATTTGTAAATCGAACCCACCAGGAACACCGCCAGCGCAAGGTATGGCAAACCAATCAGAAGAAAATTGTTCAGCGCATTTACGAGGTCTTGCATATTTCAGAGGTTTATTTTGGTTTAAAAAATGTTTTGGTTGTTAGTTATTAGTCATTAGTCATTGGGCATTAGTCGTTGGGCAATAGTCAAGGATATTAGTCTTTTTCAAGTTCAATTTCGGTATAGACGTATTTCAAAAATTCCGAAGTTTCTTTCTTGTCTTCCTGTTCGGTGAAGTTGAAATCAGCCTTCAGCACTGCATAGAGCGCCAGCAGCGTATTAATATAAATGGTATAGTAATTCTCCGCGCGTTCAATCAGCGTTTTGTGATGTTTCTTATACACCTTGTCTTTCGCCTCAATGTGCTTGGGATCAAAATCCGCTATCATTTTTCCTACCGCAGCCGCAAGCACTTTCTCCACCAGTTCGCTGCGGACGGCTTCATCCTTCATCTTAGGCAGCAGGCGCAGTACGTTGGTGAGATGGTCGGCAAGTTCGGTGCCGCAATCATTTCCCGCTTCGCGGTGTTCGCGGTTGAGATTCACCAGCAATTCTCCTCTTTTGTAGTCTTCTCCAAACACAATATACCCCAGGTCAAGCGTGGTAACCGCCTGAACATCGAATGAGCGTGTGAACAGTTCTTCGCGCTCGATGCCGGTAACTTTAGAAATGCAATCCGTGAAGGGTTGCAACAATTTTCCCGCTTCCGGATATTTTTCATTCAGCGCATCCTGGGCTTTCTGCACTTTCCCGATAAAATTTCCATCGGGGTATTCAAACAAGCCCGCAAGCAGTTGGTAATGTGACAGGTTTTTCATCGTTATTTGTTTTATAACCCGCGTGCAGGTTTTAGTTTAAATCCGAAACCGGTATCGCCTTTGGTGTCGCCCGTGAACTCAAGCATTTCCACAGCCTGTTCGCGGTGGGCGGGCGGAATCACGAAGCGGTCGTCAAACTTGGCAAGCGCGGTGAGGTAGAAAATTCCCTCCGCCTGTTCAGCCGTCAGCCCGGCTTCGCGCAATGCTTCATTGGTGCGTTCCTGCGATACATCGCCAACGGTTACCCTTCTGCGGTGAATGCGCACCGCCATCAGCTTTTTCCATTTGTCTTTAATCAGGTTTTCATCGCCTGCGCTCAACATGCTTGCAAGATATTTCAGCGGAAAGCGCACCTGGTCGAGCGTGCCGAACAACTCCCGCGTACTGGTGTCGTAGAGCCAGTTGTCGTCCCAGTATTTGGCAATGGGATTCATTTTTTCAGCCTGTGCGCTGTTGTCCACCTGCTTCAAACTTGCCATTACCGGAAGCAATGGCGGCACGTAAAACAACATCGGCATGGTGCGGAACTCGGCATGAAGCGGCAGAGCAAGCCCCCATTCCTTCACGTATTTATAAACTGGCGAAAACTGCGCGGCTCTGATGGTGCTGTCGGCAACTCCGTTTTCCTTTGCTGCACGGATTACATTTTCATCAAACGGATTGAGAATCATTTCGAGTTGGCGGTCAATCAGGTGGCTTTCGTCACTATGCACGGCAGCCTCAATCTTTGAAGCATCATAGAGCAGCACTCCGAGATAGCGGATTCTTCCTACGCACGAGTGCATACATGCGGGAGCCAGCCCCGCTTCGATACGCGGGAAGCAGAGGATGCACTTTTCCGATTTGCCTGTATGCCAGTTGTAATATGATTTTTTGTAAGGACAGGCGGTAACGCACATTCTCCATGCGCGGCACACCTCCTGATTAATCAGCACCACGCCATCTTCGCCTCTTTTGTAAATCGCTCCTGACGGGCATGAAGCGACACATGCCGGATTGAGGCAATGGTTGCAGATGCGCGGCAAGTAGAAGAACGCCATTCTTTCCAACTGGAACATCACCTCCTGTTCAGCCTGAGAGAGATTTTTTAGATTCGGGTCCTGGCGGGCATAGTCGGGAGTGCCGCTCAGGTCGTCATCCCAGTTGGGACCCATCTTGATGTCAATGGGTTTCCCGGTAATCAGTGAAATAGGACGCGCTGAAGGCTGGTCATCCAACTCAGGCGACTCGATGAGGTCAAGATATTTGTAGGTGAACGGCTCATAATAGTCGTCAATCACCGGAAGGTTGGGGTTATGGAAAATATTCACCAAGCCTCTCAGCTTGCCCGCGCCTTTCAGGTTGATGCCGCTGCCGTTCTTTTCCCACCCTCCTTTATAAATATCCTGGTCTTCCCATTTGGTGGGATAACCCGTGCCGGGCTTGGTCTCCACATTATTCCACCACATGTACTCCGCGCCCTTGCGGTCGGTCCAGATATTTTTGCAAGCGATGGAACACGTGTGGCACCCGATGCACTTGTCGAGGTGAAACACCATTGAAACTTGTGAGCGAACGTCCATGTCTTTAGTTATTAGTTATTAGTTATTGGTTATTTGTTAATCATTAATCGTTTCTCAAAACAGTTAATCGCTATTTCCCCGGTTATCTTTTTAAATAACCGATAGCGATTAACCGATAACTTTTTCCCTACCATTCTAATTTCTCCATTTTCTGCACTATCACATAGGAATCGCGTTGCGGAGCGATGGGACCCCAATAGTTAAAGTGATAGGAAAACTGCCCATAGCCGCCATTCAGATAGTTCGGCTTCAGGTGCGTACGGGTAACGCTGTTGTGCCCGCCTCCGCGCCTGCCTCTCAACTGCGACTTTGGAATTCCCACCGTTCTTTCCGGAACGTGATACACGATGCACATTCCCGGAGCAATTCTCGAACTCACCACAGCACGGGTTACATAAACTCCGTGGTCATTATGCACTTCCACCCAGTCATTGTCTTTGATGCCGAGTTTTTCCGCATCCACTTCACTCAGCCAGCAAGGCTCAATACCACGCGAGAGCGTAAGCATCCTCAGGTTTTCCATGTAAGTGGAGTGGATGTGCCATTTTCCGTGAGGCGTGATATAGTTCAGCGCCATCGCTTTGCCCTTTTTCCATGTTTCGCGCAAATCGCCATACACTTCAGGACGCGGAGCCGGCTTGTAAGTGGGCAGATGCTCACCGTAAGCGATATACAATTCCTGGTCAAGATAAAAATGCTGACGTCCTGTAAGCGTTCTCCAAGGAACAAGCCTTTCCACATTGTAAGTGTAGGGTGCATAAGCCCGTCCATCGTTCATCAAACCTGACCACAAGGGCGAAGTGTTATATCTGCGCGGCTGTGCTGCTAAATCCTGATAGCGGAGTTTAACATCTTTGCTGCCTTCGCCCAAATCAGCCAGTACAAGACCGGTTTTCTTTTCCATGTTCTTGTATGCCTGCACATTCAGCTTGCCGTTGGTGAGCGTTGATAAGTGCAATACGGCATTGGCAGCCCATTCGTCTTCCTGGATGCTGGGTAAGGTTTTCTCTCCATACTTCCGCTTGGGGAAATGATTGGAAGTGCACATTTCATCATACTCTTCCTTGCAGAAATAATGATTGCCATGCGCGCCCAGCCCTTTCTCACGAATGCCTTCACCCAGCGTGATGAATTTTTCATAGAGCTGCGTGTAGTCGCGCGTGACCACCGTGAACTTGGGCATGGACTTACCGGGCACCGGCTCACATTCGCCTTTGTACCAGTCCTTGATGGTGGGCTGCGTGATTTCGTCAGCAGAATCGTGCGAGAGGGGCGTCATCACAATGTCGGTTTGCGGTTCTGCAAAATGTGTTTTTGCCAACTCGCTGGTCGCTTTTGTGATTTGCTTAAAAATATCCCAGTCGGTTTTTGATTCCCACACCGGGGCAACCGCCTGTCCGAGCGGATGGATGAATGAATGGAGGTCGGTGCTGTTCAGGTCGGTTTTTTCATACCATGAAGCTGCCGGAAGCACGATGTCGGAATAGAGAGCGGATGAATCCATTCGGAAATTCAAATCCACCACCAAATCCATCTTGCCCACCGGAGCGATATCGTGCCATTTCACTTCTTCCGTTTTGTCATCGGCATCTTTTGCAATGGCGTTGCTGTGCGTTCCCAGATAGTGCTTGAAAGCGTACTCATGACCTTTCATGCTGCCGTGGATGGCGTTGCCGCGCCAGATATACCACACACGCGGGAAGTTTTCTTCCGAATCGGGGTCGTTGATGGAGAACTGCAACTTGCGGTCTTTCAATTGCCCCACCGTCCATTTCACAAATTCCTCATTGGTTTTTGCTCCGGCAGCAGCAGCTTCTTTATGCAGATTCAGCGGATTTTTATTGAATTGCGGATAGAATGGCATCCACCCGTTTCTTACCGCAGTGAAAATCGTATCGGCAGTATGTTTTTTCGTCCATTTATTATCGGGCACCGGGTTGTAATGCCAGTGATAGCCGTCATACCGGTACTGGCAGGTATTGATATAATGCCACAGCGGTGCCTGCTGCAAGCGGGCTGTCGGCACCCAGTCTTTTGCAAAGGTGATGCCGCCCCATGAGTCAACCGGAGCAAGTTTTTCCTGACCTACATAGTGGTTCAGCCCTCCTCCGTTCACTCCTACACATCCGCACAATGCCAATGCCATTGCCGCTGAACGGTAAATGAGATTGGCGTGATACCAGTGATTGATACCGGCACCGACAATCACCATGCACTTACCTTTGGTGGTTTCGGCAGTATTTCCCCATTCATGGGCAAATTGCAAAACGGTTTTTGAGTCAATTCCCGTGAAGACTTCCTGCCACGCGGGCGTGTAGGAAGCGTCTTTATCGGTGTAATCTTTCGGATAATCACCGGCAAGCCCGCGGTCAACGCCATATTGACCCATCAGCAAATCATAAATTGTAGCCACCGGCACTTTGCCGTTCACGGTGTCCACATATTTCACCGGCACCCCGCGCAGAAAAGTTTTATTCAAGCCGTACTCGATAAATTCAGTTTGCAACACTCCGTCATTTTTATCGAGCATGGTGAGCACCGGGTCAAATTCTTTATTCTGCTCGCCACATTCCAATTTCATATTCCATTTGCCGCCTGCCTTATCCCACCTGTAACCCATAGTGCCTTTAGGTGAAACAAAATCGCCTGTTTTTGCATCAATGTTCAAAAACTTCCATTCCCCGTTTTCGATGTCTTTCCATTTTGAGAGTTCATTGGCGCGAATCAGCCTGCCTGGTTTGTAATGGTCTCCTTCTTTTTCGAGATGCACTAAAAACGGGCTGTCGGTGTATTGTTTGGTGTAATTAATAAAATAAGGCGTCTGTTTCTGATGATGATATTCTTTCAGGATGATGTGCGTTACAGCCATCCAGAAGGCATTGTCCGTTCCGGGATGCACCGGCACCCACTGGTCGGCATATTTGCACACCTGGCTGAAGTCGGGCGAGAACACCACGGCTTTTGTTCCGTTGTGGCGCGATTCGGCAAAAAAGTGGCAGTCGGGCGTGCGCGTCATGTTCAGGCAAGCGCCCATGTCGGCAATCAGCTTGGAGTTGTACCAGTCAGCGCTTTCGCACACATCAGTCTGCTCGCCCCACATTTCGGGAAAGTGAGTCGGCAAATCGCAGTACCAATCGTAAAAACTTAAATTGAATCCTCCGAAGAGCTGAAGGAAGCGCGCACCGGCAGCGTAACTCAGCATAGACATGGCGGGGATAGGTGAGAAACCCGCAACACGGTCGGGACCGTGTTTCTTAGCAGTGTAAATATTAGCGGCAGCCATTATCTCCAATGCTTCGTCCCATGTTGTCCTTCTGAAACCGCCTTTTCCACGCGACCATTGGTAGCGTTTACGCTTTTCTTTATTGTTCTGGAGATTTTCCCATGCTTTCACCGGGTCGCCACCGGCTTTTTCTTTTTCCTCGCGGAAAAAATCAAGAAGCGTTCCTCGTATAAGAGGGTATTTTATACGAAGCGGACTGTACAAATACCATGAGTAGGAAATTCCGCGCTGGCACCCGCGCGGCTCGTAAGGCGGAAGTGAATCTTCCAGCAATGGATAATCCAATTGCTGCGTTTCCCAAACCACGATGCCGTCTTTCACATGGATTTGCCACGAGCAGCCGCCCGTGCAGTTCACGCCATGCGTGCTGCGCACGATACGGTCGTGTTGGAAACGGTTGCGGTAAAACTCTTCCCACTTGCGGGTTTTCGGGGAGATAATGTCTTCAATCCAACTCATGTTATGTTGATTTATAAGTTTTTAATTAATAGACTTCACCTGTCGGTCGTAAATTCTCGTGTTCACGGTTTTGCTTTTTCTCCTGAACCACAATGCCGGGAAAACGCCCATCAGGATGAAGGCGCCAATGATGCCGGTATAGAGCATCCTTTTACCGTAATCACGCTGCTGCTGGTATATCTGCTCGTCATTGGCAACTTTCAGAAAGGCGGTAAGCTGAAAAATTTCATCCTCGGTCAGCGGGTTATTCTGAAAAGCCTGTTTCATTGCAGGGAAAGGTGCAGATGCCAGAATGGCTTGCACCCCTTCTCCGGTGAGCCTTCCATAAACTCCGGTCAGGTCTTTTGCCAGAGCGCCTCCGGTAACCACCTTGTCATTCTTCACATTGTGGCAGGAGTTGCAGGTAGGACCTCCATTGGCGAAATTGGTTTTGCCTACGAATAAATTCTGCCCCGCTACAATATCTGCATCAGTTGCCACGCGCTCGGGCGTTGCCGGTTCGGTTGTTTGTGATTCAGCGCTTGCAGTAGTTCCTGCCGTTTCAGCCGGGCTGTTTGCAATAATATATGCCAGCACCGATTTTATCTGCGCATCGGTGAGGTTTTGGTCGGGCATGATGGTTTTGTTGAATTCTTCAAAAATCGCCACGGCTTGCGGGTCGCCTTTGCTGACCATGCCTTGTGATGACTTCACGAAGCTGACGAACCATTCCTCCGTGCGCCTTTTGTGGACATTTGCCAGGCCGGGACCCACCAGCCGGGCGCTGCTGACTTTGTGGCAGGCCGAACAGGTGGATTTAAAAATGGTTTCGCCTTCATCTTGGGCAAAGAGGCTAAAGGAAAATCCGAAAAACAGGAGACTGCAAAAAACTGAAGTTTTCATGCCGGTGGTTTTTATTATCCCGGTCAAAATTTCGTGATAAGGAGACCTCATGGAATGACTAAAGTCATCAAGTTTGATGACTTTAGTCATGCGACCTGCTATGGGTAAATAAAAGCTTGAGAAAAATTGGTGGAGGATTAAAGCATTCTGGTTTTTTTCTTATACCAATATAAACCAATTGAATTACCGCGAACGGGATAAATTGCGCCATTGAGCCGTTTACAGTTTACGATTTACAGTTTGGAGTTTTTGCAATGTAAACCGTAAACATATAAACCGTAAACAGAAATAGAAAATGTACGATTTTATCCCGCGCACAGTATAGTTGCACCTCATGCTATACGAAATAATTCAGTTCAAAAAATTGAAGGGTAGGATGTTCGGCATTAACAGAAAGCATGTCTCTTTCTTCCGGAAACTCTACTACTCAACGTGTCATCCTGAATCTTCCTTCCGTAATAGAACTTCCCGGAGTCTTGTTCCCGCTTGGTTCAATGTAATCCACGTTAGCGAAGTTGAATTTGCCTTCAATAATTCCGTCTTGCCAGGTTTCGTACCGTGTGATTTCGATATTAGCTGGGTTGAAAGTTCTCGGATATTCGTAGCGTGAGTTATCGTTAAATGTGCAGGAAAAATCTACTATCGGGTAATAAGAAGTACTGTCCTTGATATAATCCTTTACCTCAAAATCCGCTGAATTCGTGCTGAGAATTTAATGCTCTTTACATTTCCGCCAAAAGAAAAATGTCCAAAAGTGAGTGTGCTAAAGGTGGCTGAATCTGTTTGAAACAATACTGCGCCTGTGCCTGCCTGCATTTCTACCCTGAAGGGCTGGTTATCAGCTTTGAACTCGATGAAGTCAAGTTGCACAGGAGGATTATTGGTGTTGTTGTTTTGGTCGCCACGTTTCAGCTTAAACTCGCCTTCGGTTATTACAACTTTTGTAGTGTAGTCACTTGCGTAAATCGTGCCTGAAAAAGCGCCAGTCATGTATTCATCGGTCAGTTCAGTTATAGTTAATCTTGAATCGGCTGTTGCGCTATAATTACCCGCTAATATTCCAAGAGATTGATAGAGCGTTCCCGTTTCATCTGTATAGGAGAATATTAATTGACTGGAGTATTCAGCAAAAGATGCTGCAACCTGACTATCAACATAAGCAACACTTTCAAAATAACTTCCGCAAAACAGGCAGTTGTTCTAAGAAAGG